>JAFGMR010000045.1 GCA_016927425.1 Methanotrichaceae archaeon | reverse complement strand
TTATAATGTATATCGAGGCCATCACGGTGGTCTAAGCTTAAATAAATATTGAATAGAAAATATAATTACCATTCATAGGAAATCTTTATATCTCTCTTCGATATAATGACTCGCTGGCGAGAGGTAAGAGTAATGGCTAGACAGGAAAAATTGAGGCGATATGTAAGTCCACCATATGGTGGCTTATTTGGGGACTCCAATCTAGTTAATGTGCTTGAGCAAGTTATAGCAGATCCATGTATTGAATTCCGCCCTATAGATCTATCGCATCTCACGAAAGAGTCCCCCCCAACGGTTAGGAAATCTTTGAAAATTTTAACATCTTTGGGGATACTTATAAAAGATACAACAAACGCTAGGCATCCTGTATATCGGGTAAATCTATCTTCTAAACGATATCTAGCATTGTCTTTTTTGGCATACGCAGTTCTCGATGATAAGCTTGGTACAGATGTCATGGATAAAGTCATCGCAGATTATTGCGATTCGGTATTGAGGGAGAAATATGCAGCATCCCATGAATGTCTCATTCCGATCGACTTGGGTCAATTATCGATGGAGAAACTGGATCTAAGCTATATAGCACAAATTGAAACAATGCCAAAGGATTATGTGGCACCTCCATCAGAGAGGGTGATGATATACCAAGATAGACAGGCAGATGCCGAAAAACTTGTGATAAGACCCCCGAAATTGCAGGTGGCTACAGCATAAGAGGTGTTAAATATGGAAGATATTCGCAATGAGCATGGTGAAATCGATAAAAGCAATGCTGAACAGAAAGATACAGCATCCGTAGTGGATATAAGGAAGCTATATGAATTCAAACCAGAAGATCTGGTAGTGGAGCTTTCAGGTACTTTCTATTCAAATATATCATATCTTCAAATTGCCCCAAGAGATGTTATTATTGATTTCTTGGAGATGCCTGGCATAAAAAAAGATGGCAAAGTGGTAATAGGCGGTATCCGAATATATTTATCTCATATCGGGGCTCTAAAAATGGTTGAGTCATTAGGCGCGCTTTTAGAGAATAATGCTGATAAAATTGAGAGATTTGAATTATATAGATCAAATAACTCCTATCCTTCAACGGAGATCAGCAGCCCTTCTGAAAAATAGCAAGCATAAACGGTCTCCATAGGAATTATTCTTTTGTGAGCTCAATGTTTGACTTCGGCCACATCTTCACGGCCATCTCTCTTTGCGCCACTCCTGGGGCAGTCGTCTGTGAGCGTCACTGAAAAACCGCTAGAGATCGATCATGCGACTGCAAGCTATCGATTCTAGCGATATCTTCAGCTGACCGAGCGCGCCCCTCTTCAGCTATCCTGAATCAGCTTCTCCATCCCGTCCTCAGCCTCTTCGAAGCAGCATTCGAGCCATTGCTTGCTCGGATACTTCTTTCTCATGTAGTCCCTGACGCGATCTGTGTTCTCCACTGTGAAGTTTCCAACCATTCGAGACGTGGTGATGGAGGGCCCCTGTCTCGCCTCATAGTCGCCGATCCCAACGAAGCTTGCGTTGCTCTCGAGGGTGAGCCGACTGCTCCGGGAGGAGGTGGACCTGGAGTTGCTCGTATCGGCATAGGCGCTCAGGTTGAGCGACTCTGCATGGGAGAATCTCTCGCTGAATAAGACGGCCTCCTTTCTTCCTTCGCAGAGGTGGCCTGCAGACCAACTGTCGTTGAAGGCGAGGGTTCTTCCCCACAGATCGACAGACGTAGGCGCTTTTGTGGCGTTCATATCGCGCCACATTCTGATCCGGCTGGGATTGAAGATCATCTTATCCTCGGCCCAGTACTGCCCAGATCCGTGTTCATGAAATGCGACATCGGTTCCGAGAAAAGGCTTGACGAGGGTGCTTGTCTCTCCAGACATCTCGAAGCGGTCGCATGCAATCTCCACGCGGTTGATCACGTTATACTCGTCAAGGCCGGTCGACATGCTTCGCCGAACGGAGGCAAATCCAGAGCCGCTAACGCTTCCTGTCATCTCGGCCTTCGTCTTTGGCGTCTGCGTCTTCACCTTAATCACGATCTGGCCGTGCTCACCCGGCGCGAGGTGCGGGATCGTCCAGACGTTGTTGGTCCCGGGATCCGGGGCGGGATAAGCCTCAACGAATACCGTTCGAGGGTCGTAATGCTCGACTATGCGCACGTTCGTCACCTCATCCATGAGGCTGTTTCCGTAGGTGATCGTGTACTTGATCGATTCTCCTTGCTCGACCTTGTTCTCCTCGTCATCCTTGATATCCTTGGTCTCAAGGGGATCGAATGTCGCAACCTCGCCCGCGATCCTCAGGAGGTCGATGTAGCAGAAAGCAGGAACTTTGCCTCGGGCAAATAGGCTGATCTGGACCTTCACCACGATCGAGCCGCCGAGCTCGTCCATCCACTTTTGTAGCGTCTTGTACGTTTCCGTATCATCTTTCTTCTTCTTGTATTCTATTGTTGTGGCATCGAACTTTTCCCACTCCCCCATTCCCCATCCCATGTCGTCCCACGAGAGGCTTCCGTAGATCTCGGTCTCCTCGCCCCCGCCTGCCCCCGGCTCCAGGTAGATGCGAACCTCTATTCGCCCATCTCCGGCATACGGACAGATCATGAACTCCAGGGGATCTAGCCCGTCGAGCGGCGCCGGCTCGGTTAGCGTCATCGTTCTGCTGCCGCTACTGCCGATCTTGGCCGATATGAGAAGGGATGATGTTCCATGAAATGCCTCATCATAAGAAATATACTTTCTCCCATAATACAATGTTGTCATGCCGTCCGAGGCGATGGAAAGTAGGAGGACGATCAACACCATGCCCGCCATGGTCGATGCCTTCATGCTTTCGTTGGTGTTAATAATCCGATAAAAAACTATCGTCTCCTTCGCCACGTTGTCACTAAGGGTGTCGAGAACGCTCATCGGTGTGGGTGGTTTTCACACAGCGCCTTGCCTAGTCCTCATGCCGAAAGCTTCCCAATGTGAACTGGTCCTGGATCCTCACGCTCTTCTCTCGATGCTCCATTCCGAGGAGGTCCATCATCTGGAAGGCGTTTCTCGCGGCCTTGGACCTGGCATGGTTGTTGAAATAGACGAAGACCGTCTTGGTCTTTGCCTCCCTGATGCGAGGAACCCAGGAAGCCAGCTGATCTTCCCCGTAGAGGTAGTCGTAGCGGTCTATCCGGTAGTCGTCCTCCTTTCGACGATGCCAGATATCGGCGTTTCTGCCGTGGAAGCGGATGTAGGAGTGATCCGCGGTCTCCTCGCTGACGATTGGGAAGCTTGGGCCATCGACGAGGACGTTTGCCACGCCTCTCGATCGAAGCAGGGTGCGAGCAGGGCCATCGATCTCGCCTCCCGCAAACCAGCTCCCATGCCTGAACTCGATTGCGTGTCTGTGGCGCTTCGTGGAGAGCGCGTCGATGACGGCCTCCAGCGTGGATAGGGATGTCTCATCGTTCTCGAATCGGGGCGAGAGCTGGATGAGGACGCATCCCAGGAGGCCGGCTTCTGCGAGCGGCTCGACAGTTCTCCTCTGGAATGATAGGGCTTCTTCTATAGCCCTCTTTGCATCCCCGCTAACCATCAAATTGTGGGTTACCTCCTTTGGCATCTTCAGGGAGAAGGAGAAGCCCCTCCAGGCCTTCGCCCGGCGGATCCAGGAGCTAACCTGAGCTTCTCCGGGAGGCCGATAGAAGCTGCTGTTGATCTCCACTGTTGTGAAGTATCTCGCGTAGTAGGCGAGCCATTCCCCTTCCCTTCGGGCGAGATCCAGCGGATAGAAGGCTCCCACCCAGTCGCGATAGTGCCAGCCGCTGCATCCTACAAGGACGGCCATGGGAGTCAAAATGGCACGGATACGAGAAATAGGTTATCTCGAATTCGATCCAGAAGGTCACTATGGTGCCAGAAAGGAGATCCAATGGCCTGGCCTTTTCTTTTCCCTTCGCCCACAATCGATATCGAGGGGACCTCTTTTCTCCAATGCCGACTTGGATAGGCCATGCCTTTCAGTATGGGGGCTGCCGGGAGGGGGCAGGCCCACCCCGGCATCACCATCGAAAATTATCCAATATGTAAACGTATATATCCGATCAACGGGAACATGTGTGTTATCCGTAGGGTAAGGGGAAAATCGGGCGGCGGGAGCGAGCAGCAAGCGATGAAACTCCTCGATGATAGCATGCGTCTTATCTCTCGATCAGGGGCCGATCTCATGAAGAGAATCATGTTATGCGAATGCGGGGAGTTCGTCGACGGAAATACGTTCAAAGATTATATAAAAACTTCATGTAACCCGTCCACGCCAACGATCGGCCACATCAAATGCGGCCTCATATTCGATTTCGTCGACGGCATCTGTCCAAAGAGGTACTCATCTAGGAAGGAGCTGAAGGGGATCGCAATGAAGTACGCATGCAGGAGACGGCTGACCGAGGAGGAGACTGGAACCTTCCTCCTAGAGGTCGATCGCCTCAAATCCGTTGGCAGGTTTACCGATATAGAGATCATCATGGAGGCATCGAGGAGGATCGAGTCGATGATGCCACCTTGATGCCGGGATACCTGCGAGATCACCCTCTCCTCTCTGCCTTCTTGGTGCGAATAGAGGATGGTTTTTTCTGATTACATCTAGGCCGGTTTTCTGATCGCTGCCTTTTGGCCGTCCAGGCTGGCCTTGCTGGAGGACAAGCGTATGTGGAATAGGATAAAGGTGTTGGATATTGCCGGCTGTGGGGCCGGAAAGGGATTTGTGGAGGTGATTGGAAGATGCCGGTATCGCTAACCTACCCAGGGGTTTATATCGAGGAGATTGCAAGCGGTGTGCGAACCATAACAGGCGTTAGCACTTCGGTTACAGGCTTCGTTGGGGCTGCAAAGAGAGGTCCTGTCAACAAAGCTGTGCGGATACTCAGCTACAGCGATTTCGAGCGCCGCTACGGCGGGCTTGCCGAGAGATCTGAGATGAGCTATGCCGTCCGGCAGTTCTTCTTAAACGGCGGAAGCGAGGCTTGGATCGTTAGGGTTGCTAAGGACGTATACACCGCCGGGAGAATATTGAAGAACGCCAAAGGGGCAGACGTGCTAGAGATCACAGCCATCGACGAGGGATCGTTCGGAAACTTGATCGAGGTGAGGGTCGACTACGATGTGCCAAATAAAGCAAGCAACTTCAACCTGACATTCATCCGCCATCCGGAAGGAGCTAAGGAAGCTTCGGTCACCGAGAGCTTTTCGAACCTCTCCATGAATCCCGAGGATGCAAGATGTGTCAAGAAGCTTGTAAACGACACTTCAAAGTTCGTCACATTGAAGATGTTCGATGTGGATATAACCGAAAAGGGAACGAGCAAGAGCGCCCCATTGACGAAGGATGGCGAACTGCTAGATGTGGCAGAGATCGTTTCGTCCAATAAAAACCAGTTCCGGGTATCGGTGAATGGCTCATCTCCCGTCACAGTCCAGATAAGCGAGGCAGATCTCGAAGGCGCGGATGCGGAAGCGAGGCTTTCGAGCCTGGCTGCGGCAATAGAGGACAAGGTCACCGCGCAATCGAGGGGAGATCCTGCGCTCGAAGCGTTCACGGTCTCTGTAGATGTGAGCTCCCTCGTCCTGACCTCAGGCGAAGGCGGGAAGAGATCTTCGGTGAGGGTGCTTCCAGGCGAGAGAAACGACCTTTCAGCCGGCCTCTTCCTCGGATACCAGAACGGCGGAGCGGAGGTAGATGCAGCATCCGTCCTTCGCCCGGCAGCAGTCCCCCTACGGGGATCGCTTACAAGCGGGGAGATCGGAGCGCTTGAAAGCCTTCCATCGGCCGAGAAGAACAGGCTTAAGATCAGCCTTGACGGGCTTGGGCCCGACGAGATCACCCTTGGGGAGACCGCTATCTCCGGCGCGGATCTTGAGGAGATGCTTCAAAACGTCGCTGCGAGAATCGAGAAGGCTGTCAGAGATCTAAACCCCTCTCTACCCGCTTACAAGGGCTTCGAATGTCGGGAGGTTGAGGGAAATAAGATTATGCTTATCTCCGGGACGAGGGGTAGCGGATCGTCGGTTGCGGTCTTCGGGCCCGAGTCAAAGAGCATAGCATCTGATCTCCAACTTCTCTCTGGAACCGACTCGGAAAGGCCTCAAGATGTCATGCTGACGGGAGGGGCGGAGAGCGACTTTGATCCTGAGAAGGGAAGCGTCTACAAGATCTTCATAGACAGCCGGTCTGATCGAAAGGGGATCTATGCGCTCGAAGAAGTCGACATATTCAACCTGCTCTGCATTCCAGGAATCTCAGAGCCAGGAATCCTTGCGGATGCTGCAGCCTACTGCAAGGAGCGCCGGGCTTTCCTCATAGCCGATCCTCCAAAGGGGCTATCCCCCGACGCGATGGAGAAGCTCGTAAAGAGCCCGGCCCTTCCGAAGAGCGAATATGCCGCGGTCTACTATCCATGGATAGAGATCCCAGATCCACTGAACGACGGAAAGCTCCGAGCAGCTCCTCCGAGCGGGACAATGGCTGGCGTATTTGCGAGGACCGACAGCAGCCGCGGCATCTGGAAGGCGCCAGCAGGAACTGATGCGAAGCTTGCAGGAGTCCAGAGGGTGGGATACGTCCTTACAGATCTTGAAAACGGCGTCTTAAATCCCCGCGGCGTAAACTGCCTTAGGGTCTTTCCCGTCTACGGCCCGGTCTCCTGGGGGGCGCGCACACTCGTCGGCGACGACCAGATGGCATCAGAGTGGAAGTACGTGCCGATAAGGCGGCTTGCGCTTTACATCGAGGAGAGCCTCTTTCGAGGGACGCAATGGGTCGTATTCGAGCCGAACGACGAGCCGCTCTGGTCCCAGATCCGCTTGAACATCGGCGCTTTCATGCACAACCTCTTCCGGCAGGGGGCTTTTCAGGGAAGCAGTCCCAAGGAGGCATACTTCGTCAAGTGCGACAAGGACACGACGACCCAGAACGATATAGATCTTGGAATCGTAAACATCCTCGTGGGCTTTGCTCCCTTGAAGCCTGCGGAGTTCGTGGTGATCAAGATCCAGCAGATGGCAGGTCAGATCCAGACATAGGGAGGGAAAGAGAATGGTACAGTTCAAGGCAAATCCCACCCGTTTCGATCCTTACAAGAACTTCAAGTTCCTCGTAAAGCTCGAGGGACAGACGGATCCAGTTGCAGGCATAAGCAAGGTCTCAGGCCTGAAGAGGACAACTGAGGTTGTAAAGCACAGGGAGGGAGGAGATCCAAGCACGAGCAGGAAATCTCCTGGACGGACCGAGTACGAGCCAATAACTCTCGAGAGGGGGGTTACCCACGACCTCGACTTCGAGAAATGGGCAAACAAGGTCTGGAACTTCGGCGAGGGGCTTGGAAGCGAGGTCTCCCTTGCAGACTTTCGAAAGAACGTGATAATTGAGATGCTAAACGAGGCAGGCCAGGTGGTGATCCGCTACAAGGTATATCGCTGCTGGGTATCTGAGTACCAGGCACTCCCCGACCTCGACGCAAACGCTAACGCAGTCGCCATCCAGCATATCAAGCTGGAGAACGAGGGCTGGGAGCGCGAGGAGCTTGAGGAGCCAAAGGAGCCGACGTTCGACTGATCCCAAGCATATGCGACCTCTCACAGCAACAGATATTCTGACGGTCTCAGAGAGGGATCTCCACCCAATCGATAGGGCCTTGACGATGCTTGCCGCCGCCTGCCCCGAGATGGATATGGACCATCTTGCAATGCTCTCCATCGGCAGAAGAGACGGCCTTCTCCTGGATCTCAGAGAGCTTACGCTCGGACGCCGAATGCGCCTTTTCGGGAAATGTCCAGGATGTAAAAGGTATCTTGAGCTCGAGATCTTTACCGAGGATATCAGGTCGAAGGCCCTGGATTCCGAGGCCGCCATGAGAGAGGATGGCCTCGATGTGAGCTTTCGCCTTCCAAACAGCTTCGATCTTTCAGCAGCATCTCGCCTATCCGATCTCGCTTCGGCAAAGCGCCTTTTAATCGAGCGCTGCATAAAGAGCATCTCTCGAGATGGGGAGCAGATCTCCCTCGAAGATCTCGATGAAGGGGAGATAGGCCGAGTTGCATCGAGGATGGGGGAGTTGGATCCCCAGGCAGACGTTCTAATCGAGATGACCTGTCCCGACTGCAACCATGTCTGGACGAGCATATTCGACATATCCGCCTTCTTCTGGAAGGAGATTCAGGCCGAGGCGAGGAGGATTCTTCTGGAGGTGCATACACTTGCCTGGGCATACGGCTGGAGCGAAAACGAGATCCTCTCCATGAGCGCTTCGAGGCGATGGTCGTACATCGATATGGTGGTCAAATGAGCGACTTTCTGGATAGGCTTGCCGCGCGGGCCCTCGGACTTGAGCGGGGGATAGAGCCTGTAGTACCATCGATCTACGCTCCTCCATGGGACGACGAGCGCGAGGCGGAGATCTCAAGTTTCGGAGACGAGCAGGACGCAATAGAAGAATCCGTTGCGCCCGGAATTCAGATCGAGAGGGTCCGGCGGGCGGGCGATGACAGGCGGAAGCCGGCCAGAAGAGGACGAGCGCCAGCCCTCATTCACGATGCTCTCCCTTCCGCCGAGGAGACGGGCTCGTTGGGGGACGCAGTCGCCGGTTGGGACGAGGCAACGGCAGAGCGGATCACTGCGCCGAAACTGCCTGTCGTCAGCCGGGCCTCCGTCCGCGAGGATTTGAGCGCCGGAATGTCGGCTGATGGGGCGGAGGCTCTCGCAGGTGACAAAGCCCATCATCCCGAATCTCATCATCCCGAAACCCATCTTCCAGCGGCCGTCTCTCCGGCGAAGGCGCCGGATCGACCGAAGGATCCGATGGATGGATCTAGGGCTTTGATGGATCCATTGAAGGACCCAATTGATCGATCTGGAGAGCCTGAAATCGACCTGGAGAGGGGCGAACCCCGGCCGCATCGTGCATCGATCGAGATTCGATCCTTCGAGGGTCCGGTTACAAAAGGTGGCGATTTGAGGCCAGTGCATCTCCCGGGACCGCTCAGAGAGGAAAGTCGGATCGATCTGGATCCCGGCGGGCCGCAGGATCTTGGCCGCGATGTCGCATTCGATAATCCTATTGCATCGCCCCGGGAGGGGGAGTCACATCAGGCAATAGAAGCCGCTGAATATCCCGGCGGAGGGAATGAATGGCGCGGCCTTGTCGAGCAGTATTATGGGGGCTGGCTCATAACCGGGCCCAAGCCTGGCCGGCCAAGATCCAGTGAGGCTGGAGATGTCATCGACCGGTCATCCAGACAGCCATCTATTGCGAAAGGCGATATCGAGAGGATGAACCTCACCCAGGGCAGGTCCCCCCTGCGGCGGATAGGTTCTCCAGTCTCCAATCGCTCGGAGGAGGGGCTGGATATCGTGGTCAGGATAGGGAGGGTCGAGGTTACAGCCGTCGCCCCTGCCGCGGCCGCTTTGAAGGAGAAAAGGCAGCCGAAGATATTCTCGCTTCAGGAGTATCTGGATCAGAGGAGGAAGGGGGAGATATGAGCAACTCCCTTGCGGTTGCTACTGTCACTGCAACTATATGCAGGATGCTTCAGTCGTATGTTGCTGACGACGTCGAGGACGTCGAGGTTAAGGTCTCGCCAGGGCGTCCGGATGGCACCGATGCTGCCGCAATCAACGTCTTTCTATACCGGATAACCCCTAATACGGGTCTTTCCAATGCGAACTTGCCCCTTAGGGACTCGGATGGACGATTGATCAAGCGACCTCTCGTGGCATTGGATCTGCATTACCTCTTCACATTTTACGGCGCGGAGGCAAAGCTCGAGCCCCAAAGGCTCCTTGGAAGCGCTGTTGCTGCAATGCAGAGCACTCCAGTCCTCTCTCGCCGGGCTATACAGGATACCATAGGGGATGTGGCCTACCTCTTCTTAAGCGGATCCGACCTCGCTGAGCAGGTGGAAGCGGTGAAGTTCACGCCTGAAAACCTCTCACTTGACGAGCTATCCAAGCTCTGGAGCTCCTTCTATCAGGCGAAGTACGCTTTATCCCTGGCCTACACGGCAACGGTCGTCCTGATAGAGGGAAGGTCCATCCCCGAAGTCTCCCTCCCGGTGGTCGAAAGGCGGGCGGTCTCTATACCCTCCAGCCTGCCTAAGATCGTCGCCGTCCGCCCGAACATCGCCGAGATCTCGACGAATGAGATCGAGGTTCTCGGAGAGCGCCTCCTCGGAGATGATACGATCGTGCTTCTGAGCGGAATGGTGGGATCGATCGATTCGGAGTCAACATCGAGGAGGCTGATCGTCGATCTTCCAGCCGGCCTTCGGGCGGGGTTGAACTCCGTCCAGGTAGTCCACAGAATGGATCTCGGAAGGCCTGAGCCCCATGAGGTAAGCAGGTCTAACCTGGCGGCGTTCGTGCTACGGCCGTCTATCCAGAGAATCGATTTCATCGGAGGTGAACATCCTTATATCGAGGTAGAGGCAAGCCCCGATATCGATCCTGCTCAGAAGGCGACGCTCCTTTTAAACCTCACAGTCCCTGGAGGCCTTCCAG
Source organism: Methanotrichaceae archaeon (assembly GCA_016927425.1). Taxonomy (GTDB): domain Archaea; phylum Halobacteriota; class Methanosarcinia; order Methanotrichales; family Methanotrichaceae; genus JAFGMR01. The sequence continues at coordinate 30,181 of JAFGMR010000045.1, read as the reverse complement.
CAGCTGTGCTCAATGCAGATCCTCGGGAGGAGGCGACCGATCCCTTGCATTTTCCAGCCACTCACCTGTCGGCTGGAACGTATCTGGCCAGGCTTAGGGTGGATGGGGCGGAGAGCTCCCTTCAAAGGGACAACGATAGCGAAAGCCCCACGTTCAATATGTTCATCGGCCCGACCGTGGAGGTTCCGTGATCCCGGCGGAGATCTCCCGCCTTGAGGAGAACCAGAGGCAGATCCTCGACCGGCTAGACTGGCTCAAAGGTGTGCTTCAAAGCCATATCGATCAGACAGAGGATGTGGCAGACGCGCCCGGCTCATCCATGGACCGGCTTGGGATCGTCTCTCAGACGTTTCACCTCTCAAGCTTCGAAGAGGCGATCCTGCTCCTCTCGGCATCCGTCGAGCTAGACTCGTCCTTTATCGGCCTATGTGCTGCTGCACAGAACGATCCCTCTCGCATGTACCCGACGTTCAGCCTCGCTTTAGCAGCGCTTCCAGGCGCTCACTGGAGCGCGATTGTGCCCGGATCACCGCTTCGGCGATGGCGGCTGATCGAGATCGGTCCCGGAACATCGCTTACGCGCTCTCCTTTGAGGATTGACGAGCGGATCTTGCATTATATCGCAGGTCTCGATCAGATCGACGAGAGGCTAGCATCAAACGTCTCACCTATTCCGTCTGCACAGGCCCTCTCTCCGTCGCAGTTCCGAATCTCGGAGAGGGTCGCTGAGATCTGGTCGAATGGGGGCGAGATCTCGCCTGTCCTCCTCTGGGGAGGGGAAAGACAGGACCGCATATCCGTTGCAAATGATGCGTGCGTCATTCAAGGAGCGCCAATGTATCGCATCTACTCAACCGCAATTCCCGAGAGGACAAACGAGCAAGAAGAGTTCCATCGCCTCTGGACGAGGGAGTATGCGCTCTCCGGACGAACGCTTCTCGTCGATATCGTCGACGATCAAAGGGCAGAGGCAGCGATGCGCTTTGCCGATAATGCCAGCTATCCGCTTTTCGTATCGAGCCAGAGAAGGATCCCTGCCGGAAACTGCATTGCGCTCCAGGTGAGAAGGCCAACCTACTCCGAGCAGGAAGCGCTCTGGAAAGATCTTCTAGAAGGCGATGAAGAGACGGCAGAGGGCCTTGCATCGCGCTTTGACCTTGGATCAGGCGTAATTCATAGCGCATCTGCCTTCGCCAAGGCCGGCGAGAGAGCTCTTTTCGAAGCCTGCCGTGCCCAGGGCAGGCCGGATCTTGAGGCTCTATCTCAGAGGATCGATCCATCTGCCACCTGGGACGACCTGGTCCTTCCGCCTCAACAGAAGGAGATGCTCCGCCTCGTGGCAATCCATATGAGACAGAGGTCGCTTGTCTACAACAGATGGGGGTTTGCATCGAAGGGATCAAGGGGCCTTGGGATAAGCGCCCTATTCTCAGGAGCCAGCGGCACGGGAAAGACGATGGCAGCCGAGGTTTTAGCAGGAGAGCTTGACCTCGACCTCTTCCGGATAGACCTCTCGGCCGTTGTGAGCAAGTACATAGGAGAGACCGAGAAGAACTTAAACCGGATATTCGATGCTGCCGAGGGCGGAGGCGCAATCCTCCTATTCGACGAGGCAGATGCACTCTTCGGCAAGAGAAGCGAGGTGAAAGACAGCCACGACCGCTACGCGAACATCGAGGTAAGCTTTCTCTTGCAGAGGATGGAGGCGTACAGGGGGCTTGCGATCCTTACGACCAATATGCTATCGGCGCTCGATCCGGCCTTCCAGAGGAGGATTCGGTTCATCGTACAGTTCCCGTTTCCGGATGCATCCATGAGGGAGAGGATCTGGAGGGGGATATACCCGGAGAAGACCCCTCTAGGCGAGATAGATTATGCGACGCTTGCCAGGCTTAACTTGGCAGGAGGACATATCAGAAACATCGCGCTTAACGCGGCGTTTCTCGCTGCTGAGGAAGGGGTGCCTGTCGGGATGGACCAGATCATGAGATCGGCTCGAATGGAGTATGCAAAGCTAGAGCGGCCGCTAACAGAGGTTGGAAGGTGAAAATCTCAACGGATTTCGGATATGAGAGAGAAAGTACGTCACGCTGCAAAGCATGAATCATCGTCTTTTGATCCTCTTCCCATCGATTCGCTGCAACGAAGGCTTAACGAGGGCTTTGGATCCTTGAGTTTGCGGGATCATATCCCATCTTCCCTGGAGCATCGCACTGACCGCTCGGTTAGAAAGGACGATGATCAGAGGAGAAGCACTGGCAGAGGACTTGTGGATCATCCGCTAGCTCTCCTCTCTCGGGCATTCTCCGCTTTCGATAACCCATATGATCGCGAGAGATCTTCAGCACGAAGAGAGATCAAAGGGTCGTTTTTCTCTGGCCTGAGCGCCTTGGGCCAAGGAATGGAGCTTTCATACGAAGTCCGAAAGCCCTTCGAGGAGAGCTATGGTCACGACTTCTCACGGGTAAGGATTCATGCAGATGACGGTTCCGTCTCCATGACGGAGAGCATAGGCTCGAGAGCCTTTGCATTGGGGAACCGGATCTTCTTCAATAGAGATCAATATCGCCCGAAAGATCGCGCAGGACTGCATATATTAGGACACGAACTGGCGCATCTCGTCCAACAGAGAAGATCTAAATCGGTTCGTGTTCGTCCAAATCTCACCCTCGGGAGATATAGATCCCCTGCCGAGCTTGAAGCTGATCGCGCATCAGAGGCTGCACTGGCTGGACGGCCCTTCTCGCCAACGATCTCCGATGAGGCTGACATATTGGCCTTCCCCTGGTTGTTGCTAGCCGCAGCCCTCGGTGTGGCCGTAGCTATAGCGCTAACGGCCCCCTCAACGGAGGAGAACAGGAGGAGTGACGAGGAATCCCAGGAGAGCACGTCCTTCTTTCCAGATATCTGGTACTGGGTACCGGTAGTAGGATCCGTAAGACAGATCTGGGAGGCCAGATCTGGGCTTGAACGCGGTCTGGGAATGCTATTTCTCGTTTTGGATATTACCACGCTTGGAATGGCGGGATCCGCCGTCATCAAGCTCTCCCGTGCAGGCTTAACCGCATTGAGGGGGGCTGGAAGAACAACTGTCAGACAGCTCACCCAGGCAGGCCTTCAACCGATCACCGAGGATGCAGCTAGAACGAGCATCATGACCGCCTTGAGGGAGGGAAGGGCGGTTGTGGCAACCGAAGGAGTGCTCAACCACTCGGTGATCTATGTCATGAACGAGCAAGGCCAGATCATCAAGCTCCATGGGGGAATAAGTAGGCTCTTATTTCCCGCGAGACCCCTCGCCGAAGGAGAGTTTCGCATGACGATCAATGCGTTCCAGGTCGCTGGTGAGAGTGGGATCAACGTATCGCTGCTCGAATCCTCCGAGGTATTAAAAAGTGGAGGCGCGATGATGATGAGAAGCTGTGGAGCGACCCAATGTCTCTTATTGGAGCGCGCCGGCCTGGGCACCCTTGCTCCTATAACGTATTCCGGAAGATTCCTTCCCTTATCAGTCATGTCCCATCAAGCAATGCAAGGACCTGTCCGAGTATTATCAGGTACGAGGATATTTACCGGCACAGCAATCCAGATGGGGCTTCTCTTTGCGAGCGGATCGGTCGCTCCGCGGGGTTTGGCCTTTCCACTAATGGTTCGTATGCCTGAAGGGTACTCATTGAACCTCCCACCCTCAGCAGAACATGGTCTGCCTCTCCGAATGAGAAGTTGGCTCAGGCAAAACGGCCTGGTCAGAGAAGGAATAGATGAGATCTCCGGCGAGGCACTGTACTGGAACGGATCTACTGGAGAGGACGCCCTATATTACTTGCCCAACCCGCCCAACAGGATAGAGGTATTCGATAACCAGTACTTGAATATAGGGTATGTCGATCTCGATACTGGCGTGGTCGTCCCATCACCCACCTTTCGGCAGATTCGACCATCGTGTTAGCGATGTGATTCCAATTATAGATCCACGAATTCGCGATTGGAGGCCGTATGCCCTTGGCAATGCTACGATACAATAGGTGTAGGATAGATGAGAGTTAAAATCGAGATCGAGGAGCTTGTCTTGAGGGGATTTTCCCCGGGCGATCGCTATCGTATCAAGGAGAGCATGGAAGATGAGCTTGAAAGGATGCTCGCAAAGCGAGAGCCTTTTTCCCTTCTTGGGATCGAGGAGGGCGGGAATAGGTCGTTTCAGATCTTACCGGGGGACGGCCCGTGCGAGATCGGGGCAAAGATCGCCCGGCAGGTGCTTCGATAGAGATATCGATACAAGGCGACGTCTTGTCCTTCGACTTTTCCAGTCCGAATTCCGATTCACATGAGATATTGCCTTAGGTCTTTTAGAGCGCTTGACGCTACAAATGGAGTGATGCTGCTTACATGAGTTCAGATCAATCGACCGATCCCAAGGAGAATTTGCACAAGCTCCTAAGGGAAAGGATTGCGAACATCCGCCAATATGAGACGCATGATCCTTCAATGACCAATGCCAGACAAGCGGCCGGTCCTGCAGGCCAGGCGATGATGTCACGGGCCTTTGATTCCTTTGTCCCTCGGGCGGTGCAAGATGCCCTGATCTCCCCTGGAAGGCCTCTTGATGCGGCCGACCGGTCCTTCATGGAGTCCCGCTTCGGCCACGACTTCGGCCATGTGAGAGTACATGTAGATTCGAGGGCCGATTCATCTGCAAGCGAAATCGGTGCCGATGCCTATACCTGGAACGGCAATATAGCCTTCTCAAGGGGGCGCTATGGCTCCGGAAGGATGGATAGATGGCTGCTCGCCCATGAGCTTGCCCATGTGGTCCAGCAGGAGAATCGATCCGGAATTGGGAAGCCTCAAGGAATAGCTTTTGAAGACGATCAAGCGGAGATGGAGGCGATCTCGATTGCCGACTCGGTGATCTCCGGATCCGCAATTCCGCCTTGCAGCCAGAGGTCAGGGGAATCCATTCAGCGGCATGTAACTCACAGCGCGCAGGGACGGATTGGAGGAGCAGCCGAGTACCTTCATGGCGAGGGAGCTGTGGGGAGATACCTCTTTACCTTCAGGGGAGGATGGCTTGATCGAACTCACGTCCACGGCCACGATCTTCAGGCCAATCAGGTGATGAGAGGCCTTGAGGCCAGGCAGCCCACGATACGGGTCACATCCGGCGATTTCTCCACAAGCTACACCATGCACTACGACCAGATACCGGCTGCCCCATCCTTACAGGAGAACATGGAGATGGTCGCCGTTGCAATTATGACCGACCACGACTACCGCTTCGAGGCAAATCAGGCTCTCAGCATATCAAATAACCTTGCTCAGACCCCTTTCTCCTACGAAGACCTCGCCTCCGATCGCGTGGGAACGGAGATCGGCCTCAGATACAGGCGCCGTGCCAGGTCAGCAGGCCTCGACCCCGATCAGGGCCTTGGCGGAGGCGATACCCCTCAGGCTCGCATATTGATGGCAGTGACCAGGGAGGTTGTAATCGAGCTTCAGCCAGCATCGGCCTGGCAGGGAGTTGAGATCTACAGGAGGTTTCTCGCAATCCAGGGATGCTCGCTTCAGCCCGAGTTCGGCGCACCTCCAGAGGGTGCTCCCGGGATTGTGGTCCAGCCCCCAATGCTTCCAGGCTTTGGTTTGGCCAGATCTCTCTTCCAGGGGGCAAGCGATGTGATGCAGATGTTACCGGATTACATGGCAAGCCATCCGAGGCACCTGCAAATCACCCCCTATCGAGATCCGGTCTTGTCGCCGGTCACAACGCCTGCGCCCTTCCTTGGAGTAGAGCCGCCTGACTGGGCCTGGAGGGCGATTGGACTTGACTCAAACTATCTCGGGCGTGCACTGCAGGAGCTAACAAGGTGATCCGGCAGAACGAGGCCATCTTAGATGGGCCACGGGGCAGTCGTGCAGGGGCGAAGTCTTATCAGAAGTCGATCGATCCAGGAATAAGCCAGGCAACAGCCCCTCTTTGGCGGGCGGCTGGCGAGCCATTGGGCACAGCTGACCGCTCCTTCATGGAGGCTCGATTCGGCCACGACTTCAGCCGGATAAGGGTGCATGCAGACGCATCGGCGGATTCGTCGGCCAGGGCTCTCGGGTCAAGGGCCTACTCGATTGGCAGGCACATCGTATTTGCCTTTGGCCAATATGCTCCCGGGACGGAGAAAGGTCGCTTTCTTCTTGCTCACGAGCTTGCCCACTCCCTTCAGCAGGGGCTTGTCGAACCGGATGAGGTGCGGACCGGCAGGGCAGGGCGCATGGAGGATGAGGCAAGGTGGGCCGCCCATAATGCCCTCTCCGGATATCGGATCGGGCCGCTTACGCATGAGTCCCCGGCAATCCGAAGGGAGGAGAGCATTGGATCCTCCCTCCTTCAGCCCTGCAGCGCGGCCAATATAGCTCTCATCAGTTCAGGCGTAGTAGAGGCGGAGCGTCTGGCCGATAGGGCAATTCAGGGGCTTGAGGGTCTCCTCTCTATCTGGGGTACAGCTCCAGTGACCGTATTGCGGCGATCAACCAGCATGGCCTTGGCCAGGGGTTTCAACATAGCATTCGACAAGACCGCTTGGGTCTCCCTCCTCGGGATGGACAGAGCCCAGGTAGCGGCGCTGGATGCAAGGGACAGGTTGGCTACGGAGGGGATACTTGCGAACTTCCGCTCGATCAGAAGCGACCTTCCGCATTATTCAAGCCCGCCTGCATGCATGCAGAGGATGGTCTCCGGCTCCCCCTGCATCGGCTGCTTATCTCCTGAGCATCCGCGCTGTCGCAGGGGAATATACGGCTACGTCCCCGAGGTCTTCATAGGCCATCCGTCCTCAGCCCTCCTATTATGCCCTGCCTTCTTCAGCCCTTCTGCGCTTATCGGCGAGAGGTTGATTCATGAGATCGCTCATATGCAGACGTTTGCTGCTAGGGACAGGATATCGCATCCCGGTTTTGGATACGAGCACTACTACGGCTGTCCCGTCGCTCCCCAGGGAGAAGGGCCGGGCCTCTCCGAGCCGGCCCAGTTCATGGGGATTGCGGACTCCTATCGCTGCTTTGTGAGAACCCAGGAGAGGTACTCTGGCCTGTATGAGGCAGCTTCAAGGAGGGAGCGAGAGGTGGAGAGGATAATGGAGTCGATCTCAGGATCAGAGGGTAGTGAGGAAGCTGGATAGAGGGGATGGGAGCGGATCTTTGAGGGGATATCGCAAAATGGGCACAATGATCGATGAGAGGATCGACTCAAGGCGAGAGGAGGAGTCCTCTTTTTCCCAAGGATCTCATGAGGCGTCATCTCTTAGGTACGGATGGCTTGAATCAAGGGTCGATCATCCGTCTTGGAAGAGGCACCTAGCAGATGGACGCCAGATGGATTTGCCCTTGCTCGACGAGATGGAGTCGAGGTTCGGCCATCGCTTCGGATCCATTAGGATAGAGCAGTCTGATCCGCTCTCCTTTGGGGACGAGTCAGCCTACGATACAAGGGAACTTGAGGCAAGCCAGCTCTCGTCGAGGATCATGGGCGGCGCTCTCACCCATGCTGCCAGGTGCGACCTCAGCCAGGTCCGTCTCCACAGCGACGAGAGCGCTTCGGCCTGGGCTGATCGTCTCCAGGCTCGGGCATTTACGATTGGATCTCATATCTTCCTTCGGTCCGATGGCTTGGATTCCGGAAGTCATGAAGGTCAAGGTCTCCTTGCGCATGAGCTTGTTCACGTCATGCAGCAGAATCCTGCAACCCAAGGAAGGATCGATCTTCACACGAGCCCTCCCATGCTCATGAAAGAGCAGCAGCAGTACAACTACAACTGGCCCGCGCTCGTCCCAATGCTCAACGACCAGTCGATATCCTCTTCCGAGTATGCAACTGCAGTCAACGGCTGGCCCAATGACTCCCCACTCTGGCCCTTCCTCTCCACAAGAGCTGCCCGTGAGAGGTTCATTCGATACATTGTCGGCTTCGACATGACTAACTGCCGCCCTTACGGATCAGGCCGCCCACAGAGCTCATCATGTCAGGGCTTTGCAAGGGCTCAGGAGACCTTTCGCAACCTATGTACCGGATATGCGACACAGATGTACGTTCGCTACTACAACGCCCCTCCCGCAGGGCGGTTAAGTGCCGAGGAGGTAGAGAGGCTCAGCACAATGGCGCGGGTTCACCAGGACACGATCTCCCCCAAGTTTCGAATGCCCATATTCATCGCAACAGTGCCGGGCCACTCGTTCAACGCAGTATTGGTGGACGATTCCTCCGCTGGTATCAGCTCGTATATATTCCTCGAGCCTCAGACGGACGAGCTTTTTGACTCTGCAAGCTCCCTGTTCCAGAACTACATGAGAATAGGAGTGCTACAGATATCCAGGCTCAGGTCGTTCTCCACAACCGGCCAATACGGCCATGAGGACGTGGCCACCTTCCTGAGAAGCCCCGCAGGAGCGATATCTCAGAGCGCAATCTCGCTAGAGAGGAGGCTTGCCCTTCAGAATATCCTGAGCGCCCTGTTGATTGCAGGCGACTGGGATGCTTGGGTTGTGACCGTCATGGGCGTGCAAAGCTTGGATCGATCGGATCACATTCGACGTATTCAGATCGATGAATCGTATAGATCCGATATTATTCAACGTTTCAGAAGACGTGTAAGGGAGAGCGCTCAGAGTTACAGCGACCAGATGCTATCATTCGTGGCGAGCTACGCGATTGGAAGGCAGTTTTCCAGGTATCCGCTGGCACCGGTCGAGACGCTGACGAGGGATGAATACATCGCACTCGTCGCCCGACCAACGCTAGGAGGTCTATTGCAATGATCATCGACTTGAGCCTATCTGCTAGTCAAATAGGATCTGGTCGGGGCTTCCTCCGTCGTCTTCAAGCCTTCTGTCAGCGCCTCTTAATCGCTGGGGAATGACCTCTACAGAGAAATATGACCTCTTCGTTTGAATCGCTCTGTCGAATCTGGATATCTCCAACGGATCTCGATTGCATATAACCTCGGTGGTGCTGACAATTATATTCCATCAAAGATCATATGAATATAAGCGGCCTTCTCCTGCATTCTCAAGCAGGATCGAGCGGGGGTTAGGTCAGCATAAACCTCCAGCTCAGGTCGGATTGGATGAGAGGCCGTTGGACTTGCAGGCGTCAGGAATCATCGGCCATGACTTCGGAATGCTTGGAATCCATCAAGCATCCACGGCTCAGAGGAGGACAGCTCAGCTGAAGGCGAGGGGATCCTCGGCTGGAGATAGATTCGAGGATGAGGCAAACAGAATCTCCAGAAGGATAATGCTTATGGATAGGCCCCTCATCTCTCAGGGAAGCGCCGTCTCCGCGAAGGACGCTGATATGCATCTTGATAGAGGCCTGAGCGCTTCCGGATCTGATGCTTCCAGGCATCAGCCCCTCCCGCAAACGCTGCGAGGCTTCTTCGAGCCCAGGTTCGGCTACGACCTAGGGAGGGTTCGCATCCATTGCGATTCAGAAGCGGCGAGGTCTGCAGATGCACTCGATGCATCGGCTTTTACATCAGGGCGGGATATCTCGTTTGCAGAAGGGATGTATCGTCCGGACTCAAACGAAGGGAAGAGGCTTCTCGCTCATGAGCTTGTCCATGTGGTACAGCAGGGAGGGGCAATCCCTCTCGGAAGGCATCAATCCGTCTCCTCCATATCCCCCCCAATCGTCCAGAGGGAGGCAGCACCCGCTCCCGCTCCGCGAACCACCCCTCTAAGGATCGAAGCCAGCTCGGCCGATGCCCTTAGAGCTCGGGTCAACGTCGTTGTAAGGGCGCATTTCCGTCTCACAGGCCCATCCCTTACTAGAGGGAGGGTGTCATTCGTCACCCCAGAGGAGTTTGCCAGCCGATTTCCAGCTTCTGAGATGGAAGAGATCCTCCTCAACCTGTTCTTCGATCCGCCCACCGGATCGAGGATCAGGGATATTCTCAGGTATTATCATATGGAGGATATCTTGATGGGTGAAAGGCCGGCCAGCCGGTTGCCAAGCCGGCTGGAGGAGCTTCGCAGGTTCATAGGTGAACGGTTGCGGGAAGGCTTCTTCGAGTATCGGGAGGTAGGTCCCAGGGAGACGGTTAGAAGAACGATTACTCCAGGAGAGCTCCTGGCTGAGAACGCCTCGGGCGTCACCACATCACAGCCTGCGAGAGGTGCGAGGAGGGTGATCGTCCAGACTTCGTCTGAAGTTGGGACATTGGTTCACGAGGCAGTTCACTTCTATGCTCACCCCAACTTCAGGGTGCAGGTCAACAGGAGGGCCGGCACCAGGTTCTTCAGAGATCTGCAATTAACCGAGGTGCTCTTGGAGGGGATGACCGAGTTATTTGCAAGGGAGGTTATGCATGCCAATGAGGCTGAGTTCGGCCCATTGGGCCACAGGGCATACGAGAGCTACATACCGGTCGCTTACAGGATAGTCGAGACGACGGGCTGGGATCTTGCAAGGCAGGCCTACTTCCAGGGCAATACTGCTGCGATCAACCGTCTCTTCAGGGCGATAGATGCGGTGGAGAGGGCCTGGCCTTTGAGAATACCAAGCGAGTTCTTCCCATGAGAGGTGAATCGGCCGCTATATCTGTCAGAGTCAGCGTCATTGCCAGGAGGCCTCTCCAGGATGTGTCGAGGCGATTATCCCCCCCCTGGCCTAACTTGTCAATGTCACATTGTTCATAAATAGGAGTCGGCTGATATCAATATATTACGATTAAAATATTCCAATCCTCAACGCCGATCGTTATCGATTTGATCGATAATCTGACAATGTCAAGCTAAGCATCCCAAGGTAATGTAGATCTGAGATCCGCGTTGGATCGCTGAACAATTGATGATTGAAGTCATAATAATTAGAATCTATATAGGTTTTAACATGACCAACATATCTCCCCGCCTCTTAAAAGGCGCGATAATAGGAATAGACATCTTCAACCCCCTTGCAAGCCTGATCGTCTTCCAGTACAACCCCGACACCATGACACGAACGCTTCAGCCACAGACCGCGGGCGAGGGCGGGGATAGATCGGAGGCCCTCAGGCTCAAGGGCGCGCCCATCGAGACGATCAAGCTTGACATAGAGATAGATGCAGCCGACCAGCTCGAGAAGGTGGATTCAAATGCCATCTGCATGGGGATCTCTCCTCAGCTCTCGGCGCTTGAGATGCTCGTCTACCCGAAGAGCGCTCTCGTTATCGCAAACACCGCGCTCCTTGCAGCAGGAACGCTCGAGATCATCCCTCCGGTGGCACCGCTTACGCTCTTCATCTGGGGTCCAAACAGAGTAGTTCCCGTGAAGGTCTCGGACTTCAGCATAACCGAGGAGGCATACGACGTAAACCTCAATCCCTTAAGGGCGAAGGTCTCCTTAGGCCTAAGGGTTCTCAGCTACAACGACCTCTCCATTACGAACCCCGGATACTACGTATTCCTCGCACACCAGATGATGAAGGAGGCGATGGCGACGATAGGAAGCCTCTCTGGAAGCGGAGGGGATCCATCGAGCCCATCATCGCTATCGGGAAGCTTCAAGGTTGGATGAGAGCATGCTAGGATCAGATATCATGATCGCGTTAGGACGAGAAGATGCGGTTCTTATCTGGGCTTTGTGGGAAGGGATCATCGTTCGACTTGGACTTATTGTCAACGTCGGCACGCATGAACATCGATGGATCCAATATATATGCTCACATGTACCTAAATGTGCGTGATTTAATGGAAAATATTAGCGTTCATTCGCGTTCATTCGTGGTTGAACTAGGGAAAAATAGGCTCACCCATATCAATTAGCGAGGAAACGAAGATGTTCGAGAAGGGCAGTCGCTACTACGAGATCGAGCAGGCAAGCTACATCGACTCCGACGGCCGGAGGATCGCCTACAAGCGAAGGCGTTTTCTTCCCCAGGGGGCGAGCTTGCCCCTCCTCCAGGAGATCGCGGTCGTAGAGGGAGACCGACTGGACCTCATGGCGGGAAGAGTGCTTGGAAATGCCGAGGGCTTCTGGCGTATCTGCGATGCAAACGATTGCATGAATCCAAGGGATCTCGCCCGCCCGGGAGATCGGCTTCGCATACCAGGTATCCAGATATGAGGAGAAGATGAACCTCCTTGGAATCCACCTCACCCTCCTCGTCGGGCCGACGGTTCCAGTTCCGGCGCCTTCTGGGCTGATGGAGGCTTTGAAGAGCGTGGAGGTTACGCATAGCGATTCAGAGCACTCTGGATTCCAGATCACGTTCCAGGTCGGCAGGTCAGGAGGCTTTGAGATGGATTATGGCCCCCTCTCCGCCTTGGAGCCGTGCAACCGCGTGATCATGGTCGTCACATTCGACCTGATGCCACGGGTGTTGATCGACGGGATAATCACGAACCAAGAGCTTGTTCCCTCTAACGATCCCGGATCGTCTACGCTTACTGTTATTGGAGAGGACATAGGCGTAGTCCTCGACATGGAGGAGCGATCGATGGAGTACCCCGGAATGGACGAGGCGCGGATGGCAAACCTCATCATGATGAGATATCCTCAGTTGGGCCTTTTACCCATGGTGACACCGCCCCCGATGATCGATCCAGTCCTGCCGATCGAGAGAACGCCAGTACAGCAGTGTTCAGACCTCCAGCAACTTCATCGCATGGCTTCGAGGCATGGATATGTATTCTATGTCGAGTCAGGGCCGGCCCCTTTGACGAACACAGGCTACTTCGGGCCGCCAAGGCGCGATGATATCCAGATGACGCCTCTTTTAGTCAATATGGGACCTGATTCGAACGTCGAGCAGATCAACTTCGGGAATAATGCCCTTGGTCCTACCTCGATCTCGGGTTACGTCCAGGATAGGCAGACGAACGAGAGCATGGAGGTTAGAAACATCCCATCGACCCGCCTTCCCCTCTCAGGCCGACCATCCATGCCTGGCCAGGGATGCATGCGAGAGCGCCGATTCCGGTCCCGAGGAGGGGTCAGCTATATGCAAGCTATGGCCGAGGCCCAGGGATCCTTCGAGGGATCGATCGATTCGGTAACTGTTCAGGGCGAGCTCGATTCGCTTAGGTATGGCGATATCCTCCGGGCCAGAGGCCTTGTGATGCTTAGAGGAGCTGGGACTTCATACGACGGTCTCTACTATGTAAGGGAGGTAACTCACGTCATAAAACGAGGGTCCTATAGACAGCGCTTTGTCCTACGAAGAAGGTGAGGAATGAAACCATCCCGGTGATACGATCATGAGCAATGCTTGTTGTCAGTACTTCGGAAAGTATCGAGGAAGGGTCGAGAACAACCTCGATCCCATGCAGATGGGCCGGATCCAGGTGAGCGTACCTGCGGTCCTCGGAGACGGAAGGCTCAGCTGGGCTATGCCCTGCGTCCCTTACGCCGGAAATGGCGTGGGAATCTTCGCCATACCCCCACAGAGTGCAAACGTCTGGGTCGAGTTTGAGGGGGGAGATCCCGACTACCCCATCTGGTCGGGCTGCTTCTGGGGAAGTGGAGAGCTTCCGGCAAGCCCAGCGGTGGCAGAGATCAAGGTGATCAAGACCGATATGGCGACGATCACGCTCGACGACCTCACTGGGGGAATCACCATGGAGACGACCTCTGGGATGAGGATCTCCCTTGGGCCAAGCGGGCTGGAGATCGAGAACGGCCAGGGCGCGAGCATCAGCCTCTCTGGCCCCCAGGTCTCGATCAACGGTGGAGCACTGGAGGTGGTCTGATCTCAGGATACATCCTACACCAGGGGGCAACTCTTGTATGCCCTCACGGCGGCCAGGTGAACATCATCCCTTCAAGCGCCAGGGTGAAGGTCGGAGGGCAGATCGTTGCCACAACAGCTGATACCTTCCTCATATCGGGCTGTACCTTCATGGTCGGACCCAAGGCACAGCCATGTATTCAAATCCAGTGGCTTGTTCCCGCAAGCAGGGTGAAGATTGGGGGGCAGCCGGTTGTGCTTCAGTGCAGCACCGGGATCTGTCAGAGCGCTGAGCAGGCTTTGCAGGGGCCGCCGAACGTGCTGGTCACCCAGACGAGGGTTAGGGGACAATGATGCAGATAAGAAGTCCATTTGAGATCGACCTTATGGGAAGGACCGCCCAGTCCGGCGAGGAGGCGCATATCAGGGAGATGATCGAGGCAGTTCTCTTCACATCTCCGGGCGAGAGGGTAAACCGCCCCGACTTCGGAAGCGGCCTTTTACAATTGACGTTTGCCCCAAACAGCGGTGAGCTTGCAACCGCTACCCAGTTCCTTGTCCAGGCGTCGCTTCAGAGATGGCTTGGCGACAGAATCCAGGTCGAGGCCGTGCGCATAACAAGCGATGAGGCAACGCTCGATGTAACCGTTCAGTACATCGTTCGACGAGACGGCGAGAGAAAGGTTGCCGAGTTCAAGAGGGAGGTATGAGATGGTCCGTAGATTCGTATGCGGAAGGGAGGGGCGCAGGGCGCGGGTGATGACCCATCAAACCCTTATGGGACTGGACTACGTAGAGGTATCTTCCGATCAGCACACGCTTCTCGTCAAGTTCCTGCCGTCATCGGTGTCGGGTAAACCGCTGATGCCCGAGGGATTGACGGAGGCTGACTTTCGAATAACAGGAGGCCTTCTGGAGGTCAGGGTGACAGGTCTTGTCTCCGTGGACGATTCCGAAGGAAGGACCATCTGCTTGACCGTGGACGACGACAGGGGGTCGCCCGTATCGGTTGGCGACTTCTCCACATACAAGTTGCACATCGCAGGAGTTTCGAATACGGATCCTACCGTCCCCATAATGGATCCAATCCTCTCAGAGGTTGAGTTCTCGTTTAAGGCCGGCTGTCCTGCCCTTTTGTCCTCTTCTCCCTTGAAGGCAAGATCGAAGGGCTCTGATGCGCCGATCGACTACCTCAGCAAGGACTATGCGAGCTTTCGGCGGATGATGCTTGACCGGCTCTCCGTTGTCATGCCGGATTGGACCGAGAGAAATCCATCCGATCTCTTGGTCGCCCTTGTGGAGACTCTGGCCTACGCCGCCGATCAACTGAGCTACTTTCAGGATGCTGTGGCAACAGAGGCCTATCTCGGATGCGCGCGCAAACGGATATCGGTTCGTCGCCACGCCCGCCTTCTAGACTATGCTCTCTCCGACGGCTGCAACTCCCGGGCGTGGGTGGCGATCTCTGTGGAGGAGGGAGCCTCAGGCAAAGAGGGCCTGCTCCTTCGAGGGCCTTTAAAGAACGAGCCGGGAACGAGGCTTCTTTCACGCATCTCTGGTAAGAAGACCTTGCTGGAAGGAGAACAGGATCTTCGGGATGCTCTGTTGGATGGAGCTCTCGTCTTTGAGACAATGCACGATCTTCGCCTTTATAGCGACCTCAACCGGATGAGATTTCACACTTGGGGAGACGAGGAGTGCTGCCTTCCCAAGGGCGCAACGGGCGCAACGCTGATTGTGAGGGATAAATCCCTCCTTCTGCCCGGCCGGGTCATAATTCTTGAGGAGGTACAAAGCCCCAAGACCGGCCTTTCCGAGGATGCTGATCCCATGCATCGCCATCCCGTCCGGCTCACGGCATGTCAGATCGCAAGCGATCCTCTGTACGCTGGAGACATGGATCTCGTCGACGTGAGCTGGTCGGAGGAGGATGCACTACCTTTTCCGCTTGTCATATCCACGCGAATTGGCGGCCAGATGATATCAGATGCTGCCCAGGCTCGGGGAAATATCGTTCTTGCCGATCATGGCCTGACGGTCGTAGAAGATGACATCAGGCCTTCGGCCGATGGGAGAATCCTGCTTGAAAGAGGGCCGATTTCGCATCAGGGCCATCCTCGAGATCGCCTCGGCCAGCCGGTCATCGGAGAGGATGGGAGGCGGGTCCCATTCGATCCGGCAGCGCCCGCAAAGCAGGCGATGATCTGGGAGACGCGAGATCTACTGCCTTCCATAAAGATCTTCGATGGGCGGGGAGATCTCTGGCTTCCCCAAAGGGACCTTCTATCGAGCGATCCTCAAGCGCTCGACTTCGTAGCCGAGATCGAGGAGGATAAAAGAGCATCGATCCGCTTTGCCCGTGGGCTCCCGGCAGGCCCTCTATCCGCTCGCTATCGGATTGGAAACGGCCTTGCTGGAAACGTGGGAGCAAGTGCGATCCGTCATATTCTGACGCCATTGAAAGGAATCGTCGATGTAGAAAACCCCCTCCCTGCCAAAGGCGGACTCGATATGGAGACGATCGAGGAGGCTCGCCTCTTTGCTCCGCAGTCATTCCGCGTTTCCAAAAGGGCAGTTACCGAGGAGGACTACGCCCGCATGGCAGAGACCCATCCCGATGTCCAGAGGGCAAATGCAACAGCATCCTGGACTGGAAGCTGGCAGGCTATGATGGTTGCAGTCGATCGCATCGGAGGCTATCCGGTGGATGCCTCTTTCATGGCGGAGCTTCGGTCGTTCCTGGAGCCCTATCGGATGGCCGGATGGGATCTCGTGATACAGGGGCCGATCATAGTCGCGTTGGAGATCGCCTTGAACATAATTGTAGCCAAAGGTTACAGGCGAGATCAGGTGGAAAGAGAGCTTTACGATGCATTCTCAAGCGAGCGATTCTTCCATCCGGACAACTTCACGTTCGGACAATCGGTCTACCTGAGTGCAATTCTAGCAAGGGCGCTGGACGTTCCAGGCGTCGAGAGGGTGGAGGTAGATCCTGCGAAAGGCGGCTGCTTCAAACGGCTGGGCGAAGCCGTGGGCGACTCGATCGATAGGGGGCTGATAGAGATGGGAAGGCTTGAGATTGCCTGCATGGTAAACGATCCAAACGATCCGGCCAAAGGAAGGATGGAGTTTCTGATGGAGGGAGGCTTGTGATTCCAGAGGCATGCGACGTTGTCGAGGCTGATCTCGACCTCCTCCATGAAAATCCGCCAGGTCGATCCTCGATCGGGTACCGGTTAGGCTGCCAGTCAGCCTTTGTCGAGAGGATGGTCTCCTACATATCTCGATTCGAGATTCCAGGCGGTCCCAACGAGGGATCGCATCCGCTCGCCCTCTTGACGACGAGGGATGCGTCGGATCCGGCGCTAGCCCTGATCGGCGCATGGGCATGCACGCTCGATGTCCTCTCGTTCTATCAGGAGAGGATCGCAAACGAGGGATACATCAGGACCGCAACTGAGAGGCGCTCTATAATGGAGCTTGCAAGGGAGATAGGCTACGAGCTTCGGCCGGGAGTAGCTGCAAGCGTCGATCTGGCATTCACGGTTGAAGATGCGCCTGGCGCCCCTGGATCGGCAACGGTTCCCCGCAAAGCCAAGGCTATGAGCGTTCCAGGCCAGGGGGAGATGCCTCAAACATTCGAGACGATGGAGGATATCGTCGTACGCGCGGCGTGGAACTCGATTTGCCCCCGCCTCGAAGAGCCTCAGCCCCTCGATGATGCTTATACGGTCTACTACCTCGAAGGGCTCGACCAGGAGGCTAAGGTGGGCTCATTCGTCGTGATTGTGGATGGAAAGAACGATCCAAGTCCAAAGCAGATAGTCAGCGTCACTAGGGAAGAGCTGCTAAACAGGATCAGGATCGACCTCGATCTCGTCGCAAATGTTCCGACCTACAAGGCTTTCAAGCCGCCCGTTTTGTATAAGCCCCCCGCGCTTGCCAAGCTTGTGATGGACAAGGCGAGCATCCAGAAGGTAATTGGGAAGCAGGCCTGGCGTGAGAAGGATCTAGGGACGTATCTCTCGATTCAAGGATGGAAACAGCAGTCGGTCGTCGCCCATATGGAAAAGATCAAGCCGAAGTTCGTTGTATCGGCGACATACGGTCCGGTGATCGCAATTTCTATGGAGGACGATAAATCTAAGCTGCCTGATACCCTTCCAGGTCTCTACGCCTTCCGGATCCGGTCCGCTCCTTTTGGGCACAACGCCCCCTACAATGCCAAATGGGATGGGACAAATGAGCCTTCCATCGGCCAAGAGCTCGAATCCGGCGACTGGTACAAGGGCTTTGACCTATACCTCGATCGAGCCGTCCCCGAGGTTGTCAGTGGAGGATGGCTCCTCCTCCACGGGATGGGAGAGCCTGCAGCATATAGGGTTTTTTCGGCAAGCGAGGTCAGCATGATGCTTCCCATGTACTCGGACACAGACATTCGATACACCGCGATGAGGGTGACTGGGATCAAGCTGGATCGTCAAGGAATTGATTCCGACGTTGGTTGGGAGGAATGGAAAGAGGATCACCTCAATAGCTTCAAGCTCAGGTCCACGACGATCATGGTTGTGAGCATCCCATTGAGGCTCGCAGCCCTTCCTGTTGAGGCATGCATTGGCCGGGGAACGGATGAGGAGCAGCAGGTCACATTGGATGGGATGGTCTTCGGCCTCTCAGAGGGCCAGGTTGTGATTGTAAGCGGCGAGAGGTACGATCCCGAAGGCGTGCACGAGGTCGAGGTAGCAAAGATCTCCGATATCGTCCACTCGGGAGGATTTACGACGATATTCTTCGAGTCGGGCCTGAAACACAAGTACGTCAGAAGCACGTTCTCGATCAATGCGAACGTCGCATCTGCCACCCACGGCGAGACCGGAGAGGAGGTCCTTGGAAGCGGGGATGGATCGAAAGCGAATCAGCGTTTCGCCCTGAAGAGAAACCCTCTCACATACGTCTCATCGTCCGATCCCAGGGGGTGCAAGAGCACTATCGAGGTCAGGGTCGATGACCTTCTCTGGGAGGAGAGAGAGAGCCTCTATGACCTCGGAAGGACGAGCAGGTCCTACATGGTAAGGATCAACCATGAGAACAAGGCAGAGGTGATCTTCGGAGACGGTGTAAGAGGCGCCCGTCTCTCAAGCGGTATCGAGAACGTCTCTGCGGTCTATCGAAGCGGAATCGGCCTTGCTGGAAACGTGGGTGCAGATTCTATTACGCTTATGCCCGCTCGCCCCCAGGGGATCCGTTCCGTCACAAATCCAAATCCAGCCTCCGGCGGAGCTGAGCCCGAGTCCCGGGATGGGGCGAGAGAGAATGCCCCTCGAACTGTGATGACGATGGGAAGGATAGTGTCGCTCCGGGATTACGAGGACTTTGCAAGTGAGTTTGCAGGTATAGGCAAGGCACAGGCGACTGCCTTTAAACGAGGGGAGACGCTGCTCGTCCATCTGACGATCGCAGCCTCGGCCCAGGCGTTGGTCGAGGGCTCTACAGGGCCTGTCACCCATATGATCGATCCCGGATCCGCCCTCTTCGAAAACCTCGTAGAGGCAATTTCAAAGGCATCGGATCCCTTCCAGAGGTTTGCTGTCTCCGTCTACGATCCCAGTTTCTTCAACCTCAAGGCAAAGGTTCTGATCGATCCCAAATACAAGAAGGATCAGGTCCTATCCGATGTATTGGCAGCTCTCAACTCCGCATTCTCCTTCTCTTCTCGCAGGTTCGGCCAGTCAGCAAGCGCATCAGAGGCGCTTTCCGTTATGCAGCGTGTGGACGGAGTCGTTGCAGTCGACCTTGACGAGTTTTACATGATCGAGGAAGAGACGGACGAGGCTGGAGCGGATGCTAGATTGATGAGGACTGATGCTGGGTCTACGAAGGCCGGGACTGCATTGAAAAGAGAGGTTCTCGAGTCAAAGGAGGCTCGCATGAAGGGATCAGAGATCGAGCCTTCCCAGCTGCTGCTGATAAATCCCCTTGGAATCTCCTTATCGGAGATGATCCTATGAGCGAAGAGCATCTCTACGACCTGCTTCCAGCCTTCTATCGGCTGAGGGATTCGGAGATTGGAGAGCCTCTGAGGGCTCTATGCGCCGTCATGGAGCGCGAGCTTTTCGCCATGGAGGACGATATCCAGGGGCTTTACGAGAACTGGTTCATCGAGACGTGTCAGGAGTGGGTGGTTCCCTACATAGGCGATCTGCTAGGCGTAAAGGGCCTTTATTCCCTCGAAGGGGCGGGGTACAGCCAGAGGGCATATGTCGGAAACACGATCGCCTACCGGAGGCGTAAGGGGACATCTCTTGTGTTGGAGCAGCTCGCAAGGGATGTGACCGGATGGCCTTCAAGGGCGGTTGAGTTCTTTGCGCTTTTAGCCGCTGCGCCGAGCGTCCGGTTGGGGGTGACGAGGCCGCTTACGCCTGATCTGCACAATCCAATCGAGGAAGGCCCATTCGACACAAGCGCGCATACGCCCCAGATGAGTGGCCGATATCGGATATCGAGCCTAGGGCTCTATCTATGGGAGGTGGAGAGCTACTGGGTTTCGATGGCCAAGCCCCGGCTCCACAGGGCGGGATGCTACAGGTTCAGTCCGCTTGGAGATGACATCCCCCTATTCAACAGGCCGAGAACCGAGATGGAGATGATGCATCAGGCAGGAAGGGAGAACGTCCCCCGACCGCTTGGCCGCCTGGAGCTCTATAGAGAGATCGAGGCTCGACGAGCTGCGCTTGCAGACGGCGTCGCTCCCTCAAGCCAGCTCTTCGGCCATATGCCGGCTTTCAAGGTAGCCTTAGGGGCGGATAGGGTGGAGGTCCCTCCAGAGGAGATCGAGATATGCAACCTGCATGACTGGGATCTTGCTGGCTGGGCGCCTCCCAGGAGGAGGACGTATACGCGCCGGGCGGGAGCCTCTGTCGAGCCCTACATGCCTAAGGTCGCAGTCGACCCGATGCTCGGGCGCCTTCTCCTCTTCGAGGAGGAAGATGAGGTATGGGTAAGCTATGCGTACGGCTTCTCTGGAGATGTGGGAGCTGGCCCATACGACAGGCAGGGGGCGGTTGAAGAGCGGCTCAATGAACGTCCCCTCACATGGTCGATCGAGGTGGATGGAAAGGCGGTATCCCTCGACGATGCGATCTTGGCCTGGAACGATCATCTGGATGAAAGACCAACGGCAAGCGGACTGATCGCGATATCCGAGAGCTGCAGTATCGATCTGACGGTATCCCCCCAGATCTCCAGCGGATCGAGGCTTGCGATTGTCGCTTGCCTCAATCGTCAGGGCCTTTTCGATGCCAGGGGATTGAGGCCGCATCTGTCAGGCACAATGCGGACCAAGGTCGATGGCGGAGAGCTTCTGCTCGACGGCCTTCTCATCGAGGGCGATCTTATCATGGAGGCTGGTCTTTCGCATGGTACAGGCGGCCTTGAAGGGCTTTCCATCTCACACTCCACCCTCTCCGGGAAGATCTGTCTCGGAAATCCTGATCCGGACCTTGCAATCGATATCTCGCGATCGATCTTAGGCCCTATCGATCTTGTTGCAGGCGATCTTATCGCCAGCGCAGGCAAGCTCTCTATCGAGGAGAGCATAGTTTGCGCAAATGGAGGCCGCGCGATCGATGCATCGGGATTCGACCTCGATATCCAGAAGAGCACGATAGTCGGGGAGGTTGTGGGACGAAGCTTGAGTGCTGAAAGCTCAATCTTTACAGGAAATGTCGATATCGAGAGGCAACAGGTTGGCGGCGTGCGCTTCTCTTTCCTGCCGGAAGGGTCTCGCACCCCGCAGCGATATCGGTGCCGGTTGGGCGCAGCCGATATGAGCTCGAAAGAACTGGCCCGCATATGGCCGGCCTTTGTCTCTCTCGATCGAAGCCATCCGCTCTTCGGGAGCCTCTCCTCGACGTGTCCTGAAGAGATTGCAAAGGGCGGGGAAGACGGCCTCGAGATGGGCGCATTTGCCCTGCAAAAGAGGCCGCTTAGGGAAGCAAACCTCTCCTCCTCTATGGAGGAGTATCTCAGGCTTGGGATGGAGGCGAGTATATTTCATGCAGACGAGTTCATCAGGAGGTACTGATCTATGAAGGGCGACTTCTCCCGGTGTAGGGATGGGGCAGGGAGGCGCTACAGCGATGTGCGCCTCCAGCAAGGCCGGGTCCTGCTGGACTCGGATTGGAACGAGCAGATGGAGATCGCATCCCACCTTCGAGAGACAGAAGCGATAGACGGATTCGGCGTGTCCGCAGGCCCGATGTATGATGCAGGCTTTGGAATCATCATCGATCCAGGCGGCCTCTCAGCCGAGGAGCGGGAGCTCTACGGCGAAGCACTCTCGATGGGCGATTTTCTCATCTCTCCCGGCCGATACTACGTCGACGGAATCCTTTGCGAGAATCCGTCACTTCTTCTCTACTCGGATCAGGAGTACCTAAAGCCTCGGCCAGGCGAAGGAATAGCCCGTCTATTGCCGGGGATATACCAGGTCTACCTTGACGTCTGGAAGAGGCATATCTCCTATATCGAGGATCCCGATATCAGGGAGGTAGCCCTTGGCGGCCCGGATTCGACCACGAGGACCAAGGTCGAGTGGCGTGTGGTGGCAAGGTCGGAAAATGAACCGATCGAAGGATCGGTCGAA
Source organism: Methanotrichaceae archaeon (assembly GCA_016927425.1). Taxonomy (GTDB): domain Archaea; phylum Halobacteriota; class Methanosarcinia; order Methanotrichales; family Methanotrichaceae; genus JAFGMR01. The sequence goes on along the minus strand of JAFGMR010000045.1, from coordinate 7,846 downwards.
GTTCCCTTCAACTGCAAAGCCCTCCAGGGAGCATGGCCAGCATCGAGCGGCGGGGAGATGACCGTCCTCCTTCGCGACAGCTCTGGCGAGGATGAGGCATGTCGGATTGCTGAGCGCGGAATGTACCAGGGCGTCGAGAACCATCTATACCGCGTCGAGATCCATCATGGTGGCAATCCATTCGGCTGGAGAGGTGCGGATCCCATCTCTGCAAAGAAGCTTCCATTCGAGGATCAAAAGGGCGAGAGGATCTCCCTTGGGACGAATCCGGCCGGCGCAGCCGATTCCTGGCAGAAAGGCCGCCTGATAGAGGCATTCATCGACGAAGAGCCAGGGGCAACAGCTCGGATCGTATCGTGGGCGTTTGAGAACGATGATCTCATCCTTACGCTCGATCGAGTCCTCCCCGCGTGGCTTGGCGATGACTTCTACGTCCAGCCGCTTGCAAGCTTCAAGTGGTCGAGGGAGAACGGGTCGGTCGCCTTTGGAGTGGAGGAGATTCTAGACGACCTCGTCGACAGGTCTATCATAACGAGGGCGAGGGTCTCAAGGCTCGGCCAGGAGTTGGGGCTTACTCTTCGGCGAGGGGACTTTATCGAGGTATCCGGAGACCGGGAGGAGGCAAGGGGCGAGGTCGGGACGCTTGCGCAGGTAAAGGACGTCCAGGAGGGCGATCTCATGGTCGAACTCGACCAGGACATCTCTTGCCACAAGGGCGATTCCCACCTCAAGATCCGCCGCTGGGACCAGGCAGAGGAGTGTCTCGCGGTCTCGCTCGAAAAGGCCGCAATCGAGCACGGCCTTGCCGTGAAGTTCGGGGGAAGTGGCTTTCTTGCCGGCGACTACTGGACCTTCTATGCCCGTGTTGGAGGCGCAGTCGAGGCCTTGGACGAAGCCCGGCCGCCAGCAGGCGTTTCCCACCACTACTGCAACCTGGGCGTAATCCGGATCGCCCGCCCTCCATCCGACACAGAAGAGCAGCTCATGCCGGGGCTCTTCCAGGACTGCCGCAACCTCTTCCCGCCGGCAAGCGAGCTCGTGGCCCTCCACTACGTCGGCGGAGACGGCCAGGAGGCGATGCCGGGAGAGTTCCTGGCAGAGCCGCTTCGGGTGCGCGTCTTGAACGGTGGCGTTCCAGTTCTTGGCGCAGGGGTCAGGTTCACAATAGAGTCGGGCGACGGAAGCCTCGAGGCAGGGCTTTTGCCCTCCGGATCGGAGAGGCTCGCTGCAGGGCCGGAGCGGATCTCGATCACCCGTGATGACGGCATAGCCGAATGTCGCTGGTCGCTTGTCGAAGAGGTCCCTGATCAGGAGAATCCCCCCCAGCCGCTCGTGCGAGCAGTCCTCTTAGACCAAGGCGGCGATCCCGTCCTTGGCCAGGAGATATTGTTTGGAGCCTCGCTCAGCCTTGCCTCTCAGGTATACTACGGGTCCGGGGACTGTCTGGGATCGACCGTTCGGGCGGCGATCGACAGGCTCGGAGATCAGGTCCGCCTCCATCCGGCAAGCGGGCTTGAGCACGTAACGAATCCAGGAGATGTAATCGAACTGAAGGTTCTAGCTGCTGGTGTCTGCGGTCCTGTCGCGGGCGCGACGATCCAGTTCTCGGCCGAGGGAGGAGGGGGCGTTTTGCCTGCGACGGCAACGACCGACTCAGGGGGAATCGCATCATCTGCCTGGACGGTTCATCCCGAAAATAGGGTCCAAAGGGTGACTGCAACGCTGATAGATGCCTCCCCCGAAATGGAGATCGCCCTTCCCCACTCGGTAATATTCACGGCTCACCTGAACATAGCTAGCGGCATAATCTACGACGAGCCCAGATGTGTCGAGCTTGCGGATGCAAGGACCGTTCACGATGCAATCGATGTTCTCTGTCGGAGGAAGTCTGGCAGAGGCTGCGCCGCAACCGTGGGCGAAGGGGGAGTGCATGTAACGCTCGGCGAAGCCCTTTCAGATGTTTCGGAGAGCGATGTCTGCCTCTGTCTTTTGCCGGGAGAGCATACTATAGAGGGAATGGAGATCGATCTCGAGAGAAGCGAGCATCTGGATGCGAAGATCAAATATGGAAAAGCGCATCTTTCCTACTCCACATTCGTTCAAGAGAAGCCCTTTGCCTATGCCGGCTGGGGTTGGTACAACCTTATCGGCTTTCTCGGCGATGCATATCTGTCAGGCTTTTGCGCAAGGCGGCCGATCCTAGGCGGGGGGGAGATCGACCCTGTTCTATGGAAGGAATCGGGCGAGAAAGAGCCCTGGAAGAGAACGGGGCAGCTATTCAAGGTTCTGAGGGATAGAAGTGAAGAGGTTACGTTTACCTCAAGCGAGCCTCTCGATCTTGACGAAGGTTATCGTCTCTCGATAACGGGCATCGACGTCGATGGCTCCAAGGTCACACTAAAGCTATCAAAGAACGGAGCGGATATCCTCGAAGAGATTGTCGATGTATCGAGGCAGGAGACCTCCAACTTCTGCTACAAGGGGGTCGTGGGGACTTCGATCATCGCAGTTCATTTCAAGAACGCATTTCATGGCGCGGAGGCCGAGATTGCAACGATCGACGGCCTATTCCAGGCGTCAGATACGCCGATCGGGATCATTGTAGGCGACGTGCACGGGCTGATGAAGGTCACGGGCATCACACACCACGGTTTCTCGATGGCGGGAGGCCCGGTTGCCATCGAGAAGGGCGGGGAGGTAGCCCTTATGGAGCCGATCAGCCTCGTTGTAGCAGATCAGGAGAAGGTCGATGAAAAGAATCCCCTCAGGTTCATGATCAAACGTAGGGTCGCTGGTCCAGGGAGATTCGAGATCAGGGGAGCTGTGAGGCGGTGGACCGGATCGGTCTCCTGGGATCCCCAGAGCTTCTCTGGGTTTTACTACGATCTCGACAATGATTCGGGCGTTGAAAGGCTGGGTTTAGACGCCGGTGCAATTGAGGGTGGGGTGGCGGTCAAGTACCTTACTAGCCCAAAGGAGAGGCGGTTTGCCATGCCGTTATGGGGCTGGTATAGATCCATCGGCTTTCTCGGAGAAGACCACCTTGCAGCCTATTCCGAAAGAACTGTCGTTGTCGGCGAGGAGGAGATTAAGCCCCCCCTTTTCGAGGCTTGTGAAGATAGCGATCCCCTGAAAGAAGAGCAGCTCCAGAGGGTGCTTATCAACAGCGAAGATCGCGTATTGCTTCGCCAGGGCCAGACTCTCTCTCTCAAAGGGGGCTATATCCTGGACATCGTGGAGGTCGACTCTCTGAAGGAGACTATTGCGATCACCCTCCAGATGGCTGGGGTGGTGCTAGACCGTGCAACCATCAAGGCATCCAGCAAGGCTGAGATCGCCGAGAAGACTTACATCTATCGAAGGACAGTTGGCGAGCTCAAGGGGCTAGTGACGATAGCGGTATATTTCTCTGGGATTATCAAGCATATCGCTGGAGATCGGGCAGCGATCGAGGGCATCTTCCAGCTATCTGAGGAGGTAACGGCCGTTTCCAAGGATACAGTCTATGGAAGGATGCGGATCTCTGAAGTATCCTCAAAGGCTGTTGAGATGAGCGGGGGGATCTCGATTGGAAGGGGAGAGGAGATCATCCTTTTAGGAGATATAAGGAGAGGGATTGGAATTGGGATCAGGGCTGCGGATCAGGACTGGATCTCAACGGAAGAGCCCCTTAAGCTCCAGCTCTATCGAACGGAGCTCCAAATAACGGAGCTTCAGGCTGGCGAATCTCTCGATCTTCGTAGTGCAAAGGCGCTAGCGGAAGAGGGAGCGCTTATCAGCTGGGATCCCCAGAGCTTCTCTGGATTCTTCTACGATACGAGTCAGCGGTTCGTTCCATTCGTCTCTCTTCGTATCGCAGGCTGCGGTAGGGCCTCGCGAGTAATATTGAAGGGAGGGCCGCTTCTGTTTCGCGGCTTTTCGTCTATCTCGCTAAAAGACCTCGATCTTTCAAGCGAGGACCTGCAGGAACTGCTCAGGATCGATGGATGCCGGGAAGTTGTCATGAGATCTTGCGATATCGGATCGTCGATCGGGTTCGATGGGAAGGGACGATCCAGACCGCTTCTCTCTATCCTTAAAGCTGATAGGATACGCATATCGAGCTCTATGCTGGGATCGGATGGCCTTTTGAGCATGGTTCTTATTGGAGATGGATCTTCAGACGCGGTGATCGAGGAAAGCAGGATCAATGGAGGGCTAAGCCTCTATGGTCAATTTAAAGAATCACAAGTATTCAGAGAGGTGGCCGAGGCGATCAGATACGACAACATAGCTTTCGGCGGCAGGATGGGGGATCTTCATCTCAGAGGGAATAAAATGAAGGCTCTTGTGATCGGCGATGGTGTTGATGGCTCTCTTGTGAGGCCGATAGGCGAAGGCCGTTGGGAAATTAGCAATATCTTCTCAAACATATTCATCGAAGGGAACACTGTTGAATATGCCTTGATTTTTGCCGAACACATCTTCCTGAACTCAAATCGTTTCATCGGACATATAATCGATCCATCTGGCGCAGTTGGCCGCTATACAACCTATATAGGCAATCAATCGGATGAATGGCCCGAGTTGGTTCAACTCGTCGATTCATCGGTATATAGCGAAAAGGCTGCCAATCTTATGAGGATAGTACCATTTGAGCAGTAGGGGAATCCATGATTGTAGGGGCGATCTTTACGAAGGCTGCAACCATATTAGCAAGGAAAGAGGCGCAAGCGGACCTTGAGGGTAAGGTCTCCCGCCTCGTAGAGAGATACGAGAGCTTCGTCCTTGTCGAGGCGACTGACGATCAGATTGATGCCCTGAGATCGGAAGGCTACAAGGTGACTGTCAGGGATCCTTGTGCAATCAAGGTCGGCGCCTTCTCGATCGATACGGAGAGGCAGCGCATTGACGAGAGGGGTATTATGCTCTCTCATCCGTCGTATGATCATATCAAGGATCCTGGGCCAGGCAGGCATCACTACATCGTCCAGTTCATAGGGCCGATCAAGCGGGAGTGGAAGGAGGCGGTGCGAGAGGCTGGGGGCAGCATAGGCGATCCCCTGGCCGCTCACTCCTACTTCGTCGAGATGGACGGCCGGGCGCGGGAGGAGGTTGCAAAGCTTCCCAACGTCCGCTGGATCGGCCACTACGATCCATCTTATCGACTGGCTTCAGATCTCCTCCAGCCCGAAAAGCCTACGCTCGGCGCAGCCGAGGGTGCAGGGCCGCATCTGAGGGGGCGAGCCGAGTCCCTTCCACAGACCTACAGGGTCACATTCCATACGCCCGATCTCCTCGCTGAAGCCTTAGAGGAGATCGCCTCGTTTGCAACCATCCGGTCAGCGGAAGGCCGGGGGATGATAGTAAGCCTTCCAGCGGAGGATGCAGGAGCGCTTCAGAGGCTTTCTGGAATTCATGGCGTGCAGAGGATCGATTCCGTCCGGCTTATGAGAAAGTTCAACGATGTTGCATCCGGCATCATGGCCGGCCGGTCAGGTGACCTTCCCATTTGCGGGGAGGGGGAGACGATTGCAGTTGCCGATACAGGCCTTGATACCGGGGACGAAGAGAGCATTCACATGGACTTTCGAGGGCGGATCGATGCGATTTACAGCTGGCCGATCAATCCAGCATTCGATGACATGATCAACAACCCCGGAGCAGACGATGGCGCATCGGATAAGGACTCGGGCCACGGGACCCATGTGGCAGGCTCTGTCCTCGGCGACGGGAGGCTCTCGGGCGAGAGGGCTGTGAGAGGCTTAGCCCACGGCGCAAGGCTTGTCTTTCAGGCAATCGAGCAGAGCATGAGGTGGAAATGGGACTATCACAGGCGCAAGTACGGCGTCTACTGCCTATCGGGCATCCCAGACGATCTGTCGCTCCTCTTTGGTCAGGCCTATGACAAGGGAGCTAGGATTCATTCGAACAGCTGGGGCGGCGGCGACTTTGCCGCCTACGATATTCAGTCCCAGGACGTCGACCGATACGTATGGGAGCATCCCGAGTTTACGGTCCTTTTCGCTGCGGGAAACGATGGAATTGACAGAAACAGGGATGGAAGGATCGATTTGATGAGCATCACGCCGCCTGCAACCGCGAAAAACTGCATCTCAGTCGGAGCATCAGAGAGCGTAAGATCGCAGATCCGCGATAAGTATAACGATTTTGGACAGCTGGAGTTTCCGAGAGATCCGATCGCCTCTGACTTCGTCGCTGACAATCCCGAAGATATCGCTGCCTTCAGCGGCCGGGGACCGTGCAGGGACGGCCGGTTCAAGCCAGACGTAGTCGCTCCGGGGACATACATCCTCTCGACGAGGTCAAGCCAGTGCCAGGGAGATGGATGGAAGGCTTACGATGACTACTATATGTACATGGGTGGAACGAGCATGGCAACTCCTCTCACGGCAGGGGCTGTCGCTCTCATCCGCGAGCATCTGAGAAAGGAGAGGAACCTTCAGCCATCGGCCTCGCTTATCAAGGCTGCTTTGATCCATACTGCCAGTCGTAAGCCCTATCGCTATGCTGCAAAGGATCCAGGAGATGCCCTCTGGGATCCTGATCAGGGGTGGGGCCATGTCGACCTGAGGCCGTTTCTAGATCCTCCTGTCGGGTGGCAAGTGCATTTATACGACTCAGAAGAGCCGCTTGAGACCGGAGAGGCATGGGCGAGAGAGGTCGATATCTCTGGAGGGGGTCATCCTCTGAAGGTAACTCTCGCCTACTCAGACTATCCAGGCGTTCCCGAGAGCTACCCAAGCCTTGTAAACAACCTAAACCTGATAGTGACCGATCCAGCCGGAAACGACCATTACGGAAACGCCTTCGATCCGCCATTCGATCGGATGGACGGCGAAAACAACGTCGAGATGGTGATGATCGAAAGCCCGCATGAGGGCAGATATAGGATCACGGTGCTTGCAAGCGAGGTCAGGGAGGGGCTGCAGGGCTTCTCGCTGGTATACTCGGGCGAGATAGGATGAAGGGCGGCCGGAACCTGCGGGGCAGGTCGGGCGGCGAGCCCGCCCTTGCTGCCCGAGCTTTGGGATGATTTGCCTAATGTTGATAGTTGTGCAAGAGCAAAGACGATCTCGATTGCCGATGGCATTGATGCGCGTTGGCAGGGCGGCCTGGATTCATAGAACTGGAACAGCCATATGCCACCGACATCAGGATCAAGACCGTCGACCAGAACTGGATATCCGCAGAGAGAAACCTCAGGCTCTGCCACTTCCAGTAAACGTCGGATTCAGGCCACACAGGAGAATATCGGAATTTGACCATACGCACCCAAGCAGAGAGGCCGAAGGCAGCACAGCAAAGGCCCTCTGCCAGCTCCACGATAGCCGGTCGAGCCTGCATTGGGCAAGGTTGCAATCTAGCCTCCACTATTGATCTTAGGCCCACGATCGTCAGTCAAGCCGAGGGGCGATTGCTGCAGATCCAGACAGAAGGGCTAGATGCTGGGCCAGGTGGCACAGTGGGAAGTGGCCTTGCTCATGATTTCGGCCGCATCCCCATATACGCTGGAAAGCCATCGCTCATTCAGACAAAGCTGACCGTAAACATTCCAGGAGATGAGTATGAGCAGGAGGCGGACCGGCTAGCGGAGCTTATGATGAGCATGCCTGAGCCGCGAATGCAGCGCGAGGATAAGAGAGAAGAAGCAATCCAGGCCGAGCAGCAGATCGAAAAGATCGCTCCGCTTGTGCGGAGACTGGAAGAGGGTGCGGCTATCCAGGCCAGGCCGGCTGGCGGACGAGGGTCGAATGCAGCGCCTGGCCTTCCGGCGCGGATCGATGCGCTGAAACAGAGCGTCGGCCAACCGTTGCCGGCGTCGGCGCGCGCCTTCTTCGAGCCG
>JAFGMR010000044.1 GCA_016927425.1 Methanotrichaceae archaeon | reverse complement strand
TTTCGTTATACAGCGGGGCCGCAAAAGGGCTGCCCTTACCATGACCTCCGAGTCGTGGCCCCATTGAAACGAACTTGCGGCAGCCGACTATCTTACCATCAGCGCCCTTACCATGACCTCCGAGTCGTGGCCCCATTGAAACGCACTTCTCGCAGAAATCTCTGTCCTGCGAGCTTCCTTACCATGACCTCCGAGTCGTGGCCCCATTGAAACTAATGTGCTTCTCATCTCCCCAATGGTCAATGGTCGCTTACCATGACCTCCGAGTCGTGGCCCCATTGAAACCGAATCCACATTCTCTGATCTCGTGCGGAACCATTCCCCTTACCATGACCTCCGAGTCGTGGCCCCATTGAAACACCAGGACTCATTTTCTTTTCATCGTCCATATTCTCTTACCATGACCTCCGAGTCGTGGCCCCATTGAAACTAAACACCCTAGGCGCGGGCTTACCTTCAGGTGCCGGTCTTACCATGACCTCCGAGTCGTGGCCCCATTGAAACGCTTTTCCAGGGAGCTCGCTGTTGGTGGTGGCGGGGCTTACCATGACCTCCGAGTCGTGGCCCCATTGAAACGTATATATTCCACCTTGATTTCATATCTGTCGAGTAGTCTTACCATGACCTCCGAGTCGTGGCCCCATTGAAACCGGAAATACCTCCACCCGCATTGCCCCACTCCGGTGGCTTACCATGACCTCCGGGTCGTGGCCCCATTGAAACGCCGTATATTCAGGGTAACTGGCACTCAGAGATGCGACTTACCATGACCTCCGGGTCGTGGCCCCATTGAAACCTTGCCCAGCGAGATTAGCCCCGTTGCGTTACTGGGGCCTTACCATGACCTCCGGGTCGTGGATCCATTCAAACTTGCTTGTTGACAATGCTGTTCCCGCATCGAGTGACATTTATGTTTACGAATTGCAGACAATGAGAAAATGTATATATCTTCACGTTTAGCATGCTAATATGTCTACAAGCAGTGTGTATACGATCCGCATCCCTACAGCGATCCGACAGATGATGGATGAGATGAAAGATGTCAACTGGCAATCTGACATTAGACATTCCATTGAAGAGTTGGTGAAAGAGAAGAGAAGGCAGAAGCTGTTGGCAGATGGTAGAGAGCTCCGGAAGCAAACCAGAAATATAGGCGTAAGCGCCTCGGACCTGATCAGAGAGGACAGAGATGCGAGATAGAGCCGTCCTCGATACTGGCGTCATTGTCGCTCTCTACTTCGAAGAGGATGGATCTGAGCAGGCTATGGAGATCGTTGCCGGCTGCAGCCCAATAACTCTGGATCTAGCCGTGGCTGAAGTTGGAAATGTTGCCTGGAAGAGGGTTGTCATGTTTGGAGAAGACAGGGACGCTTCCAGGCAGTCGCTATGCGCATGCCTGGATTTTATCAGATCTTGCACCCTAATATCCTCAGCAGATCTTGCCAGCCTGGCATATGACATTGCTCTGGAATGCAAGACTACGTTCTATGATTCCCTATTTCTCGCGGCATCGGAGGGGGAACAAGTGCCGCTTCTGACCCTCGATCAGAAGATGTACGAAAGAGCGAAGGCTGAGAAGAACGTTCGGTTGATCTGGCCAATCCTTACCGGATGAATAGCAAAGCATCTTATGGGGAATACGTGGCCGCCGCTATCCAAAGATAGAAGCGCCCGTCAATCGCTTCGACGGTCCTCGGGGCAGCTCCTGGCAGGCATGGCAAGGGCCTCATTGAGGCTCGCGGTGCTATCGGCGACCACAACAGACGACCCGTCGCTTACCATGACCACCGTGTCGTGGACCCATTGAAGCAATTAGGCCACAGGATTTCCTGAATGCAGCCCCAAAGGCCATCCATGTTTGTCCCATCGGTGATTGCAGCAATTGATTGAATTGCCCACAGCGGATTATGCGGCCCCTCCGCGAGCCTTAATATCCGATGACCTCCACCCTATCTCGCAGGAGGATTTCGTCTGGCGGCGCCTAAGGAGATAGTAGACCTCGTGGAGCGGTTTAAGAGCTATGAGGATGCCTACAAGTCAGCCAGCTACAACGAGGCAAGGCTCAGACAGGAGTTCATCAACCCATTCTTCAAGGCCATGGGGTGGGATGTCTTCAACGAGCAGGGCTACGCTGAAGCCTACAAGGAGGTGATCCACGAGGACTCCCTTGAGGTGGAAGGACAGAAGAAGGCCCCAGACTACACCTTCCGCATCGGCCCCATGAGGAAGTTCTTCGTGGAGACAAAGAAGCCCTCGATGGACATCAAAGCAGACATCCACCCAGCCTTCCAGGTGCGCCGTTATGCCTGGTCAGCCAAGCTCCCATTGAGCATCCTAACCGACTTCGAGGAGTTCTCGGTCTACGACTGCCGGGATAGGCCGGTCAAGACGGATAAGGCAAGCAAAGCGAGGGTCCTCTATATCACCTACGACGAGTACATCGACCGCTGGGACGAGATCGCCAGCATCTTCTCCCAGGAGGCCATCCTCAAAGGATCCTTCGACAAGTTCGCAGAGGAGAATAAGGCGAAGAGGGGAACTGCCGAGGTGGACGCAGCCTTCCTGGAGGAGATGGCCTCATGGAGGGACCTTCTTGCGAGGAACCTGGCCTTGCGAAATCCCGACCTCAGCCAGGAGGAGCTGAACTACGCAGTCCAGGCAACCATCGACCGGATAGTCTTCCTGCGGATCTGCGAGGACCGGGGGATCGAGAGGTACGGCCAGCTCCAGGCCTTGCTCGACGGAGAACGCGTCTATCCCCGGTTAAGAGAGCTATTCCACAGGGCGGACGAGAAGTACAACTCCGGCATATTTCATTTTCAGCCCGAGGCTGGCCGAGGCCCCCCTGACAGGCTCTCCTTGGGCTTGACCCTCGACGACAAGGCTCTGAAGGAGATCATCAGGCGTCTCTACTACCCAGACAGCCCCTACGAGTTCTCTGTCCTTCCCGCAGAGATCCTGGGCCAGGTCTACGAGCAGTTCCTGGGCCAGGTGATCCGGCTCACCCCAGGGCATAGGGCCGTCGTCGAGCACAAGCCTGAGGTGAAGAAGGCCGGCGGCGTGTTCTACACGCCCTCCTACATCGTGAAGTACATCGTCGAGAACACCGTTGGCCGGCTGCTGGAGGGGATGACCCCTGCCCAGGCGGCGGAGCTTCGCATCCTGGATCCTGCCTGCGGCTCGGGCTCCTTCCTGATCGAGGCCTACCAATACCTGATGAACTGGCATAGGGACTGGTACGTAGAGAAGCTGGTACCCCTTCTCGCAAACGGCCACGAGGCCGCATCCCCGGAGGTAGTGAGGCTGATCCCCACAACAGAGCAGCCCCAGGCCAGCGGGAAGGGGAGGGCCAAGAAGGGGAAGAAGGGCCAGGCCGTCTTGCCCATCTATCCCTCCCAGAGCGGAGAGTGGCTCCTCACCTCGGCGGAGAGGAAGCGCATCCTCCTAAACAACATCTACGGGGTGGATATCGACAGCCAGGCTGTGGAGGTGACGTTGCTCTCCCTTCTCCTCAAGGTCCTGGAGGGGGAGAACGAGCAGACACTTGATAGGCAGATGAAGCTCTTCCAGGAGAGGGCGCTGCCTGACCTGGGGGAGAATATCAAGTGCGGGAACTCGCTTGTGGGGCCGGACATCCTCGATTCAGGAGAGCTGGCCCCGGAGGAGATACTTCGCATCAACCCCTTCGACTGGGGGCGGGAGTTCTCTCAGATCATGGGGCGGGGCGGGTTCGATGTGGTGATCGGGAATCCGCCATATGTGAGGCAGGAGAGCCTTGGGTCCCTGAAGACGTATCTGCAGGGGCGTTACCAGGTCTATCGTGGGGTAGCCGATCTCTACGCCTACTTCATCGAGAAGGGAGTCACCTTGCTGCGAAATGGTGGCCAGTTCTCCTACATCGTCTCCAACAAGTGGATGAGAGCCAACTATGGTCAGCCTCTCAGAAGATGGCTCAAAGACCAACGCATAGAGGAGATAGTGGACTTTGGAGACCTGCATGTCTTCACCAAGGCCACCACCTATCCCTGCATCATTCACATCCAGAAAAGGCCGTCTGCTGAGAGCTTCCTGGCTACCCAGGTGAATACTCTGGACTTTTCAGACCTAATAAGCTACGTTGAGGAGCATTCCCATAAGGTGAGAGTTGCCTCCCTTGATGATTCAGGTTGGTCACTTGAGGGGGAGGATATAGTGGCCCTTCTGGAGAAGGTGAAGAGCCGAGGCATCACCCTTGGGGAGTACGTAGGTGGGAAGATATATTACGGCATCAAGACGGGCCTCAACCAGGCCTTCGTAATCGATGGCCAGACCAGGGAGAGGCTGATAGCAGACGATCCAAAGAGCGCGGAGCTGATCAAGCCCTTCCTGGCGGGGAGGGATATCAAGAGGTATCAGCCGCCCACGACGGAGAAGTACCTGGTCTTCACCAGGCGCGGCGTGAATATCAAGGATTATCCGGCCATCGAAAGACATCTGGCCCAGTATAAGCAACAGCTAATGCCTAGACCAAAGGACTGGACCGGGGGGAAATGGGGGGGTAGGAAGCCGGGGGCGTATCAGTGGTATGAGGTTCAGGATACGATAGACTACTATGCGGAGTTCGAGAAGCCGAAGATATTATGGCCGGAGATTGCAGGAAGTGCAAGATTTACCTTTGATGGTTCTTATCTATACGGGAATAATAAACTTTATTTAATTCCAATCACTGATTATTATCTATTAGGACTGTTAAACTCTTCTTTGATGAAATTATTTATCCACAATGTATGCACAGACCTTCAGGGTAATAGCTATAATTTCTCAGCAATTTTTATAATGAAGAGTCCCATCCGCACCATCGACTTCTCCGACCCCCAGGACGTGGCCCGCCATGACCACATGGTCTCCCTGGTGGAGAGGATGCTCGACCTTCATAAGCAGCTATCGGAGTCCAAGACGCCCCAGGAGCAGACCGCCCTCCAGCGCCGGATAGAGGCCACGGACAAGCAGATAGACGTCCTGGTCTACGAGCTGTACGACCTGACTGAGGACGAGATCAAGATCGTCGAGGGGCAGTCGACATAGGCCATAATCCTCGCATGAGAAAAGCCCCGATGACGTCCTTCATCTTTTGTGCATGAGCCCGCCGGGATCATGACCGTGTCAACCCGTACAATGGAGATGTGCCTCTCCTCCAAGCTGCTGCAAGCTGCGAGGTATCGCACTCTGAAATGAAAAAGATTAATAATGTGCCGTCTGCATAGCAGCTATGCGTCCTTGCCAGCCTCTATCTTGGGATGAGTTGAGGATAGGGGATCGTCTCTGCCTGCTCTATCGATCACCTGAGGAGCGAGCGGCTGGATTCTCCGCTCTCTTGAGGCAGAGCATTGCCGGGGGATGGAAGGTCCTCCATCTGGGATGCGGCCCCTTAAACGAGACCGGATCCCCTCCAATAAAACGATTGAAGACACCAGGATCCCTCCCGGCCACGCTCTCCTTGCTGGAAGAGGAGGCAAAGACGGCCCTGGCGGAGGGTCACACTGCCCTGATGGTGCTCGTTGAGATCGATGGAGGGGGCGAAAGCCTGCGCGAGGAGGGCATCGAGGACCTTCTGGATCGCCTCCCAGTTGTGATGGCCTGTCTTTGCCCATGGAATGGGATGGATATTGGAAATCAGATGGAAATTCTTAAGCGCTTTCCACTGATTGCGCAAGGCGGTGATGCATATCGAACCCCCTTCGCTGACCGCCAAAGGGGGCTTGAGGTGGTCGCAAGAGTGCGGACGGCAGAGCTCAAGGGCGCCATTCAGTCTCTGGTCGATGAGGTCTCTGAGAGGAGGCGGGCGGAGGAGGAGATCCGCCAGGAGAGGGATTACAACCGCCAGATCATGAATGCCCTGGGACAGGGAGTGCTCGTGACCGGAGAGGGTTGGGCAATCGAGTACGCAAATCCAGCCCTTGCCGGAATGCTGGGCCGGCCTTTGGAGCAGATTCTGGGACGCTCCATGGAGGAGTTCGTCCACTCCGATGACCTCCCTCTGCTGAGCCAGGCGAGGAAGGAGCGCCTATCCGGCAAGGCCTCGACCTACGAGGTCAGGCTTCAGAGATCCGATGGATCCACATTGCATGCCCTGATAAGCGGAACCCCGCGATTGGAAAACGGCCGCATCATCGGGTCGATTACTGCGGTCACCGATATCAGCCAGAGACGCCAGGTCGAGGAGAGGCTTCGAGAGAGCGAGGATAAGTATCGCCTGCTCGTGGAGAAGGCAAACGACGGGATATGCATTATCGAGGACGGCGTTGTGATGTACGCAAATCCCGTCATCTCCCAGATGTGGGGCGGGAGATCAAAGGAGATCATCGGCCATCCTATAACCGAGTTCATCCACCCCCATGCCGTTTCGCAGGTGATGGACCGCTACCGCCGCCGCCTTGCAGGGGGGGAGGTCGAATCCTTTTACGAGACAATGCTCCAGAGGAGAGATGGCCAGCCGGTCTACGCCGAGCTGAACTTGGCAGAGATCGCATACGAGGGAAGGCAGGCCCATCTGGTGGTCGTGAGAGATCAGACCGATCGGCATCTATCGGACGAGAGGCTGCGAGATTCGGAGCGGAGGCTTGCGGACATAATCGACTTTCTGCCGGATGCAACGTTCGTCGTCGACAGGGATGGCGTTGTCATCGCATGGAACCGGGCGATCGAAAAGATGGCAGGTGTATCGAAAGAGGAGATGGTCGGCAAGGGCGATTATGCCTATGCAGTGCCATTCTATGGCAGGCCCCGACCTGCCATCATCGATCTGGTATTCCAGGCCATAGAGGAGATCAAGAATAAATACACTAATGTTCGGGTAGATGGGAATAAGCTGATCGGAGAGGTCTTCGTCCCCAGGCTTTATGGGGGCAAGGGCGCTTACCTCTTAGCTGTTGCTTCTCCTCTATACGATAGCAGTGGCTCCATTATCGGGGCAATCGAGTCCATACGCGACATCACAGCGCGCAGGAGCGCGGAGGAGGCGCTTGTGAGCTCAGAGCGGGAGAAGGCGGCGATCCTAAGCGGTCTCAGGCATGTCGCAGTGGAGTATCTTGATCCCTCTATGCGCATCATCTGGGTCAACGAGGCAGTGCTGAGGTTTCTCGGGAGATCCCTGGAGGAGATCAAAGGCGAGCACTGTTTCGATGTCCTTCAGGGTCTAAAGGCGCCTTGTCCGGGATGCACTGTGAGGGAGTCCCTTGATACCGGGGTCTCACAGGAGGGAGAGTTCCCAACTCCTGACGGCAAGGTCTGGTTATCCAGAAGCTCCCTTATCAAAGACGGCAATGGGCAGCTTCAGGGCGTTGTCAATGTATCAATGAATATTACGGAGCGCAAGCGAGCGGAGGAGAGGTTGCAGGAGAGCGAGGGAAAATTCCGAGCGCTGGCCGAGCATTCACTCGATACGATCATGCGCTTCGATAGGTTCCACCGCCATCTTTACGCAAACCCCAATGTGGAATTGGATACGGGAATTGCGCCTCATGAGTTCATAGGAAGAACCCACCGAGAGCTTGGATTTCCAGAAGACCTCTGCCTGTTCTGGGAGGATGCCATAGATGTGGTCTTCAAGACCGGGAAGGTGAACCGCGTGGAATTTCGGCATCCGAGCGGCGGCTGGATCGATTGGCTGTTGATGCCGGAGTTCGACAAAGAGGGCAAGGTGAACGTTGTCATCACCTCTGCCCGCGATATCAGCGAGCTCAAGCGCGCGGAGATGGAGCTTCGAGTGGCCAAGAGGGTCGCGGAGGAGGCAAACCAGGCCAAGTCCAACTTCCTCGCCAACATGAGCCACGAGATCCGCACTCCACTTAACGCCATCATCGGCATGGCAAGCCTCCTTTGCGGGATGCCGCTAAGCGAAGAGCAGAAGGAGTACTTGGATATCGTTCGAAGTAGCGGGGACACCCTGCTCCATCTGATCAACGATATCCTGGACCTCTCAAAGATAGAGAGCGGTCGGATGGATCTCGAGTGCTGCCCCACAAGTCCCCTAAGATGCATCGAGGAAGCCTTCGACCTCCTGGCCCCAAAGGCTGCGGAGAAGGGATTGGAGCTGACCTGCCTCCCGGAGGAATCCCTTCCTGCAATGATCATGGCGGATGAGGCGAGGCTCCGTCAGGTCCTGCTAAACCTGCTCGGAAATGCCGTCAAGTTCACTGAAAAGGGTGTAGTGGAGGTCTCAGCCGGGGCGCAAATCCTCGATGAATCCTCTCCCAAAGGAGGGGCATTGGAGATCCATTTCGCCATCAAGGATACGGGGGTAGGCATTCCTCAAGGGAAGATGGACAGGATCTTCCTTCCATTCGACCAGCTCGATCCCTCAGTGAACCGCCGTTTCGGCGGGACCGGTCTAGGGCTTGCCATAAGCAAGCGCCTGGTGGAGCTGATGGGCGGCCGGATCTGGGCCGAATCCCGGGAGGGAGAAGGAAGCGCATTCCATTTCACCGTCGTCACGAAACCAGCAGCAAATCCCCCTATTCAAGAGAGGAGAGGGCTCGTCGGGCGGCGGGTTTGTCTGATGGTGGAGGGACCGACGAGGAGGATGCTCGAGCGATACCTGAGCTCTTGGGGTGTGGCGATCCTTTCGCGCGGCGAGACGGGGGCAGAGCTGGCCCTGATCGACCAGGCGGAAAACGGCCGGTGCCTGCCTGCGGATCTGCCAGTTGTGCTGATCCAGCCGCCGTCGCGAAGCGGGGATTCGCTGCGTACAAGGGCTTCGGGAAGTCTTCCGAAGCCGGTTAAGCCAGAACAACTCTATCGATTGCTCTTCAGGCTTCTAAGCCCCACCATATCCCCAGATCGTGAGATGGAACGCAGGAGCATAAGTATTGGAGGGCTCTTCGACCTGTCGGTGCTGATGGCCGAGGACAATCCGGTCAATCAACGGGTGGCCATGGCAATGCTTCGCCGCCTGGGGCTTGCAGCTGATATAGCAGCGAATGGCAAAGAGGTTCTGGATGCATTGGAGAAGAGGGATTACGACCTCATCTTCATGGACGTCCAGATGCCCAAGATGGACGGGTTGGAGGCCGCTCGACGGATTCGAAAGGATGGTATCCGCAAGCCTTGGATCGTGGCCATGACCGCCTATGCACTCAAGGGCGATCGGGAGAGGTGCATGGATGCAGGGATGGATGACTACATCAGCAAACCGGTAAAGATCGAGGACTTGAAGGCAGCTCTGGAGAGGTTCATGGATCGAAAAGCCGCAATGTGAAGTCCAACGCCCCTGGATATCGCTGGGCTTGACCTGGGAGAGGCGATGCGGGACGGCCGGCCAGGGCAGAGGTGCTAATTGGGGCTGCAGAGAATGGGTGAGGACGCTAAAAAGCGCATATTATTGCTTTCCGGTCGATTCTTCGAGAGCCTGCCCGTGCCTGTATCGCTACCCCCGATCGGCTCTCACAAGAGATTAATACCTCACCAGTCCAACAGATCACGGTGGATTGCTCGGTCTCGTCAGCATGGACCCGAGATCGGAGGCTCTGAATTGAGCAGATATCTAGCGTCAATCTTGGTATTGGCGATGGCCTTCCCTGCGTTGGTTGCAGGGGGGGAAGAAGCCGGCCTCGAGAGCGAGGTCGAGCTAGGCGGAGAGGATCTCCAGGGAATCTGGCTCTTTACGCTGAACGAGTCCGATAGGATAGTCATGGTGATCAATGTTTTGGAGGATAAGCTCTTTGGATCGGCCAAGTCGGAAGGGGCCAAGAAGTGGAATGCCGTCGTCATGGGCGATCTATCCCCCGATTGGATCAATCTGACGCTGCTCTACATGATGGAGGGAGATCCCCAAGGCCTGACCCTCAGCGGCCGGCCGATAGACCCAGGCCGGATGGAGGGCCGCTTCTCTTGGGCAGACTCGTATGGCGGCTACTCCAGCGGGACATTCGATGGATTGCTGATCAATCCCGACCGGGGAAGCTACCTTCCTGCAGCGGTGGGCGCTTCGGCTGGCAGCGAACCTGCCTCAAGCGCGGTGGAAGGGCAGACGACGTCGGATCAGGTTGTCGCAGCCGAGACGGGAGATTCCAAGTACACCGATGTCCATGACCTCGCCCATCTCGTCCCTCCCGCAGCAGGCGTCATACCTCCGGGAATGGGCATGTTCGGCGGGGGCGGAGGGGCCTCGATGAGCGGATGATTCAAGCAGCGTTATCATGATCGATAGAGATGCCATAAGGAAAGTCGCAGAGGGGTGGGATGGCAAAAGGAGCTATGATCTCTTGATCGATAGAGATGTCGCAAGGAGTAGGATATACGATGTAAGCGTTACGTTAGGGGAGGAGATCGCATATCCCGGAGATCCGCCATTCTCGCGCGAGCCGATCGATGACGACCATTGGGAACTATCCCGGTTGACGATGAGCGCGCACTCAGGAACGCATATAGACTGCCCGGCCCATCTTAAATTGGGCCAGAGCATAGATCGCTATCCTCCGGACAGATTCATACTGCCGGCAAGGGTGATCGAGGTAGATGGAGGCCTCGTGGCTTCGCATCACCTCGCAGTACTTGGATCGATGGAGGGCTGGGCGCTCCTCTTTCGCACCTCTGGCGAAAATTGGTCTCATCTGACGGCGGATGCGGCCTCGATCTGCGTGAAGCTCGGACTTGGGCTCGTCGGGATCGATTCCCTCTCGGTCGACGCCCTCGGCGAGGATGTCGTTCATCGCCGTCTCATGGAAGAGGCGATCCTCATAATGGAGGGGATGGATCTCGGCGGCGTTCCCGAAGGCATCTACACCCTCATCTGTTTGCCCTTGAAGATCAAGGGCGGAGAAGCCTCCCCAGTTCGAGCTGTGCTTCTCTCCGGGAGATGATGGCTATGGACCTGGTTCAGTTGTATATTCCAATTCTGGACAGACTCTCGGAGGCAGTTCATATTTCAGACCTGATGGGACGGGTGATCTATCTCAACCCCGCCTTCCAGACACTGACGGGCTGCTCCCTTGAGGAAGCCAAAGGTCGGAAGTTGGAGGAGGTATTCCAAGGACCAAACGCCTCTGTTGAGACCCGCCATCTCGGCAGCTTGGATATGCCTGAAGCCCCGATCATCTGGAGGCGAGGATCGAAAGCATATCGCACAACGATTTCCCTCATTCCCGGACCCGAAGGGCAGATCGAGTACATGCTGGGGTCGACCGCTGAGCTCGACGCTGACCTAAGGGGGCTCGATCCATCGATCCTGCAGGTTGAGGCATCCGGGATGCTGGAACAGATACTCTCTGCCTCGCCAGACCTCATCGCAATATTCGACAGGAATCTGCGTTTTGTCTACGTTAGCCGATCCCTCTCGAGCGTCCTCGATGTCGAACGCGAAGCGATTATCGGCAAGGGATTGGTGGAAGTGCTGCCATCCTCCGACGTCGTTCCCGAGATGGAGGACCAGATCGAGGCGGTCATTCAAAGCGGCAAGGGCTGCGATGGGATGTTCAGCTATGCCTTACCAAGGGGGGCGAGAACCTTCGAGTACATCCTAAGCCCCGTCAGGGATGCCCAAGGCGAGATTCGATCGGTGATGGCCACCCTCAGGGATGTGACGGAGCGCAATAGGGGAGAAGATGCCTTGCTCTTGGACGAGGCCAGGCTCGAGGCCCTCCTCAAGCTCAATCAGATGACCGGATCTGACTTGGAGGAGATCATCGCCTTTGCGCTGCGGGCTGCGGTGAAGCTCACCAACAGCAAATTCGGCTATCTCGCATCCATCGGACCGGACGGGTCAACGCTCCATATGCACTCCTGGCACTTCGAAAGTACCCATCAATCGCTCTTGGACCAGGATGTGGAGATCCCCCTTGCCGATGCGGGGATCTGGGGGGAGGTGCTCTTCCAGAGAAGGCCGGTTGTGGAAAACGTGGTCCAAGATCCCTCTCTTGCCGCGTCGCCCGTCCTTCAGGACACCGCGCTGAATCGGTTGATGAGCGTTCCCATCTTCGATGAAGAGAGGATAGCGGCCCTCGCGGGAGTTGCCGATAAGGTGGAGCCATACGACGATACCGATCTTCGACAGCTCACTCTGATGATGGACGGCATGTGGAGGCTGGTCCAGAGGAAGAGGCTGGAAGACTCCATTCGCCAGGCTCGGGACATGTTGGAGGTGCGGGTAAAGGAGCGCACTCTGGAGCTCGACCGCGTCAACAAGGATCTCCGAAAGGAGATCGTGGGGCATACAAACACGGAGATCGCCCTTCAAAGGGAGCTCTCGAGGCGAAGAGAGCTCGAGGAGATCATCAATCGGGGACCGATAGTCGTCTTCCTTCGCCGTGCCGAGGATGGATGGCCGGTTGAGCTGGTCTCTGAGAGCATAGAGCAGTTCGGCTATCGGCCGGGGGACTTTCATGACGGCCTCACCTTCTCGAGCATTATACATCCCGATGATAGGGAGAGGGTAGAGAAGGTGGTTGTCTCATTCTCCCTTCCAGGTATTGACGAGTTCACCCAGATCTATCGAATCCTCACAAAGCTTGGAGAGCCACGTTGGGTGGAGGACCGCTCCCTCGTCCGGCGCGATGACGAGGGAAGGATCACACACTATCAGGGGATAATCTACGATATCACCGAGCGCAAGGAAGCAGAGGAGGAGCTCTGCTCCGCTCGTCAGAGGTTGGAGCACATCATCGACTTCCTCCCGGATGCGACCTTCGCCATCGATAAGGACGATCGGGTGATCGCCTGGAACCGGGCGATGGAGGAGATGACGGGCGTTGGCAAGGAAGAGATGATCGGAAAGGGAGATTATGCTTATGCAATTCCATTCTACGGCAAGCCCAGGCCAATGCTGATTGACTTCGTGGGCATGGCGGAGTCTGAGGCGGTCCCCATCTCCATGGAGCGCTACCTCTATCGAAAGATCGAACGGAAGGGAGATACGCTATTCGCCCGGGTCTTCGTGCCCGCCTTAAACCAGGGCCGTGGATCTCATCTCTGGGCCAAGGCCTCGTTGCAAATGGATGACAAGGGCCAGGTGCTAGGATCGATCGAGTCGATGAGGGACATCACCGACTCTGTGACTGCCGAAAAGCAGCTCCTCAAGCGCGACTCCCTCCTGACCGGAGTCGCCGTTGCAGCAAACGTCCTCCTCACGATCTCCGACTTCGAGTCCGCTGTGAATCAGTCCCTGGAGATGCTTGGACTTGCGGCCGACGCCGAGAAGGCTTACGTCTTCGAGAACCAGGAAGATCCCAATTCCGGGGAGCTCTTCGCTGAGAGGAGGTTCATGTGGTCCCGGGACGGATCCGGGCATGAGGACTCGCTATCCGTCCTCCCTCTCGATGGAAGCTTTGCCCGTTGGAGGTCCCACTTGGTGCGAGGGATTGCCGTAAAGGGGCTCGCCAGGGACTTTCCGCCTGAGGAGCAAGAGGTCCTGAATAAAGAGGGCATCCTCTCGATCCTCGCAGTTCCCATAGTGATCGATGGACGCTTCTGGGGATTTGTGGGCTTCTCCGAGGGAAGGTTGGAGCGGGAATGGGATAAGGGAGAGGTATCGATTCTGTGGGTATCTGCTGGAAGCCTTGGCTCAGCCATCATGAACAAGCGCTCCGAGGAGGGCCTCAGGAACAGCGAGGAGCGCTTTCGCACGATCTTCGAGACCGCCCAGGACTGCATCTTCATAAAGGACCGCCAGCTTCGATACGTCCAGGTCAATCCCGCAGTCTCCAGGCTGTTTGGGATCCCAATGGATGAGATGGTCGGAAAGTCGGACTCGGATCTCTTCGGAAGCGATGCTGCTCGATACCTCTCAAAGCTCGACTCCCGGGTACTGGAGGGCGAGATCGTGGACGAGGAGTATACAAAGCCGATCAAGGGCGTCCCAACCACCCTCCACGTGGTGAAGGTACCCATTAGGGACAACTCCGGCACGATAATAGGGCTCTGCGGATTTGCTCGCGACATCACAGAGAGGAAGAGGATTGAGGTTGCGCTCAAGGAGTCCGAACGCCGGCTTGCAGATATCATCGAGTTCTTGCCCGATCCCACGCTCGTCATCGACCGCGAGGGCAAGGTGATCGCCTGGAACAGGGCGATCGTTGCCCTGACCGGGATCCAGGCTGAGGATATGCTTGGCAAGGGAGACCTCCATCGAATACTCGTATCGGTCGAGGATACGGGAATCGGCATACGTCCCGACCGCCAGAGCTGCCTATTCCAGTCATTCAGCCAGGTGGACTCCACGACAACAAGGAAGTACGGGGGAACTGGCCTTGGCCTTGCCATAAGCAAGAGGCTTGTGGAGATGATGGGGGGCCGGATCTGGATGGAGAGCAGTCCGGGCAAGGGGAGCACATTCTACTTCTCCATTCGCGCGAGATCGATTCTCCAGCCTTCCGCACCTCATGAGTCCATTCAAGGGCCTTCACCACGGATCAAGTTGGACGAGAAGGTCGCCCGGCGCCATCCCCTGCGGATCCTGCTTGCCGAGGACAACGCGATCAATCAGAAGGTTGCCTTGAAGATGCTTGCGCGGATGGGCTACAGGGCCGATGTGGCCGCAAGCGGGATCGAGGTTCTCCAAGCTCTCGATAGACAGAGGTACGACTTGATACTGATGGACGTCCAGATGCCGGAGATGGACGGCCTGGAGACGACGGAGCGAATTCTCAGCAGATGGCCAAAGGAGGAGCGTCCGCAGATCATAGCCATGACCGCGCATGCCCTTGCCGCTGACAAGGAGCGCTGCTTGCAGTCAGGCATGGACGACTATGTATCCAAGCCAGTCGAGCTCCAAGATCTCCGCTCGGCCCTGGAAAGGGCTGCACAACGACGGGCAAGCCGCCCCCAAACGCCTGCCCTTGATCAGAGGATCCTAGAGGGCCTTCGAGAGCTACAGGAGGAGGGGGAGCCCGATATCGTCTGCGAGCTCGGCGAACTCTTCATGTCCAATCTCCCCGGACGATTGGAGTCGATGCGTTCGGCGCTGCACCAAGGGGATGCAACAGCCCTATTTCGGGCCGCCCATGATATGAAATCGAGCAGCGCAAACATCGGGGCTTTGAGGCTATCTGAGATCTGCAGACAGGTGGAGATGATGGGCAGATCCGGAGATCTGGATGGGGCGGAAGAGAGGCTCATCCTCATCGATATGGAGATCTCAAGGGTGAGGTCGGCCCTTCTGGAGGAGGCGTCATGCCACCCTCAGGACGAACCGGCTGGCACGAAGTAGGAGTTTCCCGGCCCCCTCGCGGAAGGCAGAATGATGGTCTCAGGACGAACCCGCCAGCACGAAGTAGGCCAGGAGAGCCTCCAGCTGTATCCTCTCATTGGCGCCCTCGGTCAGCCTGAAGTCGATCTCTCCTATTCGATCCACGAGATTCACCTTCAGCTGGTTGGGCAGGTCCAAGTCGATCATCTCCCTGTGGATCTGGACTATCACGTCCTGGCCGGACAGGCCGTTTACCAAGAGGAGCTCGTCGAGGAGCGATCTAGCTCCGGTGAAGTCCCCCTTCAGGGCGGAGGTTATCAGACCCTTGATCTCCTCCGGCTTGGCCATGGCCGTTATCGTATAGATCGTCTCACTATCGACCTCATCTCCCTGCAGGGCCGCGGCTTGGAGGGCGTTGATCGCTTTTCGCATATCCCCCCGGGCCACATACCTGATCGCCGCCATTCCATCCGCCGTGACCTTCAGGCCTTCTCTCTCCGCTATATACGCAATCCTCCTCTCGACCGCCTCCTCGGAGAGCGATCGGAAGCGATAGACGGCACATCTGGACTGTATGGGCTCTATGATCTTGGAGGAGTAGTTGCATGAGAGGATGAAACGGCATGTGGCACTGTATCTCTCCATGGTACGGCGAAGAGCGGATTGGGCGTCCGAAGTGAGGGCATCGGCCTCGTCCAGGAATATCACCTTGAACTCCGCTCCCCCTAAGGGGGCCATCCTTGCGAAGTCCTTGACCTTGTGCCTTACGACGTCTATCCCCCGTTCATCGGAGGCGTTGAGCTCGATGAAGTTGTTCCTCCAGCCTTCCCCATAGATATCCTTCACCGTGCTGATGGCTGCGGCGGTCTTGCCCACCCCAGGCGGTCCTGAGAAGAGCAGATGGGGCAGATTGCCCGAGGCCACATAGGACCTGAGCCTCTTGACTATCTCCTCCTGGCCCACGATCTGGTCCAGGCTGTCAGGACGATACTTCTCAATCCAGATCTCCTCTTTCATAAGGATACCCACCCGATTATGCAGATGCCTTGGGATCCAATTTCGTGCTCCTTACCGGATCCTCGATTCCCTGGTTAGGCCTTGGATATATGAAATTTGCCGTGTGGCAATATTCGCGAGCTACGGCCGCTAATGCTGTCACAAAGGCTAAATATGGCCTCGGAAGAGATCGAGCCTGTTTTGCTCTGGAGGACGTTAGTGTGATCACCGAGGTGGCTGGCCAGTACGATGCGGGAGCGGTTGAGGAGCGGGTCAGGCGATTCTGGGAGGAATCAGAGATCTACTCCAAGGTTAGGAGGATAAGGCAAGTTGGCCGGAGGTTCTTCTTCGTGGACGGTCCGCCCTACACAACCGGCAAGATCCATCTTGGAACTGCCTGGAACAAGGTGATCAAGGACTGCGTTCTTCGCTATCGTTCGATGTCAGGCTACCATGTAAGGGATCGCCCTGGCTGGGACATGCATGGCCTCCCCATCGAGGTTAAGGTCGAGGAGTTCCTGGGATTCACCAACAAGAGACAGATCGAGGAGTACGGCGTAGGCGAGTTCATCGAACGATGCAAGGAGTTTGCCCTCCGACAGAAGGATGAGATGACAGGCCAGTTCAAGTCGCTCGGAGCCTGGATGGACTGGGACGATCCCTACATGACGCTAAAGAGCGAGTACATCGAGGCTGCCTGGTGGGCTTTGAAGAGGGCGAATGAGAGGGCCCTCCTGGAGCGGGGCATGCGAGTTGTGAACTGGTGCCCCCGTTGCCAGACTGCCATCGCCGACTCAGAGGTGGAGTACTGGGACGAGACCGATCCCTCGATCTACGTCAAGTTCCCTCTGGTCGAAGAGGATGCGAATTTCGTGATATGGACGACAACCCCTTGGACCATCCCGGCCAATATTGGCGTTGCCGTCCATCCCGACTTCCAGTACTCCAGGGTAAGGGCTTGGAGGGGGGGAAAGACCGACGAGCTGATCATGGCTTCAGACCTCGTTGATGCCGTCCTCAAAGCTGGGCGATATAAGGACTTCGACTTGCTCTCCACCTGCAAGGGCGAGGAGCTTCTGGATATGGCCTATAAGCATCCCCTCGACGATATAGTCCCCGCACAGAGGGGAATCGAACACAAGGTCCACCTGGCAGACTTCGTGACCGCGGAGAACACCGGCTTAGTTCACATAGCCCCAGGGCACGGCATCGAGGACTTCGAGCTAGGCCAGGCTCGGGGCATGCCCACGTTCTGTCCAGTGGGCGAGGACGGGAGGTATACCGAGGAGGCGGGCGAGAAGTACGCCGGCAAGTACGTCAAGGAGGCGAACGGGGAGGTCATGGACGACCTCGAGGAGAGAGGCCATCTCCTTGCCAAGGGAAATATCGTGCACCGCTACGGCCATTGCTGGAGATGCAAGACCCCTATCATATTCATAGCTACCAGCCAGTGGTTCCTGAAGATCGGGGATCTTAGATCCGATATGCTTGAAGAGATCGCCAAGATCAAGTGGTACCCGGACTGGGCAGGATCGTCCCGATTTCGGGACTGGGTCTCGGGCGCGAGGGACTGGTGCATCTCTCGACAGAGGTACTGGGGAATCCCACTTCCCATCTGGATCTGCCACAAGTGCGGCTCCCTCGAAGTCATAGGAACACAAGAGGAGCTCGAGAAGAGGAGCGGATCTGCGATCTCCGACCTTCACAGGCCGGCTGTCGACGATGTCACCATAACATGCCCTTGCGGCGGCCAAATGCTACGCGTCCCCGATGTATTCGATGTCTGGTTCGACAGCGCCGTTGCATCATGGGCTACGCTGAACTTCCCGAGGGACAAATCCGCCTTTGATGAGTGGTGGCCGGCGGACTTCATAACCGAGGGGCACGACCAGACGAGGGGCTGGTTCTACTCCCAGCTAGGAGCAAGCATGGTCTCCTTTGGCAAGGCACCATATAGGTCAGTCCTGATGCACGGGTTCACCCTCGATGAGCAGGGAAAGAAGATGTCGAAGAGCATCGGAAACGTTGTCGGTCCAGAGGAGGTTGTAGGAAAGCACGGCGCAGATACCCTTCGGTTCTATGTACTCTCCTCGAACTCCCCTTGGGAAGACCTGCACTTCAGCTGGGACGCTGCCGCCAACACAAATCGCATGCTCAACATCCTCTGGAACGCTTATCGGTTCCCCCTGCCCTACATGATACTCGACGGCTTCACCGCGGAGAAGGCAGACCTCTCCCAGTACAGGGACCATCTTCGCCCTGAAGACCGTTGGATCCTCTCTCGGGTGAACACGCTTGCAGGCGAGGTGAAAAGCGGCCTCGATGGCTACCTCCTCCATCGCGTGGCGCGCGCCATATCGGAGTTCGTCCTGGAGGACCTCTCCCGCTGGTACATACAGCTCGTGCGCCCTCGCACATGGATCGAGACGGACGATCCCGATAAGCTCGCTGCCTACGCCACCCTCTACCAGGTCATATCCAAGCTCTGCCGGCTGATGGCCCCCTTGACGCCCTTCCTCGCCGAGTCGATCTACCAGAACCTCGTGCGCGGGCTCGATCCAGCCGCAGCCGAGTCGGTCCATATGTGCGACTGGCCACTTCCCGAGGAGGAGTGGATCGATCACGACCTGGAGGAGCGAATGAAGTTCGTAAGGGAGATCTCCGAAGCCGTATCCAACGCCCGGCAGAAGGCCGGAAGGAAGCTGCGCTGGCCGGTTGCAGAGATCATCGCAACGTCGTCGGAGCCGCTTGAGATCAATGATCTGGAGGGTGTGCTTAAGGGGCAGACCAACGCCCGCAAGGTGACGATCGGAGAGAGGCCCCGGATGGATCTGGAGCTCGAGCCTCTCCATCGAAAGATCGGGCCCGTCTTCAAGGGGGATGCCGGCCGCGTGATTGCAGAGCTCAAATCAGCCGATCCCAATCGGGTGAGGGCTGCATTGCAAGACGGCATCTTCGAGGTCTCGCTTGAAGGCCGGACGTTTCCCATAACGGCCGAGATGGTGGAGTTCAAGGAGAAGCTTCCGGAGAACTTCTACGGCGCGGACTTCTCAAAGGGCACGGCATATGTGGATGTCTCCATGACGCCGGATCTGATGGCCGAGGGCTACTCCAGGGAGGTCATCAGACGCATCCAGGATATGAGAAAGGAGATGGACCTCCGGGTGGAGGATACAATCGCCGTCAGCGTGAGCGTCGACAGGGCCGACGTGCTCGATCTGATACAAGGCCAGAGGGAGTTCATAGCGGGCGAGGTGCGGGCAACAGAGCTCCAGCTCGGACTTGAAATGGAGGTCAAAGGGCACATGGTCAAGGAATGGCAGATCGAGGATCTAGTCCTCCATGTGGGAATAGGCCGCTCGTAGAGAGGCAGCGATGATGGTCGAGGATATGTCTGAAAACTTAGCGATATTGGTCAAGGTCAAGGGGGTCTACGTCGCCGAAGCCCTCAGCGGATCGGCAGCTCCAGTCGTCATCCTTGAGGACGAGGAAGGAAGAATCCTCCCCATCTTCGTCGGCCTATCCGAGGCCATATCGATCCACCAGGCCCTGATGGGCGACGTCTCGCCGAGGCCCATGACCCACGACCTCTTCATCTCCGTGCTGGAGAGCCTCGGCGCAAGCATCAAGGGGGTGTTGATCGATGATCTCGATGCCGGGATCTACTATGCCCGCCTCTCCCTTGCGAGCACCAAAGGCGAGAGCGAGATCGACGCGAGGCCGAGCGACTGTCTTGCACTTGCCTTGCGGGCAAAGGCGCCCATAAGGGTGAAGCCAACCGTTGTGGAGGCGTCAGAGATCCAGAGGAGCGAGGTCGAGGGGCTCAAGGGCATAGAGGAGTTCATCCGCTGAAAGGCTGGATGCCTTCGATATTCGCTCTCATATTCTCCGTCATTTCCGAAGGGGTTGCCGAGCCACTTCCTCGCACCAAATAGCAGCTCGCCGGCCCCGATCTCTCCATTTCAGGACTGATTGGCCAGCCTCTCTTTGATCCTCTCCCTGAACTTCTCCTCGTCTCCGGCAGGCAGCTTCGCCTTGAGGCCGCATCTTGAAGGCATGGGGACCAGTTCCAGATCCAGGAGCTCGTAGTAGGCAAGGTCAAGCCCGATCTCGCCTCTAACGTACCTCGATAGCACTTCAAAGAGCGCATCCCTTCGATCCGGCGCCATCTTATCCAGCCGGCCGAGCGCCTGCTCGATCTGCGTCATCATGCTTCAAGCGAGGCCTCGATCTCCATTAATCCTTTTCCTCGATCATCGGCCGATTGAGCGCCTAATTGCCTCGTGATAATGCCTTGTGGTGGTATTTTGAGCAGGCGCTTGATCGGATATCGATGGTTATCGTGTTTAAATTATTAATATAAACTGTTATATTTATTCACTCATACCGAAAGTGTCATATGTCATAAATCATGGTAATATGTGATCAATTGTAGGTGGTCTGATGAGCAAGGATGTATCAGCAACAGAGGGAGAGGGTCTACAGACAGAGGATGTGAGAAAGGGCTTCATCGGCGGCGTCACATTCACGCTGAGGCCGGTCGAGTATTGCGTCGTTGACGGTCGTGCGATGTTCGAAGGAGATATCGTCCTCGGCACAGCTGAGCAGATGGAGGAAGGCAAAAGCGAGGTCGCACGCATGGGAGATGCCGAGGAAACCGCATTGCGCGGGGTCATCATCACCGGACAGAGATTTCGCTGGCCAAACGGCATAGTGCCATATACGATTGCCTCCGGCTTTCCGAACAAGAGGCGTGTCATCGATGCCATCTCTCACTGGCACCATAATACTCTAATAAGGTTCGTCGAGAGAACCGATCAGAACGCTGGTCAGTATCCGAATTATGTCAACTTCATCTCGGCCGACGGTTGCTGGTCCTATGTCGGCATGCAGGGCAATCGACAAGACCTGAGCTTGGGCGATGGTTGCAGCACGGGAAACGGCATTCACGAGATCGGCCACACCGTGGGCCTCTGGCACGAGCATAGCAGGGAGGATAGAAATAGGTTCGTCGAAGTGAGGTACGAGAACATAATCTCCAATCGCGTACACAACTTCGACCAGAACATAGCCGACGGCGATGACGTGGGCAACTACGACTACGGATCGGTCATGCATTATCCAACCCACGCGTTCTCGAAGAACGGCAGGCCCACAATCGTGCCTCTGCAGCAAGGGGTAACCATCGGCCAGAGGAACAACCTGAGCGAGGGGGATATAGACGCCGTCAAGGCCATGTACAAGAGGACGAACTTCGTAAGCGTCTTTGACTTCCTGGGAGCCTATGCGGGCGAGTACGATGGCCGAAGGGCTGCCCTTGAGATCACATATACGGGAGAGCCATCCAATCCTAAATTCCAGCTCAAGTTCACCGAGCTTGAACGAAACGAGGTATACGTTGGCACATGCACCTCCAGCTCTGGACCAAAGCACGTTCTCTCCAATATCACATTACAGAAGCAGGGTGGCCAGGGCAGCGTGAGCTGGAGATCCCTCTACCTCCATACATGGAATATCAACTACCTCTCGGGCGTGAGCCTATGGAGCGGCAAGGAATATGGAATGAGCTTCCGCAGAAAATAGGTATGCTCTAGGGAGATTAGATGTCCGGAGAAGGCAGTTCACAGGTCGTCGAGGGGGTGATCCACCTCGATCGTGAGATGCAGGCTCTCCGGGCAACCATCTATTTGAGGATCCAGGATGTAAGTCGCATAGATGCGCCCTCGATCGTCATGGCTGAAAACGTGGTCAGAGATCTTGAGATCGGCGGCGTCCATGGGCATAAGATCGGCTTCTCCATGAAGTTCTCTCCTCTGAAGGGCAGAAGATACACCATGTTCGTTCATATCGACGTCGATGGAGACGGAGAGATCTCCATTGGCGACTATATAACGGTCATATCCTATCTCATAACGCCGTCGGACTCGCCCGTCCACCTCGATCTCCAGGTCAGCAGGGTCGGGCCGAGGCGTTGAATCGTTGCAATCGTAAAGGGATCTCCATGGACGACGGTCGAATAGGGGACGAGGACCGAAGGAAGGCGATCCTCTTCCTCTGCACGCATAACTCGGCCAGATCGCAGATGGCGGAAGGGCTGATGAACGCCCTTTTCGGTGACCGCTTCAAGGCCTACAGCGCAGGCGTTGAGCCAACATTTGTGGACCCTCATGCCGTTGCAGCCCTTGCCGAGGTCGATGTCGACATATCCCACCAGAGGTCCAAGGGCCTCGATGACCTCCGGCGTTGGGACTTCGACATCGTTGTAACGGTATGCGACAGGGCAGCGGAGGCCTGCCCAATGTTTCCCGGGGCAAGATTCGTCATTCACAGGAGCTTTCCCGATCCTGCATTGGCTCAGGGGAGCGAGGAAGAGGCGATGGAGGCCTTTCGCCTGGTGAGGGATGATATCAGGCAGTGGCTTGAGGAGACATTTGGATCAAAGCCCCCTCGATGATATGCTGCTCCGACGGGGAGTCAGCCCGAACGATCCGTCGAGAAGCTATTTATCTGGGCGGTGAGACCTCCCCCACATGGCGCATGTACTGGTAAGTCCGCTCAACTGGGGCCTCGGCCACGCAACCCGGGACATTCCGATGATCAGGGAGCTGCTGGACCGAGGCCATGAGGTCACCATTGCCTCGAGCGGAAAAGCGCTAGCATTGCTCGGACAGGAGTTTCCGGAGTGCTCTTCCCTCCTCTTCAAGGACTATCCAGCCCCTTACAGCTCAACGCGCTTCTTCCTTCCGAAGTTCACGGCCTATATCCCTGTGCTCATGAAGTACATGGCCGATGAGAGGCGAAACCTGGAGAAGATCCTCTCTCGGGATAGATACGACCTGATAATAAGCGACAACCGACTTGGCGTCTACTCGAAGGAGATTCCCTCCATCTTCATAACTCATCAGCTCAGGTTCAGCGTCCCCCCTTACCTCTGGCCGGCGGAGCTCTTCACGCTGTACGTAAATGGGCTCTTCCATAAGAAGTACGCAGCAGTGATCGTCCCCGACAATCCGCCAGGGCCCATGGCCTTGAGCGGCAAGCTTGCCAGCTCCTCGTTCAAGGTGACAAACGTCCGAACATACTACTCAGGCATCATATGCAGCACTCGAAAGGTATCGGTCGATGAAGACCTCGACTTCCTGGTCATGATCTCCGGACCCGAGCCCCAGAGGTCGAAGCTAGAGGAGATCCTCCTCTCCCGCGTAACCGAGCTTCCGGGCGAGAAGGTCGTCCTCCTCGGAAGCCCCGGCAAGGAGGAAGAGAGATGGCTTGACGAGAGCACTGTTGTCAAGTCCTACGTGCCGACCGAGGAGAAGGTGGAGCTCTTGAACAGGGCGCGCTTCATCATAAGCCGGTCCGGCTATACGACGATGATGGAGGTTGCTGAGCTTGGAAAACGCAGCGGCCTCTTCATCCCCACCCCCGGCCAGACCGAGCAGGAGTACCTGTCCCGATACTACCGCCAGAAGAAATGGTTCATGTCAAGAAGCCAGTACAACCTGGACCTTGCAGAGGACGTGGAGAGGTCCCGGGGCTTCAACGGCTTTCCTGAGATGCCGAGGACGGAAGAGAACGTAAAGAGGCTCTACAACGAGCTTCTCTCCCAGTACGTGGAGTGAGCCGGCCGTCTCACCCCCCAGGCACCTCATGCGCATTGCCCGAGGAACTACCAGTAACTGTCGAGAGCCTCTTGAACAACGACCGCCTTCTCGAAGACCTCTGGTGAGAGGAGATCCAGGGGAAGGATGTCTATCATGTCATGGATGTAATACCTCTTCAGCTCCATCATCCCATTGACGGAGGCTTCCGGCAGATCCTCGATCATCCTTTGCGCAAGATCGACCGATCCATCCAGGGACCGCTGTAGCCTATCGAGAAAATTCGCGGGCGCGGTCGTGAATCGATCGAGGAAGATGGCGCTTCCAAGCTCATGAAAGGCCTCGATGAAGAGGGAGAAGGCCGAGTTATCCTCGTCGCACCGCCCGTGCGTGCGGGCGTATCCGCAGCCGATGCAGTGCCCGCCGCGTCCGTACTGGATGCAAAACGGGCATGTCTCAGGCCTGACAGGCAGGTATCCGATCTGCGTAAGCGAGAGCGCCCTTGCGAGATCAAGGGCACGGCCTTTGTCCATCCTGGATAACTCAAGGCCTTTTGCGATCTCCAGGAACTCGGCGGTTCTCTCGACGATCGCATCCTTTGCCTGCGCAAGGGTGGAGGTGCTGATCTCACCTGCCGCCTGGAGGAGGTCATCGGGCGGCGGAACAGCTCTTCTCCGTCCTTGTTCTGGAGTGATTGCTCCTGTAGCTATCGGCCGGCTTGTCCCGGAGGTTGGTGGAGTCGAGGGGATTGTCTTTCCTGCTGCGGGGCAAAGGATCCTGCAGCCCTCAGGCCAGGGGTCCAGCATCTCCTGGCTTCCGTTGCGATATGTGATCGTGCGAACCGTCATAATCAAGCTCCAGGGGGTGATGTGTTGGGGGGCTGATCGGTGGCTCTCGAAAGCTTATCCGTCATACAGCTACTTCAAGGGGGGTGACGAATTCCGTCTCTGGAATCTCTTCACCAGACTCAAGCCTGTCTTTTATGTGCAGTGATATCGCGTCCTCGATCTTTTCCAGGGCTTCTCCGCAAGTATCTCCATCGGTGTAGCAACCCTGAAGTTCCGGACAGAAGGCAGAGTACCCATCTTCGTCCTTCTCGATTACAACGGAGAAGCGATAGCTCTTCATGCATCCACCATTCTCTTCTCTCTTTTATCAGCCATGTACATGATTGAAACGACTCGATAAAAGCCTTTCTTCTCATGGACTAATGGGGCCTACGCCATCTCGAATCTTCGTGGCCATCCTCATGGAACAGAGGCCCGGGCCATCTTGAGGGAGTGGCCCCCATTGCAACTTTCCAGCCCCCAGGGGGTGGGCCCTCTCCAGGCTTTCGTGGGAGATCTTGCCCGCCGCTTCTTCGAGGGGCCCCGAAGGCCGGGCGGTCCCCCTATTACGGGACCCGGCCCCGGGGCGAGCGGCGGCTGCTATCTCGGGGCCGGGGCTGATCTCCCCTGCCGCCCGGAGGAGGTCCTCTGGCGATGGGCGGACGGGGTCAGCGCTAATACCTCTTCTCCGTCCTCGTCCTCGTGTTATAGCTCTTGTAGACGTCGGCCGGCTTGTCCTGGAGGTTCACGTAGTCGTACTTGAGCTCTAACCGATGCTCCTCGAACTCCTCATGGGCGTCTTCCTTGCAGCTCTTGCATGCATGTATGGGAATCGAGATGCAGTAGGCGCTCTCTAGCTTCCCATAGCCGCGGGCGGCTTCAGTTGCAACTGTATTGTAGCCGGGGCACTCATCGCAGAGCCTCACCGTCTCCATCTGGCTCTCGTTGATCATGTCGGTATCGTAGAAGATCCGCTTCCTCGTCCTGTAGAACTGCCCGTACTCCTCACGGGCGATTGCAACCAGGTTCTCACGGCTCTCCCAGATATCCTGCAATCTGCCGACCGTGGCCTCTATGGCCAGGTTCATCTCCCTCGTCTGCTGGAAGCGACCTTTCACATAGTCGGGCTCGATCACATGTGAGTAGTCGAGCCCTGCCATCGCCTGGATGATTCCCATGTTCACATAGGGCAGAGCGCTCTCTATCGCATATCCTCCCTCAAGAACAGCGATTGCGGGCTTCAAAATCTCGTTTAGTCGGGCGTAGCCTTGCGCGGAGAAACGCATGTTGGCCAGTGGATCTGTGTAGTGGTTGTCCTGCCCTGCTGAGTTCAGCACGAGATCCGCCCCGAACTCGTCTAGAACGGGCATGACGAGGTTCTCTAGGACGTAGTGGATCCCCTCGTCTGTCGTTCCCGGCGGGAGGGGCACGTTCAGCGTCCGACCAAGCGCATTTGGCCCTCCCATCTCCTCGACGAATCCCGAGCCCGGATAGAGGGTTCTGCCGTCCTGGTGGAAGGATATGAAGAGGACGTCGGGGTCGTGCCAGAATATGTCCTGAGTTCCATCCCCGTGATGGACGTCGGTATCGACTATCGCGATCCTTCTTAGGCCGTGTTTGCGGCGGAGGTACTCGACCATGATCGCCATGTTGTTGATGTTGCAAAAGCCCCTGTTCCCGTGGACCACCCGCATGGAGTGGTGGCCTGGAGGCCGGACGAGGGCAAAGCCGTTTCTGATCTTGCCTGCCATCAGGGCGTCGGAGAGGACGAGCGTGCTTCCAGCAGCGATCAGATGGGCCTCGGTCACCTGGCTCTTGACGTTAGGAACGCAGAAGTGGACCCGTGCGACATCCTTTTCGCTTGCAAGGCGCGGCTTGTGCTCCTCGATCTCGGGAAGGTCCATCAACCCCTCCTCGAAGATCTGGTCCCTCGTGTAAAGGAGCCTCTCCTCCCTCTCAGGATGGTTTGGGGAGATTGCCCAGTCGAATGCGGGGAAGAATATCAGGCCGGTCTTCCTAGCATTGGACCTATCGGCTTGGGATATCCTCGAGGCCAACTCAGGCACCCCCCCAGGAGCTGATGAGGCCTGCTGGGATCTCCATCCTCACATCCAGGAGTCGACCCACCGTCGACCATCCCCTCACCATATTGAAGAGCTCGGCGTGAGTCACCTCAGCTTCAGAGACGTACTCCTCGACGCCGAGGTTCCGTGCCCTCTCCTGCATCAGCCGGCGGGCCATCTCCTCTGCTTGGTCGAGGTTCATCTTCCTGTCCGTTACCTTGCCAGACGTTCCGTCCTCGGCAACGGTATATACGCCCTGCTCTGTATCTACCCTCAGGTTGATGGAAAGAGTCGGCCTTGCGACTGCTGCGCCTATCGCGTTTGCAACTGCTGCATAAGGCGGAACGACTCCTTTTGCGCCGAGCCGATCTGCGACAAGCGGTATCAGGGCGAGAGATGCCCCTCCAACGCCGACTACGTTATCCGGCCTGACCTTCTCCCTCTGCATAATCTCCCAGATCCTGTAGGCTGGCTCCTCCTCCCACTCGACGAACATCTGGTTCACCTCGGTGGCAATTTTATCGACGACTGCATCGACTACGCGCCGAGCGGCCACATCTTTCGAACATCCGAGGGCTTCTCCGATTCCAAAGAGCGCCTCATCGGCCCGGGAGGCATCGCCGATGTCGCAGAGTCCAAGTGCCCGCAAAGCGTCGGTCGGCGTGGGGGAGGGACCTCCAAGGCAAAATGCCCTGCCACCTCTATCAGGGCCAAGCGATATCCTGCCATCGATCACCCGCACGGCGCTGTCGCCGCCAATTGCAACTGACTTGACTGCAAAGGCCCGAACGTGGGTGAGCATCGAGTCCACTCGAGCGCCTTTCGAGGAGAGGAGTGGGCGGCCGCTCAGGATGAGGGCAAGGTCGGTCGTCGTTCCTCCTATATCGACGACTACCGACGTCTGGTCCTTCAGGCCCAGGGCCATAACACCCATGATGCTAGCGGCAGGGCCGGAGAATATGGTTTCGACAGGCATCTCGATCGATCGATCCAGGGGAAGCGTGCCCCCGTCAGCCTTCAGAATGTAAGCGGGAGCGAGTATCCCGCGATCTCTCAGCGCCCGGGCCATTCCCAAGGCGAACTCCCTGTACCTGTCCCTCGTAGCCATAGTGAGGAGTGTCGTTGCCGCCCGGCGGGGGAAGTTGAGCTTGCCTGAGACCTCGTGGCCGAGGCCGACGGAGAGCCCGGGCGCTTCATTGGATGCAATCTCCTGGATGGAAAGCTCGTGGGCGTGGTTTCTCTGGCCGAACTTGGATATAACTGCCACCTTCGTAAAGCCTTGCGAAGCCAGCGACCTGACGGCCCGGTGGGCCCCCTCCTCATCCAGCTTCTTGATCTCACGGCCCCGGAAATCTATCGCCCCATCGATTATCTCGGCCTTGGGGAGGCGCAAGTCCTTGGGGTTCGTGCCAGGTCCGGGCACGAGGATCAAACCCACGGGGTCGGTCTTGCCCTCGGCAATGAGATTGGTTATGATGGTTGTGCTGAGGACTACTCGCTCGACGAGGCTTCCGTCGATACCATCGACCAGCTCGTCGAGCGCCTTCAAGAGACAGCCGGGAAGGTCCGCATCGTCGGTTGGAACCAGGGCGGCCTTCGCTACGCGGTCGCCATCAATGAGAACTGCGTCGGTGGTCGTGCCGCCGACATCGATTCCGATCAGCATCTTAGTATCGCCTTCTGTCATGACTCCCCGAACGCATAGGTATATCGGCCTTTTGGTGGGATCGATAGGATTTGAATATACATATGAATGTTTATATAATAAATTGGTTAAGAGATATCCACACCCTAGAGTGCCAATTATTTAAAATATAAAAATTGGATGCAGCTATCTCGATATCCCCTCGTAGATCTTGACATCGAGCGCGCCGCTATTGTCCTCGTGTGACCATGTTGCATCGGAGATCTGGAGCTTGAGCCGATCTCCCTTGCCGATGAGGGTTGTCTTGTAGACGTGATCGGGATTGTACTCGATAGGATCGAAGTTCTCCGAAGCGATATCGTACATCGGCACGTCATCGATCAGCAGTTGCTTCCAGGCCTCAGGAACGCTTCCAACCCGCCACGGTGCATAGCAGTAATAAGCATCAACTCCGTCCGTTTGATCGCTCCAGCAGGAGTACTCTCCAGATGCCTGGATTATGTAGTAGCGTCCCACCTCCAGGATGGCACTGGTGTAGACCGGCTCAGGCTGATCGGCGGGAACCCTGATCGTCTCGATCTGTAGAGCCCCTTCAAGGGAGCCCGCTGGCTCGCGATCCCAGGGATATGCCTTTGCACCCTCATCGCGGGTCCATATGATGTAGCCCCCCTCGAAATCGCTGCGTCTGCCCCCCTCGATATCGTATTCATCGCTGATCGGCATTCCCAGATATGAGGCAGTGCCCCCCATGCTCTGATAGAGGTATGCAATGGCCCCTTCTACGACGAACTCGCTATATGCATGCGGGCCGTTTGAGTGCCAGATGATGACGCCGCCCTCGAATAGGTTGAACCTGCCCTCAGTTCCATAGGGGGACGGAGTGACATCGGCCTCGCTAGATAGCGGAAATCCGAGACGTCCCCCGGTCCCCCCAAGGGTGTTGTATCTGCCGAGGATATCCCCCCAGAGGGCGTAAGCCTGCCCGGCGCGAGGGCCGCTCCCATGCCAGATGATCTGGCCATTCTGGAAGTTCTGGTATTTTCCTTGAGTGCCGGAAGTTGAGGGCGCAGCATCCAGCTCCTCTGTTGTTGGCGCTCCAAGGAAGGCCTCTCCTCCGAGGGAGTCGTATACCGTCTTTATCTGTCCTCTCACCTGATATCCAGAAGGTGTGCCCCCTCTCGTATAGACGTACCTTGCGAGGAGCACCTTTGTAGCCCCTCCATCCCCGAGGTAGAGGTCGATGATGAACTGAGGATCTGCATCGGTATCTGGCTTGTATCTGGCCACGTCCTCCTGCGAGTACAGCTCGCCTGTGCTGCCGCTTCGACCAGCTCCCGCTGCCGCATTATGCTCTATATGCCATACAGCCCCTCCTGAATGGATATACGAGTTGATCCCGGCGCCGATGAATCCAGCCCCTGCGCTCTCTACCCTCGCAGAGACCCCGATCGAGAACGTCTCTCCACACCGCACCCTCTCAGGGTATGGATCGCTCCACTCGATTACGATGTTCCAACCGGCGTACTCGCCAGAGGGGATGGTATAGGAAACTGCATTCGTCCCATGGAAGACGATCTCAACGATCTCATTTGCGCTCTCGATCTCAGGCCCTTCCATGCCTGTTAGAACGTATTCGCAGGCCTCCTCGGACAACCCCCCTGCAATCAAGAGCGATGCGACGAGCATCGCCGATATCAGGTAACAGCCTATCGATCTCTTCATCTAAGACGACCTCCATTTCGACCTAATTCTCCATAATCTAAGTTATATCCATCCAGGCCTTAAACCATCCGCATCGATCCTATCCGAGTCCAAGAGATCCTTGAAATTAGATACGATGTATCCCTTCGCCATTTTGGACACCTGGATGCTGGCGTCCGTCATGCACCTCATCGAGGTCTCTTCAGGTGGCGTATCTTCTGGTCTCATCGAGAGGTGGTCTGCCACAAACTTTAAGTATATCTCGTATACCCTGAAAACATCGAAGTTTCGAAATATTCCGAAATATCGGAATGAAATTTAGAAGGTGAATATGAAGGTGACGAGCCGGGGAGAGATGCTGGGCACCTGGATCGAGGCAAATCCGATCGCCATCCTGATGATAGCGGCGCTTCTTACGATTTTGTCGATCCATTTCGCCCAGAGCATTACGATGGAGACGGAGACTGAGACCTTCGTCGACGAGAACTCCAGGCTCTTCGTGGAGTTCGATCACCTCTTTAACGACAGGTTCGGGACCGAATCGATCGTGGTCCTCGTTGAAGGCGATGCGGTAACAAGCCCCCAGTCCCTGAAGGCGATGGAACGGTTGACCCGCCAGATGGAGAACGTGGAAAACGTCCTCGGAACGACCAGCATAGCAGAGATGGTGATGGAAGTCGAGGCTCAGGAGACCGGCGTTCGGAAAGTTCCCGGATCTCAGGCGAGGATAGACGAGATCCTAGAGGAGCTTGAGAAGACGAACCCCGCCATGCTTCACGCAATCCTCCCGGACCGGGGACATTCATTGATCTCGATTGCCCTTCCAACTTACATCTCCATGGAGAGCGAGAAGGCCGTCCTCCCCGAGGCTTACTCGGCTGTTGAGATGGCGGAATTTCCCGCAGGAGCAGACACCACAGTGACCGGCGAGATCGCCCTCATGGACGATATCGAGGAGGAGATGAACACCTCCATGGGAATGCTTCTAATGATCTCCGGACTGTTGATGATCGTCGCCCTCTTCCTCGTCTTCAGGCATGTTCACCTGCCGCTTCTGCCGCTTCCAATCGTCTTTCTCGGGATAATCTGGACCTTCGGGATGATGGGATTTCTAAAGGTTCCTCTGACGATGGTATCCATGTCGGCCTTCCCCATACTGATCGGACTTGGGATCGATTACGCAATCCAGTTTCAGAACCGGATCGAGGAGGAGTTTCAGCGCGGCGGATCCATCGCCGCGGCGGCGGTAGAGACAATTGCCCATACCGCGCCCGCAGTCTTGATCGCCCTGATCATAACAGGGGCTGGCTTCTTCTCCCTCTTCTCGTCGTCGGTTCCCATGATCAGGGACTTCGGCCTCCTCTGCCTGATAGGCATCATCATGTGCTACATCTCCTCTCTCTTCGTCGGGGTTACCGTCCTCTACCAGCTTGAGAAGGGGCGAAACGGCAGAAATGGACGCAAAGCCAATGATGAGCGGAAGAACAGGAGGTCCCCGATAAGCCCCCTGCTCGTGAAGTCTGCGGCATTCGTCCTTCAAAGAAGGCAGGCAGTGCTGGCGGCCGCGATCGTCCTCTCCTGCGTTGGCCTTTATGCCGACACCCAGGTTCCGATCGAGACGGACATGAACGAGTTCATACCTCAGGACCTTCCGCCGCTCATCCAGTTCCGCCACCTTCACAACGTATTCGGCGGCGAGGACCAGCTCAACATCATCGTCCAGGGGGACGTGACCGATCCGGAGACCCTTAAATGGATGGACGATTTCGGCGATTACGTCGTCGAGTCGAGGTCCAAGGTCTACGGGGCTGCGAGCCTTGCAACAATTGTCAAGGGCTACAACGGCGGATCCATCCCCAAGGACAAGTCCGAGGTCGATGCAATCCTGGACCGCATACCTGAAGAGGTCAAGTTCCAGTACATCAACGGCCACGACACCGCCCAGATCATCCTGGACATCGGTCAGGCCTTCGACAGCCTCGGCCAGGTGGGGATCGAACGGCTCCAAAACGAGGTCGGCAAGGACTTGATATGGTTTGAGCCGCCGCCCGGAATATCCGTGATCCAGACCGGAGAGATGACGGTCATGAACACGGTCATCAAGGCGCTTACCACCGGCAGGATTCAGATGACACTGCTCGGCCTGGTCCTGATATTCTTCATATTGTTGTTGATCTACAGGGACCTCGTCAAGGCGGTACTTCCGATCCTTCCCATGTTCATGGTCATCGGCTGGATGGGCGGGGTGATGTACCTCTCCGGGATGAAGTACAACCCCATGACCGCCACCCTGGGAGCGTTGATCCTGGGGGTGGGGTCGGAGTACGCCATCTTGACCATGGAGCGTTTCTACGAGGAGAAGGAGAAGGTCGAGGACGTCATGGAGGCGCTCTTCATAGCGATGGGGAGCATTGGAGCTGCGATAGTCGCGTCAGGCCTTACAACGGTCTTTGGATTCTCCGCCCTCATCGCGTCCCCCTTCCCCATGACGAGCAGCTTCGGTACGATAACGGTGCTCTCGGTCGTATTCGCGCTCTTCGCCACCTTCACTATATTTCCGGTGCTCCTGATATGGCTCGAGAACTGGAGGAAGAAGAGGAAGGCGGACGCAGCGGGGTAGTACGGGGAGGCGGATATATGACCTTGGATCTGGATGGATTAACAGTTTTTACCCGAAGTTTTTATAGAAAATACTCGGGATGGGCGCC
Organism: Methanotrichaceae archaeon; assembly: GCA_016927425.1. Lineage (GTDB taxonomy): Archaea > Halobacteriota > Methanosarcinia > Methanotrichales > Methanotrichaceae > JAFGMR01. The sequence continues at coordinate 4,109 of JAFGMR010000044.1, read as the reverse complement.
GGGTCGTGAATCCGTTATGGGTTGGAATTTGGGTCCGTTTTGGAATACGGAATCATCGAATACTGATCGTCCCAGAGAACTCCTCATGATGATCTTTCATGAGGCTGCGAGCTGTAGACGGGTTATAGAAACTCCAACCTATTTCATAATCACTCCATCGGAAGCTGTCTCGATCGGCGAAAAATGCTTCGGATCTGGATTGGCAACTAAATCCAAAAAGCATCTCAACCTGACTTCCCAATCATTTAGGCATAAGGTTATCAATTTCAGTAACTTTAGGCGCAAAGCATAAATAGAAGTGATGCCTATATTTAGGCATAATGAAGCCGTTTGTCAGAACCAAGACGATCAGCGGGATCGAGTACCTTTACGAGGTTACGCCTTATAAAGATCCGGAGACAGGCAAGGTCCGCCAGAAGACCAAATACCTCGGCAAGAACGTGAATGGCGTTCCTGTAAAGGTTAGGTCTCAAGGTCAGCCTCCCAAGACGGTGCTTTCGTATGGCGAATTTCTCCCGTTCAATAAGATCATTGCTGACCTCAAGCTCGATACAATTCTCTCAGAAGTCCTCCCAGAGCATCATATATGGCCTCTTTTGACCCTTGCAATGAATTATGCGATCCGACCGCGCGCCCTCTACCACATCCAGAGCTGGTTCGAAGGTACGCATCTGAATGAAGAACATCCGAACCTCTCACTTTCATCCCAGTCGCTATCGAACCTCTTGAGCTCGATCGGAAATAGCGCCATCCATCTTGGCTTCTCAAATCGTCTGATACATCAGGTTTCAACATCGAGCACCCTCTTTTATGATATCACATCGATCTCATCATACTCTGAGACGATCAACCTCCTTGAATATGGATACAATAGAGATGGCCTCGATCTTCCCCAGCTAAATCTTGCACTTATCGTTGACAAGCAGCTGGGAATACCGGTGATGTACGATATCTATCCAGGTAGCATTGTGGATGTTTCCACTTTGATGAACACTGCCAAGAAGATCAACTCTATGGGTGTTCGTGATTATACCCTTATCATGGATCGTGGATTATTTTCGACTGACAATATATATGAGCTTGTAGAAAACGATCTCTCTTTCATAATCCCACCTACAAGCACTTTAAAGAGCGTCAAAGAGGCAATTTCGGCCATTCATAGCAGCATAGACGACCCCAATAATCTGAAGCTCTATCAAAATGAGCCGCTCTTCGTTAAGCCCATTACAATCGAGGTGGGGGAGATTGGCCTTCAGGGATACGCTTATTACGATCAGAAACGAGAGCAGCAAGAAAGAACAGCATTCTATAAACGTCTTTACGATCTATCAGAACAGCTTAAATCAGTGGTCATTAAGCCTCAGTTTGATACAGTGGTTGTATTTAGGGAGGTCGCAAAGAGGGATGCAAGGTATTTTGAGTGGAGCCTTAATGGCAATAAGTTCGAGATCAGCATCAGACAAAATGCCGTATCTCAAAGAGTTAACAAGATGGGAAAGTTCATTTTATTATACCGTGGCAATCAGACATGGGATGACTGCCTCTCGCTTTATCGGAGCAGAGATCTCGTCGAGAAGGCATTTGACGTCTTGAAGAACGATGTAGATGTGATGCCAGTAAACGTCAGAACCGATAGCATTCTACGCGGATATCTATTTGCGTGTTTCATCTCGCTGATCATGCGGATGAAGTTGATGCGTATGATGAAGGATAGCGAACTGCTGTCGAAGTGCTCTGTCGAGGCCGTCCTTTTGGAGCTCGAAAAGATTCGGCTTATGATTCTACCAGACGGGCAGAAAGTCATGACCGAGCTGACAAAGCGTCAACGCGAAATCCTCGGAGCGCTGGGGGTTCGTGCCTAAAACTATGGGCGGTCAGGTCTCAAAGCTCTCGCAACATTTTAATACATTCGGATCTCGCAAGTGTTCGCTATGCATATCGGCAAGTTCTCCCTACTTTTCGCCCTGGCCCTTCTCATTCCGGCCAGTGGCGCTGACGACGACCTAATCCCGCGCGAGGTGCTCTTCGACAATCCTGACAGATCGGCTGTCAGGCTGAGCCAGGATGGGGAGTACATAGGTTATCTTGCGCCGCTTGACGGAGTTTTGAACATATGGATTTCACCGCTAGACGATATCGATTCTGCGCGCCCGATTACAAACGATACATATCGCGGAATTCGGACATATGGCTGGTCATACGATGGGGTTCATCTGTATTATCTCCAGGATCGGGACGGCGACGAGAACTGGCGCCTCTATAGCGTCAACTTAAGCTCAGGCGCCATAGACGACCTGACTCCCATCGAGGGTGTCCAGGCTCAAATCCTGACCGTAAGCCCCGACTATCCAAGCGAGCTTTTAGTAGCCCTGAACGACAAGGATCCCGCGTATCATCGCATCTACCGTGTGGACCTGAGAGACGGAAGCCTGACGCTTATCCAGGAGAACGACGAGTTCGCCGGATTTATGACGGATAGACAGCTTCAGATAAGGATGGCTGTCCGGGCGACGCCTGAAGGCGGGCTTGAGTACTTGCTGCCGGAGGATGAAGGAAGCTGGACTGTCGCAATCGAGATCGGCCCTGAGGACGCGATGACGACAGGCCTTATCGGATACGATCGAGCTGGCGATACCCTCTACATGATCGACAGCCGCGGCCGCGATAAAGCAGCTTTATTTGCCGTGGATACAAAGACAGGCGTGGCAAATCTCCTCTCCGAGGATGAGCTCGCCGATTGCAGCGGCCTTATGATACATCCTTCGGAGATGACTGTCCAGGCCGCATCCTTCGAGTACGAGAGGTGCAGATGGGACGTTCTAGATCCGAGGATCTCAGCCGACCTGGATTACCTCAAGACCGTAGCAGATGGCGAGGTCGAGGTTGTGAGCCGAACCCTCGACGACTCCCTCTGGATCGCAGCCTACGTCATGGACGACGGCCCTGTCAGGTACTATTTATACAACAGGAGCGCTTCCAAGGCCTCGTACCTCTTCTCCAATAGAATGAGCCTGGAAGAAGTTCCCCTCGCAAAGATGCACTCTGTTGTGATCAACGCAAGGGACGGCCTTCCCATGGTCAGCTACTACACCCTTCCCCGCGAGCACGCTGGCGATCGGCCTGATCGGCCCCTGCCGATGGTCCTCCTCGTACACGGAGGCCCCTGGGGGAGGGACTCCTGGGGATATGATCCCCTTCATCAATGGCTTGCGGATAGGGGCTATGCCGTCCTCACGGTGAACTTCAGGGAGTCGACCGGCTTTGGGAAGAATTTCACCAACGCCGGGAACAGGGAATGGGGGGGCAAGATGCAGGATGACCTCGTCGATGCCGTCAACTGGGCAATCGCAGAAGAAATTGCCGATCCCGAGAGGGTTGCCATCATGGGCGGAAGCTACGGCGGCTACGCCACCCTTGCAGGCCTTACAATGACGCCTGACCTCTTTGCCTGCGGCGTGGACCTGGTCGGCCCATCCAACCTGGTCACGTTCATGGAGTCGATTCCGCCCTACTGGGGGCCTGAACTCTCGATCTTCATCGATCGCGTCGGCGACAACAGCACCGAGGAAGGCCGCGCCTTCCTGATGGAGAGATCCCCAATCACGCACGTTGGAAACATAACAAGGCCTTTGCTGATCGCTCAAGGGGCAAACGATCCTCGCGTAAATAGGAACGAGTCCGAGCAGATAGTCTCTGCCATGCAGGAGAGGGGCATCCCCGTCGTCTATCTCCTCTACTCGGATGAGGGCCATGGCTTTGCAAGGCCTGAGAACCGGCTCTCGCTCTATGCAGTAACGGAGGCCTTCCTTGCCCGATCCCTTGGCGGCAGATTCGAGCCGGTAGGTGATGCCTTCGATGAATCCACGATCATCATACCTGCCGGCAGAGAGCTGGTGCCTGGCCTCGCAGGCGCGCTCGCTTCGAGGCCTTCTTCCGGTGAATCGTAGATGGATGAGAGCGGCTGAGCGGGGATCGCAACTCCATCTCCCCTTACCCCATCTCCTCAAACTATATCTATCTTTGAGCCTTAACTCCCATTAGCTAGGGAATATGTTCAATCCCAGCGTTCTGTCCAGGTCTCTTACCTTCTTGGGAACTTCAGAGATGAC
>JAFGMR010000001.1 GCA_016927425.1 Methanotrichaceae archaeon | reverse complement strand
TATAGATCGATTGATTCCTTCGGTGACAATAGTTATCGCTTTCATCAATGCCAGAGAAATTCCAACCTATTCTGAGTTTACGACCCACTCGGAGAATATGGCTCAAAATTACTCTTTGACGATCCCGATTTTGTAGCTTAATATATTTCATTCCAACGATATTTCTTCGGTCCAGCATCCGCATAACCCCATGAACGTCTCTTTCAGAATTGGCAGCTGGACAATTCCATGCCACCACTTTTGAACACATTTATGCCGCCATTTACAATGGCGGAGAGAACGCTCATCGGCCAACCCTACGAGATATCTCACGACGCCTGCCAGGACAGATTCCGGCAGCTTTAGTGATAATAATCATTAATTTTGTAAGAATAAATGTTAAAGTAGATACATTGATATACTTCTAGGATAATCCGATATTGGTGATATTATGCATATACCGGACGGCTACATCGGGCCGACCACCTACATCGCCATGTGGATAATAATGATCCCTATCTGGATCTACGCGGGAATGCGGCTTAATAAGGAGCTGAGGAGCAGGCAGGTGCCTCTGCTTGCGCTGGCCGCGGCGTTCTCATTTGTAATAATGATGTTCAACATGCCAATACCCGGAGGGAGCTCAGGCCATGCCGTTGGCGGAGCGATAGTGGGAATAGTGCTTGGACCTTGGGCAGGCGTCATTGCCATATCGGTTGCGCTCATACTCCAGTCGCTTATGTTCGGTGATGGCGGAGTGACTGCAATTGCCGCAAACTGCTTTTCCATGTCGGTCATAATACCTACTTCGGCCTACTACATCTACAGGATCATCAGCGGAAGATCGGAAGTTACATCCTCTCGCCGCATACTGGCGGCTGCCGCTGCCGGATATATCTCCTTGAACATCGCGGCAGCCTTCGTTGGATTTTTGTTCGGAATCCAGCCGATCCTCGAGCACGACGCAGCAGGAACTCCCCTCTACATGCCCTATGGGCTCGAAGTGACTATGACTGCAATGCTCGGCGAGCATCTGCTCTTCTTCGGCTTCGTTGAGGCTGTAGTTACCGCATTGATTCTGGCATACATCCAGAAGGCTGACCCCACATTGCTCAAGATGGGGGCAATGAAGAGGGCGTCTACGCATATGAGGCGATGAAATGGAGAAGGCGATCAGAAATATGTTCATCGGCCTTGTGATACTGATGATACTCGTGCCACTAGGCCTTCTATCCACGGGGGAGACCTTCGGGGAGTGGGGGAACGAGGATCTCGAGGAGAAGATAGGCTTCATACCTCAGGGGCTCGATGATCTATCCTCAACATGGAGCGCCCCGATTCCCGACTACGCATTCCCAGGAGATGAGTCGTTCAAGGGAGCGGCGCTTGCCTACTACATCTCCGCCCTGCTCGGCGTCGTCATCTGCGGCGGGCTCTTATACGTGGTTGGAAAGCATATCGCTTCACGGAACGATTGAGGGGAATACCCCTCGCCCCCTTTTTTCGAGATCGGCCATTCTCAGAGGGTGGCTTGATGAAATGAGAGAGGGAGAGATATTCCCCAGCCTTCCGAGGGGATGTTCTCCCCTTGGCCGACCCTCTCAAGATGGCTTGAAGTGGCGAGACGCGGTATCGAGCGCCCGTGCGATCAACTCGGCGCTCTTGTCGAGGTCCTCGAGGCTCAGCACCTCGACTGGTGAGTGGATGTACCTCGTTGCAATGCTGATCAGGCCGACCTTTACTCCCGCCCTCGTAAGCTGTATGGATGTTGCGTCCGTAGTCCCTCCGCCGGAGACGTCGAGCTGGTAGGGTATATTGAACTCCTCCGCGGTCTCGACGAGCCAGTCAATGACGTCCTGTGAAGCGATAAGCCCGCGGCCCGAGGCGTCAGCCACGGTTATGACCGGACCCTTTCCCATCTCGAGCGCTGAGTCCTTCTTCTCTATGCCTGGATGGTCGCCTGGGATGGTTACGTCGGTTGCGATGGCGAGGTCGGGCTCGAGCCCAAAGGCGCTGGTCTTTGCCCCTTTCAGCCCGACCTCCTCCATCACGGTTCCGACGGCGTAGATGGTAGACGTGCTCTTGGTTCGGCGAAGCGCCTCGATCATCAAGACAAGCCCGGCCCTATTGTCGAAGGCCTTTCCGGTGACCCTATCCCCGCCAAGAGGGGAGAAGGTTCGGTCTATCGATATGGGGGTTCCTGGGATTATGCCCATCTCCTCGACCTCGGCCTCGCTCTTTCCGCCTACGTCGATGAACATATCCTTCGCATCGACTGGCTTCTTCTTGTCCTCATCCTTCATGACATGGGGGGGCTTCGATCCTATCACGCCGACAACGGGGCCTTTCTTCGAATGCAGTATCACCCGCTGGTTGAGCAGGGTCTGATCGAACCAGCCCCCGATCTTTACGAAGCGGACGAACCCCTTCTCGTCGACGTACTTCGCCATGAGGCCTATCTCGTCCGAATGGGCAGCAATCATGATTGACGGGGCCTCTCCCCTCTTGATCCCGATCAGGTTGCCCAGGGAGTCGATCCTCACCACGTCGACGAGAGGAGCGATCTCCTCCTCGACCAGTTTCTGGACCGAGCCCTCCCTTCCGGATATCCCATGAGCGTTGCTGAGCCGCTCAAGCAATGATGCGATCTCTTTCATGCGGCAGACCTTTAGAGCCACTCCATCTTAAAGGGAGGGGTTCTACGTTGTGCGCACGCGGGCGCCCCAGTTCCTGCACCTCGTAAGCACCAGATCCCCGCCAACAGGCTCCATGCACTCCCTAGCAGCTGCCTCGATATTCCTCATTCCGGAGTCGCCTATGGCGTAGACCGTCGGCCCAAAGGAGGAGAGGCCGGTACAGGCTGCTCCGGCTTCTCCCATCGCCTCCATCAGCGCGTGGATCAGGGGATGCTGGAGCATCAACTCCACCCTCTTGAATCCGAGACCCTGGATGCGGTTTACGGCGTCGCCGAAGGCGTCGAGATCCTCCTCGACTAGAGATGGCATCATGCACACCAGGATCTGGCGACAGAGCTCCTGGACGTCGGCCAGGGGAACCGGGCAGTACTCTTTGAAGATATCCAGCTCCTTTCGGCCGTGAGCTCCCCTCGAAATGCTCGGAATGGCAAGGACGATCTCCCAGTGACTGGGAAATTCATGGCGGGCGATCACCGAAGGGGGGTCCACGCCATGCGAGGCAGATGAGGGGCGAAAGTCCGTCTTCTGGCCGGCGGGACCGAAGGTATGGCCGCCGTCGACGATGAAGCCTCCCCCTTCGAAGGCGGCCGCCCCAATCCCGCTCGTGCCCCCTCGACCGACCGCAGATGCGATCTCCCGCGTACTCGCCGGATGTCCGTACAGCTCGCAGAGCGCCTTTCCAGCTGCCATTGCGAGCTGCGTTCCACCGCCGAGGCCGACGTGGACTTTGTAGGCGCTTCGAACTGTGAGGCGAGCAGGCGGAAGGCCGAAGCGATCCATAACTGCCCTTGCGGCCGCCTCGACCCTCTCCGCATGATCGCCATCCACGGCGAGATCGGATGCGACCTCTCCTTCCAGGACGACATTGGGATGGTCAAGCGCGATGCCGATGCCGCCGTCGACGCGACCGGATTCCCCGCTGAGATCGGTCAGCGTAAGGTGAATGCGTGAAGGCGTCTCTACAATAACTCGGCTCTTATCCCTGAACTCGTTGAGGGGAAAGGTCTCTGTAATCGATATGAGCGGCGATCCCCCTCGGATGATCTTGTAGCGCCGAGAGAGCATCATCTCCTTAGGAAATACGGGAAATACGTCGCTGAAGCGATCATTGGCGGGGATGCATACGGCATCCATTATATCCCTGCGAGACTCGATCCGATGCCTCTTCAATATCGCACCAATCGGAATATCGGCCCTCATCAGATCGTCTTTGAAGCTCGCTTCGAGCCTCTTCAAGGGTGTGAAGGACTCGGCGTGGATGAGGACCTCGCCTTTAACGGAGTCTTTCAGGGCAACGATTCTGTGGTTTACCGGATCGCCCAAATCGATCTGGAGCTCATCTGCCATATCGCCATCTGCCGGGACGACCAATTGATGGAGTGTCTTCACCTCGACCGGGTTTCCGGTGATAACCTCGAGAAGTCCGGTTACCGATCCGTCGGTTCCAAGAAGCATCCTCTGAACGGGGCTCAGACGGCCGAGCGCCATCTCGAGGGCGGCTATTCGCTTCGAGATCTCGGGCTCTGACGACTGGGATGATGGCTCTGGCATAAGCCCGAATTGCGCGCGAATGAATAAAGTATTTCCCCTGCCGGGAAATAGCTTCTCGCCAGATGAGGTGTGAAGATTGAAGACATCCCGAATCCCTGGACTCTATCGTCTCTCTCCCGAGGAGAGGCTCGACGCAATCGCCCTGATGACCGGCTTGAAAGCCGAGATAACCGAGCTCGCAGGTGCGGCCCTCTCGCTCGGTGAGGCCGATAGGATGGTCGAGAACGTTGTCGGCCTCTTTCAGGTGCCGCTTGGCGTTGCGACTGGCTTTCTCATCGACGGCAGGGATGTGGTCGTCCCGATGGCCACTGAGGAGCCATCGGTCATCGCCGCGGCCAGCAACGGAGCCAGGATGGCGAGAAGCGGGGGCGGATTCACCACGTCCTCGACTGGGCCTGTGATGCGGGCACAGATCCAGGTGACCGGGTTGAGCGATCCATTCGGTGCGAAGATGGCGATCCTCGAGAGGGCAGAAGAGCTCAAGGCGATGGCAAACGAGAAGGATCCGATGCTCGTCAAGTACGGCGGCGGAGCCCTGGGAATCGAGGTTCATATCTTTGACTCCAGGGTCGGACCAATGGTCGTCGCCCATCTCATAGTGGACTGTCGCGACGCAATGGGGGCAAACGCCGTCAACACCATGGCCGAGGCCCTGGCCCCTCGAATCGAGGAGATCACAGGCGGCAAGGTCTTCCTTCGCATAATCTCAAACCTGGCAGATCTGCGCCTGGCAAGGGCCCGGGCGGTCTTTCCCTCCGAGGAGATCGGGGGACTGGACGTCGCAAAGGCAATAGTCGCCGCGGCAGCCCTCGCCGAGGTGGATCCGTATAGGGCCGCAACCCACAACAAGGGCATAATGAACGGCATCACAGCGGCCGTAATGGCAACGGGGAACGATACCCGGGCGGTCGAGGCAGGGGCTCACGCCTACGCCTGCAGGGACGGGCAATATCGATCCCTCACCCACTATGAGATCGGATCCAACGGCGATCTCGTGGGAACGATCGAGCTTCCCGTAGCGGTAGGGCTTGTGGGGGGGGCAACCAGGGTGCACCCAGTGGCAAAGGCCGTGGTCAAGGTCCTGGGCGTCTCGACGGCGGACGATCTAAGCCGCATCATCGCCGCGGTCGGCCTCTCGCAAAACTTCGCAGCGTTGAGGGCTCTGGCCACCGAGGGTATTCAAAGGGGGCATATGTCCCTTCATGCCCGAAACCTTGCGGTCCAGGCCGGAGCTCGCGGGGATATGATAGATGCGATCGCAAAGAAGATGATCGCAGAGGGAAGGATCAGCCAGGAGCGAGCCGAGGAGCTCCAAAGAGAGGCATCTTGAAAATCGCCGTTCTGGGGCCTGAGGGCAGCTACTCGGAGAAGGCGGCGAGGAGGTCCCATCCTGGCTGCTCGCCTCTCTACCTTCCCGGCTTCGAGGAGATCGTCCTCGCTGTGGAGAGGGGGGATGCAGAGATTGGTGTCATCCCCCTGGAGAACAGCCTGGAGGGCGGGGTTGGGCCTTCCATGGACCTTCTGATCAGCTCTCGGGTGCAGATCGTGGGGGAGGCAATCGAGCCCATTCGCCACTGCCTCCTTGGAAAGGGAGAGCCTTCCGGGATCAAGATCGTGCTCTCTCATCCGCAGGGCCTCGCCCAGTGCAGGCAGTACCTGCGAAGGAAGTATCCCAAAGCGGAGCTTAGGAGCACGGGGTCGACCAGCCACGCGGCAAAGCTTGCCCAGGAGTTCCAGGAGATGGCAGCAATCGCCGGCGAGGATGCTGCAACTAGGTACAACCTCAATGTAATCGAACGCGACATCCAGGACTCGCCAAATAACATGACACGCTTCGCCTTTGTGGGCCTAGATGGGCCGGCACCAACTGGAAGGGACAAGACATCCTTGGTTGTCCATCTGGAGAGGGATCGCCCCGGCGCCCTATACTCAATGCTTGGAGCGCTTAAGGAGATCAACCTAACTAGGATCGAGTCGAGGCCGAGCAGGCTCGGGCTTGGGGACTATTACTTCTTCATCGATCTGGAGGGGCATAAGGACGACCCACATGTGAAGGCAGCTCTGGACGAGGTACGCCGGGAATCGTCGATGGTCAAGGTGCTGGGATCATATCGCCGGGCCTGAGGGGCAAAGGATTCGCCCCTTATCTCTTCGAGGTTCTTGTCGGCCTGGGGATGATGGGGGTCTGCAAAGTGCATCTGATATGGTGGGGTACGCATTGTTGAGCGTATAGCTTATTTCTCAGCCCGGTCCATCGTGCATCTCCTTCCATTCGAGAATAGCGAGTAGTCCCAAAGGCCGGATCTAGGGGTCTACCTTCGTCTTTATCTGAGAAACGTCACTTTCCATTTTCACGACCTGAGGCCATCGGGGACTTTGAGCCTGACCTCCCACTCATTGAGGCACATAGGACCGGAGCATAGCGATCAGTTGTGTCTAATTAGGCATATAGGCTAATAGCGATAACCAGCACCAATCGGCCCATTTATCCCCACTTGTGTGTAATCAATGGGGAACACAGGTTTGAGGGCGCGGTCAAGCAGAAGTACTCCGAGAGGATCGAGAGGGCCGCAAGAGAGGTAACCTTTTGAGGGCCCCATGGGGGCCCTGCATTCCTTCTTGATGCCCCATATCTCCAGACCTCCCTACATCCCTTCTCCTATGTGACGTGGTTTTGCGTACTTGTTTTGTCCTCGGAAATATTGAGCTGCTGATCAAACGAGACCTTCATGATTGCTCGGCGTCTTCGATCCATCCTTCTACACAGGTGTCAGATCGGAACTTCGAAATCCTCGTAAGGTATATTAAGGATTGATGTAAAGCAATTATGCAAGGATAAAATGAGATAGTAGTATTTATAAAACATGGCATATTGCATATTTTCTGCGTCAATATGTCGATAATTGCTAGCCAACGGTCGGAACTTTGTGGGAGAAGGTGGAAAAAATGTCCAAAGGAATAAATCGCAATAACGTGGACAAGAAACCAAGAGTGATTTCAAAGATCCCTTTCGTAGCTGTAATTATGCTCATCTCGGTTTTTGTGATGTTGGCACTGAATGCCCTGCCTGCTACGGCTGCTGGGAAAGGCACGGTTGTGAATGGAGACATTACCGAAGACACCAGATGGACGCTTGGGGGAAGCCCTTACATTTTAGATGGCATGGCGATCACAATCCATAATGACGACAGGTCGGCTACTCTGACCATAGAAGCAGGCGTGGAGGTTAGAGCTCGAAGCTATAGGGGCGATCCATGGGGCATTAATCCAACTCATCACGGTGGCATCACTGTGGGTAAGAACGGTGCCCTTAAGGTCTTGGGAAGTGCCCTTAATCCCGTTGTGTTTACCAGCGCCAGCGATGAGAGGAATGCTGGTGACTGGTCTAGCATAGTGATTGCCGCAGACTCGAGGGCTTCTGAGACGGTAATTCAGAATGCCATAATTGAATATTCAGGATTCACCAATGCAGCAATATCGATCGAGGGTGGAACGCCTCGGATCAGCTCTACACATTTCCGATTTATAGATGCTAATGGGATATACATAAAGGACGGTGCCACGCCCACCATTGAGTATTGTAGGTTCGAGAACAACAGCGAATATGCCATTATGTTGGACGACAGTATTCCGCATCTTGCCAATAACTCCTTTGCTAATGACCAGGTAATAGGTTTCAACATAGGTTTGTATGGTCGTAATCGTCAGCAGCCCATCACCCACAGTGGCACGCTGGACGTTCCAGGTGTCATGGATAATGGCAGAGTTGCTCCTTATGATCTTGGTAATTGTTTAGGGATCAGGATATTCAACGAGACTACCCCTGTGACTCTGACCATTGATGCAGGGGTGGTGGTTCAGGGTCATGTTACCAGCCATGGTGCCTCTGAAGGGATCTTTCATGATCAGATCTCAGTGAGCAAAAATGCAGCGCTGAAGGTCTTGGGCACCGCCGATGAACCTGTCGTGTTTACCAGCGCTGTCGATCCTGATATGAAGAATGGGGGTCAGTGGGGCGGCGTTGTCTTTGAAGCTGATTCCAGGGCTTCTGATTCGATCATTCAGCATGCAGTCTTTGAATATGGTGGTTCTGAGTGGGTGTCCACGTATCCTAATCCCGGCTACCTTCCTGGAATGATCTCGGTTTATGGAGGTGCGCCCCGCATAACAGATTCTCTCTTCAGGTGGAGCAATGTCTCAGGATTATATTTAGAAGAAAATGCTCATCCCTCTATTACGGGCTGTACCTTCACAGAGAATAACATCGGTATGACATTTAATGTAAAATCGCCACTCACCATTTCAGGAAACATCATTGTGAATAACATTGATTATGGTGCCTCCAATGAGAACAGCGATGTCATTATTGACATGACCGATAATTGGTGGGGCGATGTCTCTGGTCCTCTGGACGATTCCGACGATCGTGAGGCTGGAGGCTGGTACAATCCCGAAGGCAGGGGGGACAACGTCAGCGACTTCATTAAGTACAAACCATGGTTGACAAGTACGCCTTCGACGACCTCGACACCATCGCAAGAGCCGTCGACGACCTTGACACCATTGCAAGAGCCGTCGACGACCTTGACACCATTGCAGGAGCCGTCGACGACCTTGACACCATTGCAGGAGCCGTCGACAACAGGCAGTCTCTGGCTCTCGGACTTCACTGCGGATAAAATATACAAGTTAGACAGATCGGGGAATGTATTAGCATCGTTTGACTCTCCAGGGAGCGTGCCTTCAGGTCTTGCATGGGACGGAATGCACTTGTGGAATCTGGATAAGGCAGACGGCAAAATATACAGGCTGGATACGGATGGTACCGTTATTGGCTTTATCAATGCCCCGGGATACATCAATCCCACGTATGCCGGCGGTGGCCTTGCTTGGGATGGTACCTATCTCTGGTGTACCGACGATGGTTGGGGAATGGGCTTTAGAAATAGGATATTCAAACTGGACACGTCAGGGAATGTGATTGCGTCCTTTGAAGCACCGCAAGACGATTCATACTCAGGAGATCTGGCCTGGGATGGTGCCTCTCTATGGTATGTGAGAGATTATACGGCTGCCTCTATTGGATTATTTATAGAGCAATGCAATGAGATCTATCGGCTGGATACAACAGGTTCCATCCTGAGTCATTTCACCGCGCCCGGTCCGGGCTCGAGCGGGCTTGCCTGGGACGGCGCTCATCTCTGGATTGCCGATGCCGGGGATGATATGATCTATCAGTTGGATAATACCGGCAAGGTGCTGATGTCCTTTGGATCGCCCGGTCCAAGTCCCATAGGTCTTGCTTGGGAAGAAATACCAACGTCAACGTCAGCAAACGTCGTCAACTGCATTTACTTCAATACAGGTGCATGGACTGATCTTAGCTCCGTCTTCGCCGGCGCAAACGAGGTATTCGGCTACACCAATAATATGTATGGCGGAACGGCCTATATGTATCTGTGGCTCTCTTTCGAATCCCCATTGCGGCATATGTCGTTGCGTCCTTGTCCAGATGATTTAAATCCGCAAACTACAGAGCCAAACTGGGGCGACAGAGCCCAGTTTGAGACAGAAGAGATCACATCGAGAGAATTAGCAACAAGGCTTGCGGCAGATGAAGTCCCCGGCAATTTGGGATCCGGATTGATAGGTCCCTACATATACCGACTCATAGTAACTGCCCCTGACCACGGCTACCACTCAAGCTATATCTTCTCCTTTGATGCTTCCCCCAACTATGCTATCGGCAAGGGAGAGGTTGACGATTTGGAATGGAGTGGTCGAGTGCGAGTCTGCAATATTGGTGCACTATGACATCCAACGTACAACAATGAGATCACAACGATTAGTATAAAATAAAAAAATGGCGTGGATTTTTTTATTTTATCCACGTCTTCATCCATTTTTGCCCGTCCTTTTTCCCGCACTAATCCGTTTCCCAGATGCCTTTCCAATCGCAGGTCCCGTTTCTATCTCATCGGAATATATTCGTCTTCACAATTCCGTCCCTTATCGTGACACAGACGTTGCTGGCGCGAGCGATAGCTCCAGTACCGGGCGGTTTGCCTGGTCGGGACGCTCTCTTGTATAGAACCCGGACCTGGCCTCAGGATCGCTCGCTGTTGGATGCTCATTGGCTGTCTTGACCACCAGGCCATAGTTGGGAACTCCGCCTTGCCACTGCTGTACGAGCGGCGTGATGTCTACTTCCACGTATGCCGGCGTCGCAGTTGCTGAAGTGAATATCGCTACAGGCACGGGGTCGAAAGACGGTTGTTGCATCCAGCACAGCTCGCCAGGTGCTGCTGTCTCTTCCACTTCTCCCGAGTGATATGTGTCGGTGCCCTCATTCCACGGACTGGTTACTCTGTAGACGCCGAGGCTGTGGACCGGCCCTGCGCTGTGGTACTGGTAGAGCTTGAGAAGGGCGCGGCTGATATCAAGACCGGCCGGCAGGTCAAATCTCAAGTACGCGCGCTTCTCTCCACCCGTCGGGTGCCAGCCGGCGCCCATAGTCTCGCACAGGCCAGAGTTTGCCCAGTTCCAGTTTCGGTACGAGTAAGCATATACTTCCCCATCAGCCACAGGGTACAGCCGTTGTTGCTCGCCATCAGTTGATGTATAGGATTGTCCCAGACACACTTGGGCGACAAATTTGCCGAAATTATTCCCAGTATCGATGTCATTAACGCCGAGCCAAAGCTCGCCCCCGGCAGGGGCGGTGAAAGTGGTACTGGTGCCAATGAAGATCGGAGTGCCTGATGCACCGATTCTTGCGATCAGCGCAGCGTGCCCCCATTCGGGGCGGAATGAGTAACCAGTTAGCCAATAGTCAACCGCGAAAGTCCCGTCGGGTCCACAAAATAAGTCCCGGCTGGTGCTTGGTTGGACCCTTCCCGAGGCTGTAATGGAAATCGTCTGTCTTGACGTCACTCTGATATTGGTATTGAACCATGACTCGCTTGCCCATTCGCCCGCAGGTGGAACCTCGAACTGAGCGCAGCCAGTCTGCTGAGGCGTTGAAGTGGCTGTAAATGGTGGCTCTGTTTCCGAGATCCTGCTCTCGTAGCAGGTCTTGGCCTTCGCGAACTCTTGATATGCTTGCTGCCCTTCTGGCGTACCCCCTTTGCCTTCAGCCATCAAGGAGGTGAGCTTGTTGTAAGCTGTCATGTACTGTTGATACGCCTCTTGAGCATCCTCTGGACATTCATCCTCTCCCTCGGTCCCAGTCTGCCCCAGGAGAGCTGGTTCACTAGGAGCATCGCTTGCTCCAAAGCTTCTCGATCCATCTGGCTGATAGACCCACTCGATCTCATATTCAGTAACGGAAATCCATTCATAATCTTCAGGACGGAATATGTCTTCAATGTGAATCTTTCCATACTTTCCGTGTGATCTAATAAAGTAGGAGTGTCCTTCAATTGGCATTGCAGTTTCCTGGAATCCGTATTCCGGCACCTCTTTTAGATCTGCAAGAGGTATATCCCCCATATCAATTATTCCAGGTGAATCGAAAACGTGAATTCGATCTGCTGCAATGAAGAAGTCCCCATCATCTGTTTTAACCTCCCCAAATGAAAAACTAAACGCCTCATGTGCTTGATCCCAGTCCTTAATCTTGGCATAGCCACCCGGAAGTCCGGAATTGGCCCAAACAGGCATCGCTAAAAGCATCAGAGCAGAGATAATCGCAACGGCCACGATCCTCCCCGATCCCTTATCTTTTCCCATTCTTCTTACCCCATCGTCGTATTCTATTCGAAAATTATATACTCTAAATTCAATACTTTTAAGAGATATAACGGGTGATGGTCTCGCCTTGGACGATCCCTTCATCCCCCTCTTAGAGGACGGCCTTCTTGAACGCCTCGAAGCCGATATCCTCTATGAACTCCCCGAGTCGCTTCTTCTCGGCGTTGACCTTGTAGTAGCCGATCACCTTTGCGACGAGCGCCATGGCCTCCTCGTCGGATAGGCCCTCGGCGAGCTTCTGGCCGATCCTCGGCTTTCGGGCCGCGTTTCCTCCCACAAGGACGGTCCAGCCCTTGGCAGTTCCCATGAGGCCAAGATCCTTGACCGCGGGCTCGGCGCAGGAGTTCGGACAGCCCGAGACGCCGATCTTGAACTTGGATGGCATCTCTAGCCCATGATAGAGCTCGTCGAGCTTCAGGCCTACGCCTACCGAGTCCTGCAACCCCCTCTTGCAGAAGGTCGTTCCAGGGCAGATCTTGACGCTTCTAACGCATAGCCCTATTGCCGCGCCTGGCTTCATATCGAGGTCTGCCCAGGCCCCGTCCAGATCCTCGGGAAGAAGCCCTACTATCGCTATCCTCTGGGCTGAGGTTATCTTCAAGGCTGCAGCGTTGTACTTCTCCGCCACCTCGGCGATCCTCCTCAGTCCAGCCGGGGATATTATCCCGCCCGCTATATGGGGTGCTATGGCATAGGTCTCCTTGTCCCTTTGGAGAATTGCCGCCTTTTCCATGAGGTCTTTGACCATATTCTCATGCTCCTCTTCTTTCTAGTTATGATGATGTTCAAAGGATTTATATGAGCATGCCTTATCCACAAACCAGAGGGCTAATCCGCCCTGGAGTTCCCTGCCTCGACCTCCCTTGCGCAGGAGATCGCGTCCTCCACAGCCTCGCGTATGATGTATCCAGCCTTGTGAAGGATGGTGTCCTTGAGCTCGATGTCCTGGTCCATGCTTGCTGTGCAGGGGTATGCGTGATGTGCCTCTGAGATCCTCTCCCTCAGATCCTCTTGGTCGGTCTCAAGGCCCACCATCCTCTTAGCGACGTACCAGGTCGATCCGCAGGGAGCGCTCCTGATCACGTTTGCGGCGAGGATCGTCCTCTTCCCTTTCCGGCTCCTCTGCGTAAGGATCTCGATTGCAGGCTCGCCGAAGCGGGCCTTCTCCATGAAGGCCTTTATGCTAGGCTTCTCGGGATCGGGCCGAAGGGCGCAGAAAGGCTTTGCAAACGCAGCCTCCATTCCGAGCTTTGAAGCCTCCTCCTCGAGCTGAAGCCTCGTTCCTAAGGGAAGATCCGCGGGATTCTCGGATCCTCCGATTATGCCTTTGTACCCCTTCTCCAACAGGGCTGGAAGGAGGCCGAAGGTTATGTCGGGATGGACGCCCACGACGATTGCGATCTCGGCCTTGGGTATATCTGCCGGGATGTAAGGGCCGACGTCGTCAATGAAGTCGTCGAGGGTCTTTGGATCAGGCATCTCGATGATTGAGACGAGGTCCTCGGCCATGCTGTACTTGCCTGACTTGCACAGCGTGCAAGCATCGCCGCAGGATATGCAAAAGCCCGAGAAGTTGATCAGATTCCCGATGAGGGAGATCCCGAACTCGCCGTTGTAGAGGACCGCAACCTTCATAATTTTGCTCCTGGGCTACGTCCACCGCCGCCCATGGTATACTTTTAATACCAACGTATATAGAATGGAGGGTTTCTGCGAGGATACCATGCAGGAAGGATGCACCGTCAACAGGACCGTGAAGTACATAGCGAAGAAGTGGACACTCTTGATCCTTTTGGAGCTGTACAAGGGGGAGGGGCACAGAAGGCGTTTCTCGGAGCTTGGAAGGTGCCTTGGCGGCATCACACCAAAGGTCCTCTCTGCGAGGCTGAAGGAGCTCGATTGCGAAGGGCTGATCGAGAAGAGGGTCGATGAGAGCTCATCTCCCGTCAGAACCGAGTACGCCTTGACGGAAAGCGGCCAGGAGATCGTAGATATAATCAAGGATATAAAGCGCTGGGCTTTGAAGTGGAAGATCACTAACATCGAGTGCGAATGCAAGGACTGTAGCGAGTGCGTGCTGTGATGGGACTGGAGGGAATCGCTCCGAGCAGATGAAAATGAGAGAAGTCAAGCCGCCCTCCCCCATCGATCCCCGCCGCCTGCCTGGGAAGCACACCCCGCTGCCCGCTGGCGCCTCCATGGATTGCCTGCGGCGCGTCTATAGCCTGCCGCGATCCACGGCTGGCGGCGGCGGGAATTGCCGCATGGCGCCATCGCAAGCGGCCTTGGAGGGGGGGGGGCAGGACACGCCGCCGGGCTTCACAACAGCCACGCCATCGCGGTTCGGGGCGAGGGCGCCCTCGGGGCCTCGCCGTTGCAGGCGGAGACCCGCTCCGGGTGGGCGACGCGAAAGGTCCATACGAACCATGGGTACATAGGCTGAATAGGTATCCTTAATCAGCGTGACCAGAAGACGTTCCACTTGTTCAGTCACTTGTTCGGTGGACTTCTGCTATTTTGCAGCAGGATCGATAGGCTACCAAGTCCCTTCTGCACGCCTACAAAGGCTATTAAGGAATAGGCACTGAATGCATTGCATTCTAACTCAAGGTGTAGGGCTATGGCAAGAGGGAGACGCAAAAATAATCCAAAGAACAAGAAGAACAATGGGGCTACCCTTGGCTTCGAGGCCACCCTCTGGGCTGCCGCCGACAAGCTCAGGAACAACATGGATGCTGCAGAGTATAAGCACGTCGTCTTAGGCCTCATCTTTCTCAAATACATCTCCGATGCCTTCGAAGAGAGACATGCAGAGCTCCTTTGGGAGCTGGATCTTGGCGCAGATCCCGAGGATCCGGATGAGTACCGGGCAGAGAACATCTTCTGGGTGCCAAAGGAGGCCCGCTGGTCCTTCCTCCAGGCCAATGCCAAGCAAGCGACGATAGGGAGGCTCGTCGACAACGCAATGGTTGCGATCGAGAGGGACAACCGCTCCCTAAAGGGCGTCCTTCCAAAGGACTACGCCCGTCCTGCCCTTGACAAGCAGCGCCTTGGAGAGCTGATCGATCTCATAGCGAATATCGGTCTTGGCGACGAGGAGAACCGCTCCAAGGATATCCTTGGAAGGGTCTACGAGTACTTCCTGGGCCAGTTCGCCTCTGCAGAGGGAAAGAAGGGCGGCCAGTTCTACACCCCACGCTGTGTGGTAATAACGCTCGTTGAGATGCTCTCGCCCTACAAGGGCAGGATCTACGATCCATGCTGCGGCTCAGGCGGCATGTTCGTCCAGAGCGAGAAGTTCGTCGAGGCCCATGGCGGGCGCATTGGCGATATCGCCATCTACGGCCAGGAGTCAAATCCCACCACATGGAAGCTGGCCAAGATGAACCTGGCAATCAGGGGAATCGACAACAACCTGGGACCAGAGCATGCGGACAGCTTCCACCGGGACCTGCACCCCGATCTCAAGGCCGACTACATCCTTGCCAATCCGCCGTTCAACAGCAGCGACTGGGGCGGAGAGCGCCTAAGGGAGGACGTGCGCTGGAAGTTTGCCCCCCCGCCTGCAGGAAACGCAAACTTCGCCTGGGTCCAGCACTTCATCCATCACCTCGCGCCTTCGGGCTATGCTGGCTTCGTCCTTGCAAACGGCTCCATGTCCTCAAACCAGTCGGGCGAGGGCGAGATCCGCCGGGCCATCATCGAGGCAGATCTCGTCGACTGCATGGTCGCCCTTCCGGGGCAGCTCTTCTACTCGACGCAGATCCCGGCCTGCCTCTGGTTCCTTGCGAGGGAGAAGAAGAACGGGCGGTTTCGGGACAGGAGGGGCGAGACGCTCTTTCTCGACGCTCGGAAGATGGGGATTCTGATCGACAGGGTTCACAGGGAGCTGACCGATGAGGAGATCGCGAGGATCGCCGGGACCTACCACGCATGGCGAGGCGATCCAGCCGCGGGCGAGTACGAGGATCTGCCGGGATTTTGCAGGAGCGCCGGGATCGATGAGATCAAGAAGAACGGATACGTGCTTACCCCCGGCCGCTACGTAGGCGCCGAGGCAGAGGAGGAGGACGGCGAGCCGTTCGAGGAGAAGATGAAGCGTCTGACGGCAAAGCTTTCCGAGCAGTTCGCCGAGTCGGCGCGGCTTGAGGCGGAGATTCAGGCAAACCTTGAGGGGCTGGGGTATATATTTGAGAAAGACAATTAATAATCTCAGGGCGAAGTCTATGGATATCAAAGTCGTTGAGGGAAGAGCAAAGCTATGGATCTCGAAGGTCTCTTGAAGTCTCGCAGGGAGGATATCTTGCGCATTGCCGCAAGGCACGGAGCGCGCAATGTGCGCGTCTTCGGCTCAGTTGCACGAGGGGAGGCTGATGAAAAGAGCGATATCGATCTTCTGGTGGAGTTTGAGCCTGGGAGAAGCCTTCTTGATCATGCAGGGCTCTGGCTGGAGTTGCAGGAGCTTCTCGGGTGCAAGGTCGACGTTGTGAGCGACCGCGGCATAAAACCGCGCATCCGCGAGCGCGTCTTACGGGAGGCAGTTCCTTTGTGAGAGATCCGTATGAGAGGTTAATGGATATTCTGGATGCTATCGATCGCATCGAGAGGTATGCAGCTCGCGGCAGGGATGCCTTAGAGATCGATGAATTAGTTCAGGTCTGGATGGTGCATCATATACAGATCATCGGCGAAGCTGCGGCGCGGCTTGGGCGTGACTTTCACGAGGCATATCCAGAGGTTCCATGGGCACAGATCGTGGCAATGCGCAATATTCTTGTCCACGAATACTTCGGAGTGGATCTTGACGAGGTGTGGCAGGTCATCGAACGAGACCTCCCTATCTTAACTGTGAGCAAAGATCCTCGCGTCTACATTGGTATATTCGCAGGTAAGTTATGTCTAATCGAGGTTGCCTTGCCCCTCGAAGCCATCAATGCCACATCTTCAAGAGAAGGCCATCCGCTACGGCCATTCCTCCACGCAACACCTTAACTCGGTTGTAATCCCTTAGATATCGATCCACTGCTTCACCAGAATGATGTGTCCGCTTCGTGATTTCGGTCTGCGAATAGTTTTGAGTGGTCTGTCCATATTGTGTTGTTACGTACAGGAACTATGACATTTGTCAAGATCTCATCTGCCCCCCCATATGCGATCTGGTAGTAATCCCGCAGCCATAGCTGGAGACCTCTGTTCCCAACGTTTCTGCCCGCCATTTACACTTCCCCTGGACGTAGGCAGACCAAGGCGTATATCGATGAGCTTGTACTTGGATGCACAACCAGCCTTCTTCATCAAGTATTGCAGATGATGCTGCGATGGCCAGGCTAAGCGAGGTTTTATACATCTACGAAACCTATTGTGATCTGCTGAAAACCGGAAGGATGAGCAGGTATGCCGTTTACTGGAATAATAAAGAAATCTGGAAATCATTATGTAGCCCTTTGTCTTGAGATCAATATATCTAGCCAGGGCGATAGCATAGAGGAGGCAAGGAGGATGCTTCAAGAAGCCTGTGATGGGTACATCTCGTATATGAAAGATGAAGGATTATTGAGTGATATAAGGCCAGTCTCCCTTGATATTCTTCGAGAATTTCTTATCGACGACGTCGAATATGTAAGGCCTTCGTCCGACTGGGTTTATTCAGAGAGCATAACCTTTGAGGTCTCTGCCAGTGTCTGAAAAGATACCACCCATGTCGAGCCAGAAGTTTGTAAGGCTACTTAATCGAGGCGATGCCAGATTCGTTCGGCAGAGCGGAACCAGTCATGCCATCTTCGAACGAGAAAAAGATGGGATCGTATTTCGGGCGCCCGTGATAATGGCTAGGAGCGAACTCTCCTCCAAATATATGAAACTCGTGCTGCGTCAGTTGGGCTTTACAGATGCGGAAATTGATGCTCTTGTCTGAGCTATTAAGCAAATCAACGCATTGCCCCGCTCTCGTTCTCCGTTTTTGATATTCGCTATGCCATATCTTGCAAGATCGCGCGAGCCTTGCTGGAAATGGTAGAATGAGGCTAGCTCGCACGACCGGTCGCGTTACAGCCTGGCGCATGCGGGCAGAATCAGGGGCCCGGGCCCGCGCCCGTGGTGAGCCAGCTTGCGGGTGCGGCGAGGTGGAGATACATATTTTTATTTTTTGATGTGATATAAACATTTTGTATAACTTGACTACTATCTGCAGACATAGGATAACCAAAGCCGGAACGACCACAATTGCCCTGGAGAGGGGCTCTTTTGCGGTGGCTGCAAACGGGGTCCCGGCCGAGGTATGCGATAACTGCGGCGAGGCATACGTAGACGGGCGGATCAGCTCAGAGCTGCTAAAGTCCGGCGAGAGGATGATTGCAGCAGGAGGCCAGGTGTGGAGGTCCGCCAGTATGTGGAGGCCTAAGGGACAATCCTGGAGCGGCAGAAAGGGCCGGAGCATAAAGGAAAAAAGGCATGGATCTGGATAGCCAATTGAAGTTCCGCAGGGAGGAGATCTTGCAAGCTGCCGCCAGGCACGGGGCGCGCAATGTGCGCGTCTTCGGCTCCCTCGCCCGGAATGAAGCGGGCGAAGATAGCGATATAGACCTGCAGGTAAAGCTTGAGCCGGGTCGAAGCCTCCTGGATCAGGCAGGGCTGATGGTGGAGCTTGAGGACCTTCTCGGGCGAAAAGTGGATGTCGTCACCGAGCAGGGCCTCTATTGTCTGCTTCGAAGGCGAGTCCTGAAGGAGGCCCGGCCACTGTAAGCAAAGACCCTCGCGTCTACCTCGCTTACATCATGGAGTGCATCCAGAAGATCGAGCGCTTCAGTCGGGGCGGAAAAGAGGGGATTCGGGCAATCCTGTTGGGACTGAAAGCAGGATGTCTTAGGAGCTAATTGTGCAGCAGGATGCTGCACAAATACATGGAGGACTCGGGCATGCCTGGAGAGATCGTCCAGCAGCTTGCTGGACAAATACCCTCGGGTGGCACAACGCAGGCATCATGACAAAGCTCAATGATCCATAGCAGCGGAAGTGCCACATCCAAGCCTGAGTCGAGAGCGGCTCACGCTGGGAGGTGCTTATCGCGTGGATCGAAATGGATGTGAAGTCAAACCGCCATAAGATTGATAATAGGTGATCATATAGTATTTGCATATCGATCGTGATATGATGACCTTGAGAAACCGCTTTGCAGAATTGAAAGAGATGATGCTGCCGCCCCTTCTCCGTACCTGCAAGAAGAAGGATGATACAGCATGACCCGGATCTCCATCAGCGGGCCGGTTATTTGCTGGGCGCTGGAGCGCTCGGCTAGAAGGGCGAGCATTGAGCGGAGGTTTCCGAAGCTTCCCGAGTGGCAAAGCGGCAAAAGCCAGCCTACATTGCGTCAGCTCGAAGCTTTCGCGAAGGCGACATCGACGCCGCTTGGCTATCTCTTCCTGCCCGAGCCCCCGGAGGAGCGGCTTTCCTTCCCGCATTTCCGCACGCTTGGCAATGACCGCCCAAGCGGGCCAAGCCCCGACCTCCTCGAGACTGTCCAGATGATGGAGCGGCGGCAGGTCTGGATGCGGGAGCATCTGATCGAAGATGGGCATGAGCCGCTAGGCTTCGTCGGCTCAGCAGATCCGGCAGTCGAGCCTGAGCGCCTCGCAGTCAAGATGCGGCAGACGCTTGGCCTTGCCGAGGGATGGGCTGCTGAAAACCGCACCTGGACCGATGCGCTTTTGCAGCTGCGCGACCGGATGGAGGGGGCAGGAGTTCTCGTTGTGACCAACGGCGTTGTTGGAAACAACACCCATCGCAGGCTCGATCCTGCCGAGTTTCGAGGCTTCGTTCTTGTGGATGATTACGCGCCGCTTGTCTTCGTCAACGGGAGAGATGGGAAGGCCGCCCAGATGTTCACCCTGGCTCATGAGCTTGCGCACATCTGGCTTGGCAGAAGCGCCGCCTTCGATCTCTTGGAGCTTCGGCCAGCCGATGACATAGCCGAGCTTGCGTGCAACCGCGCGGCTGCCGAGTTTCTGGTACCGAAAGATCAGCTGCTCGAACTTTGGCCAACTGTAAAGGAGGAGCAGGATCGGTATCAGGCAATGGCTCGCCATTTCAAGGTGAGCGAACTTGTTTGCGTTCGCCGGGCGGTCGATTTGGGGCTGATCACAAGAGGGGAGTTCCTCAATTTCTACAGGGAATACCAAAAGGTTGAGCGCGCATCAAAAGACCAGGGCCAGCGTGGCGGCAACTTCTACGCAAGCCAGAATAACCGGATCGGCCGCCGCTTTGCCGAGGTCGTGGTAGGCGCCGCAAGGGAAGGCAGGCTTCTTTATCGCGATGCATACAGGCTGACGGGGCTTTACGGCGAGTCCTTTGAGAGATACGCCCGGTCGCTTGCCGTCGGAGGGGGCCCGTGACCGCTTCTGGCATCTACGTCCTCGATGCCAACATCTTCATCGAGGCGTATCGTCACTACTACTCATTCGATATCGCGCCTACCTTTTGGATAATGCTGATTGAGAACGCCAAAAACGGCCAGGTGTTGAGCATCGACCTAATCGAAGATGAGCTCAAGAGGGGCAAGGATAAGCTGGCAGAGTGGGCCAGCGGCAGTTTTCACAAGTTCTTTGCCTCGACAGACGGCAAGGAAGTAACAGATGCCTATCGCAAGATCATGGTCTGGTCTCAAGGTCAGGCCCAATTCACCGATGCGGCTAAGGCTGAGTTTGCCAGCGTGCCAGACAGTTGGCTGGTAGCGTTTGCGCTGGCCAAAGGGTACGTCGTAGTCACCCATGAACAGTTCAGCTCCGATGCCAAGGTGAAAATTAAGATCCCGAATGCATGCAAAGCGTTCGGTGTTGAGTACGTTGACACATTCCAGATGATTCGTGCGTTGGGGGTCAGGTTGGGCTGAAACGATGAAGTGTCTGTTTTCGATGATGGGGCAAAGAAATGACGGGTGAATGGACAGTCCGACCGCTCGAAGATTGCATGGAGGCTTTAATCGACTATCGGGGCAAGACTCCAAAGAAGACCTCCTTCGGAATCCCTCTTATCACAGCGAAGATAGTAAAGGATGGAAGGATCGAGACGCCAAACGAGTTCATCTCATTCGAAGATTATGAGCCCTGGATGCGTCGCGGTATTCCCAAAGCGGGTGACGTTGTCATCACAACCGAGGCCCCACTTGGTGAGGTGGCACAACTAGGCGCGGGACGACTTGCTTTAGCTCAGCGGCTTATCGCCCTTCGCGCAAAGGCGAGCATTCTCGATAACGGATTCTTGAAGTATCTCATGCAGTCTGAAGATGTTCAGGATCAACTTCGTGCGAGGTCAAGCGGCACAACGGTTCTCGGAATCAAGCAAAGCGAACTGCGAAAGGTTTTGCTCACTCTCCCCCCCCTCCCCGAACAGCGCGCCATCGCCCGCATCCTAGGCGCCCTCGACGACAAGATCGAGGCCAACCGCCGCATGAACGAGACCCTGGAGGCGATCGCCCGCGCCATCTTCAAGTCCTGGTTCGTCGACTTCGATCCCGTGCGGGCCAAGGCCGAGGGGCGCGAGCCAGCGGGAATGGATGCGGAGACGGCGGCGCTCTTTCCCGACGGCTTCGAGGAGACGGAGGGGCGGGTGGTGCCGAGGGGGTGGGGGGTGGGAACGATCGCTGAAGAATATGACCTGAAAATGGGACAATCTCCCCCTGGCGACACATATAATTTGGTTGGAGATGGTATTGTGTTCTATCAGGGGCGAGCAGATTTTGGTTATCGATATCCCTCTGTTCGAATGTATTGTACAGCTCCAACTCGCAAAGCGAATCCCGGAGATGCTTTAGTCAGCGTTCGTGCCCCCGTAGGTGATATTAACATGGCTTTAGAAAAATGTTGCATAGGGAGGGGCCTATCAGCGATTAGGCATAAAAGCGGGAGTCGCTCATTTACCTTTTATTCAATGCTTTCCTTAAATGAGATCTTTGCCCAATTCGAAGCAGAGGGGACGGTGTTTGGCTCAATAAGCAAAAAGAATTTTAGAGATATAGCCTGCATAATACCACAACCCGAAGTTGTTGAGATGTACGAGAAAATAGCCTATCCCTTAGACCAAATGATAGAGAATAACGAGAACGAATCTCGAGTACTTGCAGATGTTCGTGATTCTTTGCTACCAAAGCTATTATGTGGAGAAGCTAAATTAAAAAATTTTACATATTCATAACAGGAGGGCTACATCTTGATAAGCAAGCGATATGATCAAATTACAAAAGAGGATATCGAAGAATTAATCTCGAATGGAATTAGCGAAAACAGGACTCTCGAATATAAAGAGCAGTTGCCCGGTGGAAAAGATCGTGATAAGAAAGAGTTTCTCGCAGATATTTCATCATTTGCAAATGCTTCTGGTGGTTATATTCTATATGGTATATCGGAAAAGAGAAATTCCGCTGGAAATACAACTGGTATTCCAGAAAGTGCAGAAGGACTTACCGAAATTAATATAGATGCAGAAATTCGTCGTATGGATAATTTAATTGCTAATTGCATAGAGCCACGGATAGTTGGGATTAGAATCCAGGCTATATACGGATTTAAAAAAGGACCAATAATTATTATTTTCATCCCAAAGAGTTGGATGCCACCACACATGGTAACATTCAAAACAACGTCTAGATTTTATTCAAGAAATAATACTGGGAAATACCCACTTGATGTAATGGAAATTCGATCAGCATTTCTTTTTTCAGAGACATTCCCTGAAAAGATAAGACGTTTTCGAGATAATAGAATTGCAAAAATTATTGCTGATGAGACCCCCATAACTCTTAATTCATCATCAAAGATTGTATTGCATATCTTGCCCGTGTCTTCGATAACTCCTCTTTTTCAAATTGACCTAAGATCCGAAGATATTATAAAAAAGATCGAGGAATTAGCCCCAATTTATTCCATGGGTTGGGATCATCGATACAATTTAGATGGCTTTCTAAATTACAACCGATCAAATTCATACGTTCAAGTATTTCGCAACGGTGCTATTGAATCAGTAGATACTTCGTTATTAACAGGACGTAATGGTGAGAAATTTATTCCAAGTGGAGTCTTTGAAAACGAAATAATCATGGCTGTAAAGAGGTCTTTGAAAACTGAACGTGATTTGAGTTTTGAGCCGCCTATATTCATATTATTGAGTATTTTAGGAGCAAAAGATTATAGGATGGCTGCTGGAAAAGGAGATTATTATAAATATAAAACCTCAATAAATGATGATATTTTAATTTTGCCTGAAACCGTTATTGACTCCTTTGATGATGAGATCCCCAATGCACTTCGTGCCTCATTTGATGCTCTATGGCAAGCTGCAGATTGGCCTTACAGTTTGAATTATGATACGGAAGGAAATTGGATAGGGGAAAAACTGTGAAGATAAATATTGATATATATTTTATCTTTAGGAGAATCCCTATTATTCCCCAAAGAGTCCCTCGTCGAATCCGCCTCCCCCTCCCAGCTTGCCCCCCTACCATTCCCAACCCAGAGATCGCCACCATCGAGCCCGCCGCAATCCATCCCAGCAGCCCCCCCAAGCCCATTTCATGTAATCCATGTATAAATCCCCTGGAGCCTCAGTCGGTGATAAGATCATGACCAAGGCAAACCGCGCGAAGCAATCGGTTCCGAGAATCGAATATCTGAAGATCAAGAACTACAGAGCCCTTCATAACCTTGAGCTGAAGCAGATCACCCCTCTAACCGTCTTCCTCGGTCCAAACGGCAGCGGTAAGTCTACCATCTTCGATGTCTTTGCTTTCCTCTCCGAGTGCTTCTCAGGCGGCCTTCGAAAGGCCCTCGACAAGCGGGGCCGGTTCAAAGAGCTTCGAACCAGAGGTTCTAGCGGCCCAATCGAGATCGAGCTCAAATATCGTGAGAGACGCGATCTGCCAGTTATCACATATCACATAGCCATCGATGAAGGGCCGATAGTTGCCGAGGAATGGCTCCTATGGGGAGAGGAAAGGCCCTTCAAGTTCCTCGATTTCAAGAACGGCGAAGGGCATGTGATACCCGGAGAAAAGCCGAGCGAATCGGACCAGAGAGTCCCCGAGGTTCTAGCCTCCGCGGATATGCTCGCCGTAAATGCTCTTGGACAGCTCGCTAAAAATCCGAGGGTGAGCGCTCTTCGCCAGTTCATAACCGGATGGTACCTCTCATATCTTACGGCGGACAGCACGAGGGGATTTTCCGAGGCCGGGCCTCAGGAGCGGCTGTCTGCCACTGGCGACAATCTCGCAGCAGTCATTCAATACCTGAAAGAGCAGCACGAGGACCGCCTTAGCGATATCTTGAACGCCCTGGCGAGTCGCGTTCCAAGGTTGGAGAAGGTGGATTCCGAGTTCATGCCGGATGGACGGCTTCTCCTCCAGATCAAAGACGCCCCCTTCGAGAAGCCCATCCTCGCGAAGTACGCATCCGATGGCACCCTCAAGATGCTGGCATATCTTACACTGCTATACGATCCACAGCCGCCCCAGCTGATCGGAATCGAGGAGCCTGAGAATCAGCTGCATCCAAGGCTTCTCTCCGGCCTTGCCGAGGAGTGCAGGGCAGCAACTGAAAGGACGCAGCTCATGGTCACCACCCACTCACCGTTCTTCGTAAACGGGCTACGTCCAGAGGAACTCCGGGTGCTTTACAGGGATGAAAAGGGATACACAAAAGCGGTCCGGGCGGAAGATATGCGCGGAGTAAAGCAGTTCATGGAGGAGGGAGCGCAGCTTGGCTACCTCTGGATGGAAGGGCATTTCGAGGTGGGGGATCCATTGACCTCGTCCGGGGGTCCAAAACAAACGCCGGTACGCGATACTGCAGGCCTCCAAGCGGAGCGATGATCAATGCACATCGTTTTCTTGGTCGAAGAGCCATCTGCAGAGGCCGCCTTGCAGAATCTCGTGCCAAAGATCCTCGGCAGCAGCGCGACCTTTAACATACACCCCCATCAGGGCAAATCCGATCTGCTCTCAAAGCTTCCAATGCTCATGAAAAGCTACGCCAAATGGCTACCCGATGACTATCGCATTGTGGTCCTGGTCGATGAGGACCGCTGTAGCTGCAAGGCTCTAAAAGAGCAGATGGAAAGGGCTGCATGCGATGCAGGTTTGATTACTCGAACGATGGCCGGCAGTCGATATAGCCATTCGCGATTTCAGGTACTGAACAGAATTGCGGTCGAGGAGCTTGAGGCCTGGTTCTTCGGGGATCCCGTGGCTCTCAATCAGGCCTATCCAAAGATCCCCAAGACGCTTGGAGGCAGATCAAAATATCGAGATCCCGATTCCATCAATGGTGGCACCTGGGAGTCATTGGAGAGGGAACTCAAGAGGGTCGGCTACTTTCAAGGGGGTTTGCGAAAAACCGAGGCTGCAAAAAATATAACATCCCACATGGAACCTGACATAAATAGCTCGAAGAGCTTTCAAATATTCAGAGATGGCCTGAAAGAGATGGTTAAATGGAGAATATAGACGAATCCCACGTTAAGATGATCGCTTTCGGCCTGTTTGGCGATTTGGGCTATCGAATACTCACAGGCCCCGAGATCGCCCGCGCTGACTTCGCCTACCAAACAGGGAGAGGCCGCGCGCAGATCCGCTGATGTGGGACGACTGAGAGACTTCATGAGATACTGCAATATAATTGAACTTCCAAACATCAAAAAGAGGATCACAGGATGGACGAGATAGAGAGCCTGATGGGCCAGTACATGGAGTGGCTCAAGAGAAAGACGACCCTCAGACAGGTAGAGGGATGGGTGGAGATCACGACGCCCTATCTCGACCGCCATAACGATTACCTGCAGATCTACGCCAGGAAGAAGAACGGAAGCTACATCCTCACAGACGACGGCTACATCATAAACGACCTGCATATGTCAGGCTGCAAGCTGGATTCCCCAAAGAGAAAGGCCCTCCTCCAGATGACGTTGAACGGATTCGGCGTAAAGCTCGTGGGCGATTCACTGGAGGTCAAGGCCGGTCAAGAGGACTTCCCCTATCGCAAACATAACCTCCTTCAGGCGATGCTTGCCCTAAACGACCTCTTCTACCTGGCATCGCCCATGGTCTCAAGCCTCTTTTATGAGGACGTGATCGCCTGGTTGGATGATAACGAGGTGCGCTATATTGAACGGGTGAAGTTCACGGGCAAAAGCGGCTATGATCACCTCTTCGACTTCGTGATTCCAAGATCGAAGGCAGAGCCGGAGAGGATTATCCAGGCAATCAACCGCCCGAGCAGAGACGAGGCCGAGATAGCGGCCTTCTCTTGGCTGGATACCAAGGATGTGCGCCCTCCGGAGTCAAGGGCATATGCACTTCTAAACGACTCCGAGCGGGAGGTCCCGGCCCCCGTCCTCGATGCACTGCATAGCTACGAGGTAACTCCTGTGCCCTGGAGCAGGCGGGAATCGATAGTAAGAGAGCTGACTGCCTGACCCCATGAAGCACAGGAGCTTATGTACTCAATGGAGAGATCACCCTTGATCATCACCGAATCCGAAGTCGAATCCGTCGCCCTCTCTTGGCTTGGATCCCTTGGCTACGCCGCAATCTACGGCCCAGAGATCGCCCCAGGCGAGCCAGCAAGCGAGCGCTCCTCCTTCCATGATGTCCTCCTTTCCCGGCGGGTCCATGAGGCCCTCCAGCGCCTCAACCCCGCAATTCCTGCCGATGCGCTCGATGAGGCCTTCCGGAAGGTCGCCCGCCCCGAGTCCCCGTCGCTTATCGCAAACAACCGCGCTTTCCACAGGATGCTTATAGACGGCATCGCCGTCGAATACAGGCGAAAGGACGGCTCGATTGCAGGAGACCACGCCCGCCTTGTCGACTTCGAGCGCCCGGAGAATAACGAGTTTCTGGCGGTCAACCAGTTCACCGTCATCGAGGGCCAGAACAGGCGGCCCGATATCGTCGTCTTCATAAACGGCTTGCCGCTTGCAGTAATCGAGCTCAAGAATCCAGCAGATGAGGATGCAACCATCCAGACAGCTTTTCAGCAGCTACAGACCTACAAGAACGATATCCCGTCGCTCTTCGCCTACAACGAGATGCTCGCAATCTCCGACGGCCTGGAGGCAAGGGCAGGCACGCTGACCTCCGACTGGTCCCGGTTCATGCCCTGGAGGACGATCGAAGGCGACCGGATAGAGCCCAAGGGAAGGCCAGAGCTCGATGTCCTCATAAAAGGCGTATTTGAGAAGGGCCGCTTTCTGGATCTCATAAGGCACTTCATCGTCTTCGAGGCCGATGGCGAGAAGATAGCCAAGAAGATGGCAGCCTACCACCAGTTCCACGCCGTAAACAAGGCCGTTGAGTGCACAGTGGAAGCCTGCCGGCCGGAGGGCGACAGGAAAGCTGGCGTGATCTGGCATACACAAGGGTCGGGAAAGAGCCTCTCCATGGCCTTTTACGCGGGAAAGATCATCGATCATCCTGCCATGCAGAACCCGACGCTTGTAGTCCTAAACGACAGAAACGACCTCGACGACCAGCTCTTCGACACCTTCGCCGCCTGCCAGGACCTCCTCCGCCAGGCCCCGGTCCAGGCAGGAGACAGGGAGGACCTGAAAAGCCTTCTTTCCGTAGCATCGGGCGGCGTGGTCTTCACAACCATCCAGAAGTTCTCGCCCGAGGACGATAAGGAGAAGTATCCACTCTTGTCCGACCGGCGAAACATCGTCTTCATCGCAGACGAGGCCCACAGAAGTCAGTACGGCTTCAAGGCGCATACCGTCAAGAGAAAGGAAGGGGCCTACATCGCTTACGGCTTTGCAAAGTACCTCCGCGATGCCCTCCCGAACGCCTCCTTCATAGGCTTTACAGGGACGCCCATAGAGAAGACGGATAAGAGCACTCCCGCGGTCTTTGGCGACTACATCGATATCTACGACATACAGCGGGCGGTCGAGGATGGCGCAACCGTGCGCATCTACTACGAGGCAAGGCTTGCCAAGCTCGACCTCTCGGAAGCCGAGCGGCCCAAGCTCGACCCCGGCTTCGAGGAGATCACCGAGGGCGAGGAGGAGTACATGAAGGAGCGCCTGAAGAGCAGATGGGCGAGGCTCGAGGCCGTGGCCGGTGCTGACAGGCGCGTATCCCTGATTGCCGGGGATATAGTCGATCACTTCGAGAAACGGCTGGAAGCCATCGACGGCAAGGGGATGATAGTCTGCATGAGCCGGCGGATCTGTGCCCAGCTGTACGATGAGATCATAAAGCTCCGGCCAGAATGGCACGATTCCGACGACGAGGCAGGCTCAATCAAGGTGGTCATCACAGGCTCGGCCTCGGACAAGGAGAACCTTCAGCCCCACATCAGGAACAAGAAGCGGAGAAAGGGCCTCGCCGACCGGTTCAAGGACCCCAATGATCCTTTAAAGCTCGTCATCGTAAGGGATATGTGGCTTACCGGCTTCGATGCCCCATGCCTGCACACGATGTACATCGACAAGTTCATGCAGGGACACGGCCTGATGCAAGCAATCGCCCGCGTAAACCGCGTCTTCAGGGACAAGCCCGGCGGCCTGATCGTGGATTATCTGGGGATCGCCGAGAGCCTGAAGCGAGCGCTCGCCGATTACACCGAGGGAGACCGGGGTGAGACGGGCATCCCCGAGGAAGAGGTCTTGGCCCTCATGCTGGAGAAGTACGAGGTCGTACAGGCGATGTTTTACGGCTTCGACTGCTCCAGGTTCCTTCAGGGCACCCCCGAAGAGCGCCTGGCATCTATCGCCGAGGCGATGGAGCATATCCTCTCCCTCGAAGACGGCAAGAACCGCTATCTTCAGGCGGTAGCCGAGCTATCCAAGGCCTACGCCATAGTGGTAACCAATGATTTGGCCCAGGAGATCCGCGAGAAGGTCGCCTTCTATCAGGCGGTCAGATCCGGCCTATCCAAGGCCACATCTCCAAGCGGCAAGACCAAGGATGATCTGGATGCGGCCATCAGGCAGATCGTATCCCGGGCAATCGTGCCGGATGGGATCGTCGACATTTACAAGGCGGCTGGAATCAAGACGCCGGATATCTCCATCCTCTCCGAGGAGTTCCTGGAGGAGGTGCGAGGGCTTCCTCATAGGAATCTGGCGCTCGAACTCTTGAAGAAGCTGCTCAACGACGAGATCAAGGCAGTATCCCAGAGAAACCTCGTTCAATCGAGGTCATTTGCCCGGATGCTTGATCAGTCGATCAACAAGTATCATAACCGCTCGATCGAGGCCGCTCAGGTAATTGAAGAGCTCATTGACCTTGCCAAGGAGATGAGAGAAGCCCATAGACGGGGGGCTGATCTCGGCATGACCGATGAAGAGCTTGCCTTCTACGATGCCCTGGCGGTCAACGACAGCGCGGTGAATGTGCTCGGAGATGAGACGCTGAGGCAGATCGCCAAGGAGCTGGTCGTTGCCGTCAGGAAGAATGCGACCATCGATTGGGCCGTAAAAGAGTCGGCCAGGGCGAAGCTCCGGGTCATAGTTCGGCGGCGGCTGCGCAAGTACGGCTACCCGCCGGACAAACAGGAGACAGCAGCTCAGACAGTGCTAGAGCAGGCAGAGCTTCTATGCAAGGGGTGGGCATGCTAATCATGCTATTCAATTGATTGGAGGTCCATTTAAGATTTAGATTTATCCATTATCCTCTGTCTTACTTTCTCTATTGATTCATTTTCCCATACGACTTGAATCCACTCGCCTTCGAACATTGGCTCTATCAACTTCAATCTTTCATGATCCTTTGGGGGATTTGGAAAAATGATTCCGGGACTCACGGATATTCCCCTCAAATCTGTCTGAGATTCAATGTATTTCCATAATTGCCGAGCTTGTAGCTTGACATTGTGTCGGATATTTACAAGCTTCATTTTATCCCAATCCGTATTTACAGATAATGAGTTGTTGAACATGAATACCTCAGTAAAAGACCTCGTCTGCCCAGATAGCAGTTGTGGAGAGACAATCGAATGCTCTACAAAATCCTCTCATGCTAGCCATGCGATCCTCAAAGGATCGGTCAACTAAGTCAAACGGCGGCGACGCACCTCGCAGTAAGCTGCGGGCCATGCTATTGCCCTTTCCATTTGAATCAATGAGGAACTCAGGCCAGAACTATGGGAGGTCAGGTCGATAGCCTGCGGTCAATTTTCGCCAGAATCCTCACAAGGTCGATCGCTAGCGGTTTTCAGTAACTCTCACACACGACCCTGATTCCATGCCGTGGGGCATCCAATAGGTGAGGCGGGAAGGAGGCCACCTCGGCTCCAAGCCTTCAATGCTCGTTCTCCGGATGATGGCCCGGATGGGGATGGATGTGGGTATGCAGCCTGCGGCCGTGTCGATGGGCATGCTCATGAATGAGGTTGGCCGAGAGAAGGAGGTCGCGGTCCTGGATGACCTCTGAGGCCGTGCGATCCGCCTTGATCCTGTGATCCTCCCCCATAACGATTGCCCTCTGGCTGATGTGCTCAACGGTCTCGAGGTCGTGGGTCGCAACGATTATCGTCTTTCCGGCATCTCCGAGCTCCTGGATCAGCTCTATCAGCCAGAGCTGGGTTCGAGGGTCTAGCCCGGCTGTTGGCTCGTCGAGAAGGAGGACCTGCGGATTGGTGGAAAGCGCTGAAGCGATTGAGACCTTCTTCTTCTCGCCTCCGCTCAAGGTGTGCGGAGCCCTTGAGGATAGCTTGGCAATTCCCATCATCTCCATCAGCTCCTCAGACCTTCCTCTAACATCCTCCTCTCGCATCCCCAGCTGAAGGGGGCCAAAGGCGATCTCCTCGAGAACGGTCGATGAGAATAGCTGCACGTCGGAGTTCTGGAAGACAAAGGCAACCTTCCTTCGAAACTCCTCCCTGAAGGCATCATCGGAGAGCGAGTCGAAGACCTCTTCCTCCACAAGCCGGCCGAATGCATGGAAGCTGCCGGATGTCGGGTAGATCAGGGCATCGAGGAGCGATAGCAGTGTGGACTTCCCAGAGCCGTTCGTCCCGATGAGGCAGACCTGCTCTCCCCTTTCGATCTTTAGGTTGATGTCTGAGAGTGCGGGGAACCTGGCGAGGTAGGTGTAGGAGACGTCGTGAAGCTCGAAGATGGTGCTCATTGATAGATCAGATCCTGATGTAGTCGAACGAGATTAGGGTCAACGCCAACGAGAGGGAGAGAAAGCCGGCTGTTGCCATGTAATCTCGCATCCTCAAACGATAATCGTGCAGTATCACGACATCGCCGTTGAAGCCGCGCGAGACCATTGCCATGTGGACCTTCTCGCTCAAATCGAGGGACTTGATGAGCATATAGCCTATTCGGCCGCCGACCCATCTCTGCTCATCGAGGACGCTAAGGCTTTTGATGCTTCGGCTCCTCTTTGCAATATGGAGGTCCCTTATCATCTCCATGAAGAGGAAGATGTAGCGATAGGCCATCGATGTCGTGAGCACATAGACCTTTGGCACACCAAGCGAGCGCAAGGACTTGAAGAGGAGGGCCTGGGGGGTGGTGAGGAAGAGGAGCACCACGGCAGAAACGGCGGTTGCCACCCTCAGTGTGAAGATAGTAGTGGTCTTTGCGCCCTGCACGGTGATGTATATCGACTCAGGCAGGTGGAAGGGTCCAAGGGTTGCGCCCTCTCCGAGATTTGCGATATGAATCAATGGATCTCCAGGCAGGAAGACGTTGAAGAGGATGGGCACTGCGATCACGCCGGCGAATAGGGGGATGAAGAGCCACACGCGCTTGATGAAGAAGGCGATCTCTATCCTGCTCATATATGCCAGAAGTAGGATCAGTCCATAGACGACGGCAAGGACTGCGAGATCCCGGGTGATGCTCACAGCGAAGACCAGGGCAAGTATGGATATCAGCTTTGCTCTCGCGTCGAGCCCTTGGAGCAGGCCATCCCTCTTCGCGTATCCTTCGCTAATCATGGCCTCTTGAAAGAAGGTCAGTATCCCGTCTAGGGTCTTCTTGACGAAGGCCGAGCTACCCTTGAGCCGACGGGAAGGGGGAAGAGCCACCGCCTCGTCCATGACCTTCATCCAGGAGGGGATCATACGGCTTCCATAGAGATGCGATATGGGGTCATCGTCTCAGCAGATGGCCATCATCCGTATATAGGGTTTTACCTTCGCCCGTAAATCCATCGTCTTCCCCGCCGCCCCTCGTCATGCCTGCAAAAGTGAGGGGAAAGACCTCAAAAATATCTACAAAAAGATGGCTATAGCCCTCAAAATAGCTTAGGTGAGAGAGGATCCGACCAGCAAGCCCTGGGCCCAGGCCGGATGTACCCCCCCTCTTTCGCTCAGCTCCCACCGATGAGGCTGATCACCAAATAGGCGAGGACAGTCCCCACCACGAAGACAACGGCAAAGGCGCCGAAGATCATCGAATCCGCAACTACGAACTCAGCACCGGTCATAATATCATCTCACTACGAGCACTGGGACAGTGGCCCAGTATAGTACTTTCTGCACTACGCTACCAATGAGCAGCTTGGATACGCCGCTCTCACCATGGCTGCCCATGACTATGCATTCTATCTTCTGGGTGCTGGCAACATCGATTACCACGTTGGCCGGAGCGCCTTGCCTGACCATGGTCTCTACAGCGACCCCTGCCCCTTCGCCCAGCTTCTTTACCTCGGCCACAGCCTTCTCGCCGGCCGCCTTGAGCTTTGCCTCGACCTCCTTCTTGTCGGAGCCGAGCTGCCTGACTGCGCTTGCAATAACGATCTCGTTCAGGACATAGAGCGCGACGACATCCGCGCCCAGAGCCTTCGCCAGATCGATGCCCTCTTTGGCAGCAAAGTTCGATTTCTCTGAGCCATCAGTGGCGATCAAAATCCGCTTGTACATCCTATCCCACCTTTGGAGGTCTATCACGATGACTTGGTATAAATAGCTATCTTCCGCATTCTAGCATCCGCAAGGCCAATAGTGCGGCGTTTTCCCCTGCATCTATGCCCACGCAGGCAACTGGAACTCC
Organism: Methanotrichaceae archaeon; assembly: GCA_016927425.1. GTDB lineage: Archaea > Halobacteriota > Methanosarcinia > Methanotrichales > Methanotrichaceae > JAFGMR01. Next base: position 27,557 of record JAFGMR010000001.1, on the reverse strand, counting down.
CGGCGGCATCTGCGCGATGGAGAGGAGGGCATCGAGTCCCATGAGCTTGCCTGAAACCGGGACCCCGATGACCGGCCGCTTCGTCCTGGACGCGATCACCCCGGGGAGGGCGGCGGCAAGGCCAGCTATGGCGATGAATATCCTTACCTCGGCTTGCTCAATATACCTATCCAGTTCGATTGGATTCCTGTGGGCCGAGAGCACCCTATGCTCATGGCTGACCCCGGCCTCATCGAGCCTGGCCAGGACCTTCTCTACGATTCCTCGATCCGATTCGGATCCCGAAATAACCGCTACATCTGGCATGGACTATTACCCTGATCCCCTTTGCGATCCCCCAAAAGCTCCTGCTGCCTCTCCCGGCTCATCCTTATGAGGATGTTAAATATCTCCCTCACCGCCCCTGGATCGATATCCCTGTATATGGCAAGATTTACCGCCCGATCCAACACCCTCTCCTCCTGCTCCGGGTCACAGATGGCCATGCTTTGAGAGACCTTGGCCTCGAGGATGCGGCCTGCTAAGCAGAGCCGCTTCTCGATCAGGCCTACGATCAACTCGTCGATCTCCTTGACCTCCCTGCGATGATCTGCCAGCTCCAAAAAAACCCCTCTACTCTGAGTTTGCCCCCTGGTTATTCACACGAGTCCTTATCACCCTTCCGCCCAGTCCCCCCCATGCGCCCTCCAAATAATCGCAGTCGCCATCCAGGAGAGCGGCGTAGGATGGGCCGGTGCCGGAAAGGCTCGCTCCCCTCGCCCCTGCCTCCAATGCGATGAGGATGGGCTCGGGGGAACGCCCAAGTGCACTGCAGTAGATCAGGCCGTTCAGCGTCATAGCCCGACCGTAATCGCCATTCATTGCGAGGTCATAAACAACGTCGGCGAGCGGAGCGATGAGCCTCGAGCGGAGAACGTCGGTCTCACTTGAGAAGATCTTCTCGGGGGGGACGAGCAAGAGCACCTCGGCATCCATCGTCTCCCTCTTCAAGAGGGCCATCCGACGGTTATCGGTAACCACAACCCCCCCTAGCATCGAAGCGCAGGCGTCGTCGAAGGCCCCGGTGATGGTGACCCCTGCCCATCTGGCTGCCTCGACCCCGAGCCTTGTGGCCTCCAAGGGATCCATGCTCTCCCCCAATGCATCGAGCGTGGCAAGCACCGTCGCATTGGCAGCAGCGCTGCTGCTCTTGAGACCGCTCGCGAGTGGTATCTCGCTTCTGGTGCGCACAACCCCACCGCACTCCTGGCCGAAGTGCTCCAGGACAAGCTCTGCCGATCTCTCGATCAGGCGCGTATCCACTCCAGGAAGATCGCCTTTCACCCGGCCGCCTTCCTCGAGCTCCACCTCGGCCCAGGTGCGAAGATCGATTCCCATTGCCGATCCTTTCCAGGTGGCGACGGCGTTGAGGATCGTCGCCCCCCCTAGAGCACTTGCCCTTCCCCTCAAACTTGCCCACCCTTCAAGAGAGCTCCATCTCAATTATCGACTTCAGCTTCCCTAGCTCCGCGACCACATCGTCCTGCCCCTCTCGAGCGAACCTCGCCACCATCTTCTCCATGTAGTCGAGCTCGGTGATGGTGGATGCGAAGTTGGGCTGGTAGTTGCCAAGCAAGTGCAACGGAATGACTTCAAATCCGCCCTTTGCCGTGGCCTCCTCCAAGCCCTTGACTACCACTACAAAGGCATACTTTCTATAGCCCAGGCCGCGAGCGATGTTCTTTGCATAGCCTCCCATCTGCTGGGTCCGCCTGGTGCTCAGGCCTTTGTATGCCGCTTTTGAGTCCTTGTACTCGACGAACATAACCGAGTCGTCGCTCCAGAGTATGGCATCGTACTCCACTATGGCCATGCCGTTCCTCTGAGCCACCACATTGAAGAGGACGCCGCGACACCAGTTTATGTTAAGGTGAAGCCTGAAGTCCACCTCGGTGATGGGCGCCTCCCTTGGCTTGAGCACATAGGGATCGCTGGATAGCTCGATCATGTTCCCTGAATTCCCTCACCTTTATTTAACCTTGAGGGGATCACCCATTCATCATCCGACGAATAAGGCCGATGGGGAGGCTGGGCATGATCGAGGCAACGTTGAGGCCGGCAGAGATCGCCTTCCGGAGCTGGCCGCCGCCCGCCATCAGATTTCTTCCGGCGAGGCCTCGAATCAAGCGGTCGATCTCGGCGTCGCTCATCGACCGAAGCGTCTCCAGAGAGGCCCTCCCCAAGCGATACTCCATTCCAAACTCGGCCCACCACCTCTTCTCGTACGCCCTGAGGGATCCTATGGAAATGTCCCCGGATTTGATCGCCTTGGCTGCCAGTGACCCGCAGATCTCCCCCGCCCTCATAGAGTAAGCAAGGCCGCTTTGCCCTGCCGCGCCCCCTGTCACCATCAAGGCATTGCCCGCGATCTCTCCGGGAAGCGTCGCAATGGGGTCGCCTCCCATGGAGACCGAGATCACCTTTGGATATTCGACCTCACCATAGCGTTCTGCTTTATACCTCTGAAAGTGGCGGAGATATCGGCGAAAGAAGGGCTGGACCTGCCGGCCGTATCCCCTCACAAAGACGCCCAGCGTGGCAATATCGCCGCCGCCAGGGGAGAACGTGGCCTTCCAGCCAGGGGAGATGCTGCCTATCCAGTACTCGAAGTACTCCTCATCCCCAAGGCCTGGCCATTCCACTGTGGCCTCGAATGCCCAGGCTATGTCCTCTGGGTGGCGCATGGGGGAGAGCCCGGCCCCTCGCGCAATTGTTGCATCCACGCCGGATGCATCGATGACGAGTCCGGGCCCAAGCTCCCCATCCGTTGTATTGAGATATCTGAGCCCCCCCTCGAGGCGGGAGCCAACTGCCTCGCATCGCAGTTGCGTCACCCCGGATTCGCGAGCCTCTCGAAGCATATGCCCGTCGAGGCCTTCTCGATCGAGGAAGTAGCCTTCTCCATCGACGCATATGCTGCTTCCTCTGGGCGAGATGATCCTCATCCCCTTAAGGCGATGCCTAATATGGCTTTTATACGCAACATCATTCATTCGACTGGCCATGCCCTCGAATAGGGTGTTTGCCGGATGGTTGAACCTCCCTAGATCCCTATCGATGAGAATGGTATTCGCCCCTGCCCTGGCCGCGGCCTTCGCGGCAGAGATACCAGCAGGCGAGGAGCCCACCACCAGCACGTCTCCCTTCATGAGCCGGTCATTGGCAGGAGAATGAGATTAACCTTACTGAAAAGAGATAAGCTCCCCTCCAAAAGGGGGGGAAGGATGGATCAGATGAGGGCCTTGGACTTGGCGATATACTTGATCAGATCTTGACCCAAACGCGCCTTCTTCTGGAGGTGATCTGCCATATCCTCGAGGTTTGCCCCGCCCTCAACCATCAACTGGATCTCCTTCAGAGTGCTTTCGTTCACGGTGAAGTACTCGTCGAGATCCTTTCTGTGACCCCAGACGTCGCCTTCGAGCAGGTCGATCCCCTGCATATCCAGGAATACCTGGATGGCGTTGGACATGGTCTTCCGATAAGATGGGGGAACCTGGACCAACCTAAGCCTTGGACACTTTTGCATTAGGTTTAAGAAGTCCACGTTCGAGGCCCTGAAGGCCAGATGTACCATCCTCTCACTCGGGTTGAGCGAGTTGATCTCGCTCTTGGAACTCACAACCCTAAGTCTCATGAACTCTCACAGGATCTACTGATGCAGTATATTATTAATAGACGCTTGGGGTGGACACTAATGTATAAATCGTAAACTGTGAAGTATATACAAAATATTTAATTAAATAGAGTTCCCATATAATGCCGATAATGCACCTTCTCGATCGAATAATCAGGTCAAATGCTCCCGATTCCTGGAATCAAATGCTCCCGGGAGTGGAGAGGAGATCACATCTGCATAATGTATATGGATTGAATGATTAATCACCTGGATCGGATCAAGGATCGGGCATCAATAAGATGTAACTGTATTGAAGGTAACATATACAGCAATTATAAGCGAAAGCAATGTTGAATTTGTCAAAAATTTGAAGGAATATCCCTCGACACCCCAAGATCTCGCAGCACCCCCATCAAATCAAGGCTGAGACTTAGCGGATATCCATGCCAAAGACCTCCCTCAAAGAGGCCAGGGCCTTCTCTCGTACGGCCTTTGGCCCGCTTTGAGAGGCCTTGAGAAGAGGCTCCACAGCTCTGCGATCTCCGATCTCACCCAGGCTCCAGGCCGCCCAGGCTCGAATCTCGTCGTGGTCATCGCCGGAGAGGATCGCCACAAGGGCGTCTACACCCATCGCAAGGCCGATCTCACCCAGAACCTGGACGGCGGTCAGCCTGACGCGCGGATCCTCGTCCCCGAGGGCAACGCATGCCATCTCCAGGGCGACCCCCCCTTTGATGCAGCCCAACGCTTTGAGACACTCATCCCTGACGGTCAAGTCCTCGTCCACCAAGGCCGGCCTTAGGACCTCTGCCGCCTCAGGAGTCGCAACGCTTCCCACGAAGGCTGCCGCACGACGTCTCACCTCTGGATCCTCATCATTGAGGAGGGTGGTTGCCATCTCCATCGCCTCTTTGCACCCAAGCCTTGCAAGGGCGGTGATCGCCATTCCTCTGCTCGATGATTCGGGGACGGCAAGGAGTTCAATTAAGGCCTCTTTTGCCGATAGCCCCCTAAGGGCTAGGGAAGCCCTCAGGCGTACATCCTGCGAACGATCGAACCTCAGGGCGTCTACGAGCGAGGGGACGGCGGAGGGATCGCCAAGCTCCTCGAGGGCTGCTGCGCTCCACTCGCGAACCGCCTCGTCGTCATCGTTGAGCATGGTTCGGCATAGGGGATCCACTGCCCTGGAGTCGCCTATCCGCCCGAGCGCCCATGCGGCCTTGTACCTCTGCCGGGGATTGGCCCCATGAATCAGAGCCTCGGCAAGAAGCTCCACAGCCTCGCATCCTCGTTCCACCAGGGCCCATGCCGCTTTCTGCTGTTCGAAGTAATCTTCTCTCGCAAGCCGTAGAACGAGTTCTGCCACGCTCTCCATGTCGAGAGAAGCTGACCTATGCTCCCATAAGCCTTTCCATTTCTCCAAGGGGCAATATCTATAAGGATGATCCTTGACCTCCAACCATCCAATTCTAATTGACGAGGTTGGCTATGGAATATATATTCGGGCCTGTGCTCTCAAGGAGGCTTGGTCTCTCTCTCGGAGTGGACCTCCTTCCCCATAAGACCTGCAACCTGGACTGCGTCTACTGCGAGATAGGCAGGACCGCATCCCTCACCTGCAAGAGGGGAATATTAGCTCCCGAGGAGAAGGTATTGCGGGAGATCGCGTCTTGTTCCGGTTACGAGTTCGACCATCTCACCTTTGCCGGATCGGGCGAACCTACCCTGTCCGCAAGCCTCGGGAGATGCATCCGTCGGGCCCATGAGCTGACCGAGAAGCCGGTTGCCGTTATCACCAACAGCACACTGCTCACCGATCCGCTCGTAAGGGAGGAGGTGGCCGCAGCTGACCTGGTCCTCCCTTCTCTGGATGCTGCCACAGAGCCCACCTTCCAGAAGATCAACTGCCCTTCTCCGACCATAAGGATCGCCGATGTGATCGATGGGCTTTGCCGCTTCAGGGAGGAGTTCGATGGGGAGATGTGGTTGGAGGTGATGCTGGTCAAGGATTATAACCAGGAGGAGGCTCCTTTGATCGCCAAGGCGGCAGAGGAGATCGGACCGGACCGAATACAGCTTAACACCGTGGTCAGGCCCCCATCAGAACCCGTCCTCCCCCTAAGCAGGGAGGAGATGCTGGAGATGTTGGATATATTCCCAGGCGCAGAGGTGATCCCGGATTGGGACTGGCAGGTCCCGGAATTGATGAAGGCGGAGCTCTTGGAGCTTCTCTATACGAGGCCCCGCCAGGTCGACGAGATAGGAGAGCTCCTTGGACTTAAGATCGACGATCTCATGAAGTATTTGAATATCCTGGAAGGGGAGGGGCTGCTGGGGAGAAGGATGCAGAAGGGCAGCCTTTACTTTGTGGCCCCCAGAGGAGACAACCGAGGTTTTTCGAATGAATTATGATACATCTCGCAAAGAAGATAGGGAATGCGATCGAAAATGCTCAACCTGCGCCGAGAGGGAGGGTTGCCCCGCAGGCGAGGAGGAAAGCGCAAAGAGGATGGGCAAGATTGGATATAAGATCATCGTTGCAAGCGGTAAGGGTGGGGTTGGCAAGAGCACCGTCGCCGTCAACTTGGCGGCTGCGCTGAGGGATCAAGGATTTCGGGTGGGGCTTCTCGATGCCGATATCACCGGCCCTAGCGTGCCAATGCTGCTCGGAATTGATGAGAGGGGCCTCGTCGAAGGGCGCGATGGCATATTGCCGGTCGACGCCCAAGGGATCAAGGTCATCTCAATGGGGCTTCTGCTCAAGAGCTCCGACTCAGCTGTTATATGGAGAGGCCCCCTCAAGATGGCTGCCATAAAGCAGTTCCTCGGCGATGTCGAGTGGGGGGAGCTCGACTTCCTGATCGTTGACCTTCCACCGGGAACGAGCGACGAGCCCCTCTCAATCGTCCAGCTGGTTCCTGAGCTGAGCGGAGCGGTGATCGTAACAACGCCTCAGGATGTCGCGCTCCTCGACTCCAGGAAGGCGATCAATATGGCAAAGAGCCTTAAGGTCCCTGTGCTCGGGGTGATAGAGAACATGAGCGGCCTTGTCTGCCCCGGCTGCGGAGAGGTCCTAGAGATATTCGGATCGGGTGGTGGAGAGCGGGCCGCAAAGGAGATGGGAGTGCCCTTTTTAGGATCCCTTCCCATCGATCCAAATATAGCATCCCTTGGAGACCACGGGGAGACGTTCTCCGGAGGACGCGACGCTGCCTCCGATAGCTTCGATCATATCGTAGACGAACTTAAGAGGAGGCTCTCACTCTGAGAGCTTCCCCCCACTTTAAAAAATAAGGCGATCCGTCGGTATCGGGCCTTAAGGCCAGAGCCCAAAGTACAGGTTAAGGCCGAGGATCGCCACACCTGAGGCAGCGCAGGCCCCCACAACCATGCGGGGATTCAGCTTGATCGCCGTCTCATCTGCCTCGAAATACCTCATCAGACCCGCTGAGGACATCAGGCCTGGACTTTCACTCTTCCTCTTAGCCATATCGACCTCTCTCTACTCTGGACCTGCAGAAGAAGCTTTCGGTTGCTCCCAGGCATCCATCGTGGAGAAGGGATGGCCGTCGATGGCAGGACCCTTGATCAACCTTGGCAGCCCAAGACAGGGATCGCCCTTGCAGCTATGATCGCTCCAGTAGTTGCCCCCGGTGACGTTGCCCATATCCCAGGAGTTCTCGCCGAGCTGATCCATCGCCTGGTCAGCGTTCTCCAGGAAGTTGTTGTGGAATATCTCGTTCTTGGAGCAGTTATAGAGGTAAGCCCCCATTGGGCTCTTTGATATCGTATTCTCGGTGACGGTGTTCTCGTCGGAAGCCTCCATCCACAGGCCGCGCATGAGGTTCTGTCCGATATCGTTGGCCTCGATCGTGTTGCCGTCCGAGTAGTTCATACGAATTCCAGCCTCGCGATTGGCATCTATGACGTTGGATACGATCGCATTGTTGTTGGAGTTATAGATCAGGGCGATTCCGTTTATTCCGTTCTCGCTCAGGTTGTTCTCCTCGACCTGGTTGTAACTGGAGTTATTGAGGAAGAGGCCGGTTCCAAAGTTATCCTTTGCAGCGTTCCCCGCAAGAAGGTTGTCCCAGGAGTCCTGGAGCCTTATGCCGCCTATGCAAGATTCGATGATATTTCCGGCGATCCGTCCCTCAGAGCAGCCGAAGAGCATTATCAGGTCGTTTGTAATGACGTTCTCTTCCACGGTGCAGTTGCGACAGTAGGCCAATGTGATATGGGAGGCCTCGATCCCGCGGACGACCTGGTCGCTCTCCCCGTATGAGTAGATGATCGGGACCCCATCGATCTGGTTGGATTGGCCAATCTCGTTATCGAAGCTTTCCTCGCTTGGGCCGTCAATGTACAAGCCGAACGTCACATCGGTGAGGTTGTTTCCCTCCAATCGGTTCCCACTGGAGTACCCGATATCGAAGCCGCCTTCGCACCTCTCGATTCGGTTATTTAAGATCTGGCAGCCTATTGAATCGGTCATGCTGATCGCAACACTGCCTATATCGGAGATGATGCTGTTCATCAAAGAGGTTGCGCTCCCCGCTGCGATGATCAGGCCCTCCGTGTTGTTGATGATCTGGCAACCATTGAATGAGTTACCTTCAGCCTCCAGGATCATCATTCCGATGTAGCCATCCAGCACCTGATAGCCTGAGATCTCGTTTCCTTGCGAGCCGGTTAAGTTCAATCCTAAAACGCAACCGCGAGAGAGGGAGTCGGTCACGACGTTATCGGCAACATCGCTTAGGAGGATACCAATGATACATCCCCGGGCATCGTTTCCCGTGATCCTATTCCCGTTGGAGCCCTGCCAGAGGGCGATTCCGGTCTCTTGGCTTCTCCATTCCTGGTTTCGATCTAGGACGTTCTCGCTAGATTCCTTCAGGAAGATGCCCAGGAGATCGTCGTAGAACTGGTTCTTCCTCACCGTATTCCCGTTCGAGGCGAGGTATATCCCAGGACCTTGATAGTTGGAGATGGTGAGGCCCTCGATTGTGCAGCCGTCTGCAAGCACCTTTATTCCTACGGTCAGCCCACTGCCATCCAGTAGAGAGGGCTCACTCTCACCGGGGGGTACCATTATGGTGAGAGCCTTCTCCAGCACGACCTCCTCCTGGTATGTCCCCGGCTTGACCAATATGGTGTCACCGTCGCTGGCTGCCGTAACTGCCTCACCGATTGTGGAGAACTGGGCGAAGTCGTCGTCGTCCACGATGTGAGTCCTGACCCCATCGACTGGCAGTATGATGAAAGCCGAGAGCAGACATATGATAGCCATCGATCTTAGCATGATACCACAACTCATCAGCCCACTTCATATACTTAATCCAGATGCCCATTAACCAGGGGCGATGAAGCCCATGCCCTCTACACCCCTTTATTTCCAGTGGAAATATAAACACCACAAATTATCCGATGGCACCTCTTGCATCGAAATTATATATCGGGTTCAAGATTATAATATTGAACGCGGGCTCGAATATTCCCGAAGGGTTGGGATAAGGGCGGCTGCGGCCTGGAGGCAGGGGATCAAGGCGAAGATCCCATTCTGCCCTCAGGTCATACAGGTGGTCGAATCGTGCAAAACACTCATATACTTTATCTGATAGCTTGGGGATATCGGTGATTCGGTTGACCAAGGTTGCCCCTCACAAGCACTGCATTGTCTGTGGAAGGGCCGTGGAGCCCGAAGATTCTTTCTGCGATGAGCTCTGCCAATCGAAGTATGAGTCGGCGCAGAAGCGACAGAAGATGTTATTCGTCGCCTTCATGATTCTCATAATTCTAATAATAGTGCTGCCATTCTTTACTGGCACTCCAAAGGGTTGATCAGCATGCGACCGGCGATTCTCCTGCTAGCCCTTCTACTCACCTCGACCCAACTTGTCGGCGGGGATGAATACCTCGAGGTAGACGAGCTCACCATGTCCCTCGATGGGCCTGATGTGCTTCTACAGGTGAACTACACCCTCGACTACTTCGCAAAGCTATACGTTCTCGCGCTGGGATGCAAGCACGTCGAGCCAGATCTTCTGAAACTGTTCGTCAAGTACGACGATGTTAGGGCTGTTAGCGTGAATCCGGAAAGCGCCCTCCTCCTGGCAAGCGGGGCTGGCAAGTACAACAGCGGATACTATCTCTTCGACTCGATGAGGCTTGGGTCGAAAGTCAAGAAGTTGATCGTTATCTATCCAAGCGGCCCCATTCGCACATTCCACAACGTAACCGCTACGCCAAGCGTCTTCGCCGTGGTCAGGAGCAAGGGAGAGGCAACCCCATAACCCCCCCAGGGGATTGGATGCCTGGGTTCCCAATTGAATCGGCACAAGTGAGGACAAAAAGGAGCGGGTCATGTGTGATAGTTACTGAAAACCGCTAGTGATCGACCTTGCGACGATATTGGCGAAAATTGATCGCTGGCTATCGATTCTCGCGAGTTCTTGCAATTGCCCACACCCACGACCAAGGAGCTAATGATGCTGATTATCGCAAATAGGCTTTGTGCCTATTTAGACGCAGAATAAATATGCATTGGCCCTATGTGCCTAAAAGAGTGAGAGGTCTGGTGGAGTAGCAAGCAGCGGCACAGAAAAGGTGGAGACATAGTTGCGCCAATGAACGAAGGTCAAGCGACCTATCTTCCCCAGAAGGGGTCCTTCTTCCGTTTTATTTCCAGAAATAGCTCCATTATCTCCAGATCCCCCTCGCTCATCTTGGACTTAAGCTCCTGCTCGATTATGCGGGCGTGCTTCTCTGGGATGTTGACGTAGAGGATATCCCCCTCGTGGATCTGCCTTCCGACAGTTGGGCCGTCGATGGATATCGCCACCTCTTGTCCCCCAGTAGCGGAGCCGATGTTCTCGTTCCTCTCTTGAATGCCCTTAACAGTTCCAACGAGCGCGCCGTCCTCTCTCATCAAGGACTCCTGAGTTCGAATGGTTCCAGCGATCACCTGCACGCCGACGATGGCAGGTTTGCTCTGGTGGAATGTGCAGTCGGGAAGGAGCCTGATCGCACCGGGCTTTATGATGGCCTCGAGCCTCTCCTGCTCTATGCGCATCTTCTTCTCATCCACCCAGGCCTCGTAGGCCTCGATCAGCGTATAGATAACGTCGCTCTGGAAGACCGGAACATCGCTCCTCTGAACCTCGGCCAGGGCATCTGGAAGGATATCGACGTTGAAGCCGAGGATTGCTGAATGGAATGGATCCTTTATGGCACCCGCCCGAATGACATCCCGCCTTGTTATTGGGCCCACATCGGCTGCGTGGATGGGTATGCTCTTGGCTGTGAGCTCTCCGACGAGCCCCTCCAGAGATCCGATGGTGTCGGCCTTCAGAATCACCCCCACGTTCTCCGTATCGATTCTCACCGCCTCGAGCTCCGATTTGATCTCCCTCGCTATGGCCTCAGGATCCTCATACGGCCCCACAACGCGGATGGTGGAGCCGGCAAGCGAGTTGCCCAAGTTGGGGGCCGATACCTTTACGCCCGATGCGGCGACGACCTGTTTGACCGGAATGAACCTCTCCTCACTCCTGATCTCCGCGAGGGGACGCGGCTTGAGAAGCGCCCTGATCTTGGTGAAGACCGGCTCAGAGGTTGTGCCGACGACTACAGTATCCCCTGCCTTGAACTCGCCTTCGTATAGGATGACGTCAAGGGTGGTCCCAAGGCCCCTCTCCTCCTTCACCTCCAGAATGGTTCCGACCCCAGGTCCGCTTGCCCTCACCGTGAGGTTCTCCTTGAGGAACCGTTGAGCCAGGCCAACCAGCACCAAGAGGAGGTCTGGGATGCCCTCCCCAGTCATGGCGCTCACCGGGATCACGCCGATGTTCTTGGTAAAGTCCCTCACCCGATCGTATCTGTCGGAGTCGAAGCCGTGGCTATAGAGCTGGCCGACTACCTCGTAGAACTTGGTGTCGAGCATCTCCGCGACCCTCTCATTCTGAGCCTCCAGGCTCTTGGACAGAGTTGCATTCTCAACTGGACGCCATCCTGAGATTCGGTCGATCTTGTTTGCCGCAACCACGAAAGGTGTCTTGAATCGGTTCAAGATGTTGATCGACTCAATTGTCTGGGGTTGGAATCCCTCGTTAATATCCACGATCAGCACTGCAAGATCGGCAAGAGATCCCCCCCTGCTTCTGAGCGATGTAAAGGCATGATGGCCGGGGGTATCTATGAAAAGGAGGCCTGGCACCTGGAAGTCACCCTTGAAGAACGACCCGCAGAACTCCCTTATCACGCTGAGGGGGATCTCCGTTGCCCCTATGTGCTGGGTTATGGCGCCAGCCTCATAGTCGGCTATGGTTGTGCCCCGGATCTTGTCGAGCAGGCTAGTCTTGCCGTGGTCGACATGGCCCATAACGCAGACGATGGGCGTTCTAAGGTTTGATATCGCCGGGGCCCGAGCCTTCTTCCCCTTCTTCGCCTTCTGCATGGTCCTTCGCCTTCCATTGGTCGCTCTCTAGGGCTATATGCCTTAAAGGATATAAATACTACCTAGAGGCGGTATATCCGCCCCTACTCGTAGAGCCAGGCCTCGTCGATGCGCCGATAGTCCTGCAGCTCGGATTCTATGAAGTGAATCGCGATCTCCCTCTCTGCAGATGCTGACGAGTCCGAACCGTGAACCACATTTCTCCCCGTCTCGATTCCCATGTCTCCCCGGATGGTCCCAGGGACGGCCTCGGCCGGGTTGGTTGCTCCGTTCATCTTGCGCATAGCCGCGATGACATCGCGCCCCTCGACTACTATCTGAACAGAGGGGCCCGAGATGATGAAGTCCACTAGATCCCGGAAGAACTTCTTCCCCTCGTGCTCGGCATAATGTTCCTTGGCCCGCTCTTCAGAGATCGTGGTCATCTTCATGGCAACGATCTTGAAGCCTTTCATCTCGATGCGCCGTATTACCTCCCCCACCAAGCCACGCTGGACGGCATCGGGCTTGATCATGACGAAGGTTCGCTCCATCATCTAACCTTCCTAGCCCACTCCGTCCGCCTTGTCACCCTCCCAAGCTTGACGTTCTTCTCGCACTTGGAGGAGCAGAAGTAGTAGACCGTCCCATCCTTCTTGGCATAGATCTTTCCGGTGCCGGGAGTCATGTTCCGGTTGCAGAATGTGCACTTTCTCTCTTCCATCGAGGATCACCTACTGGTGAGCTTCTTGGCCTCTCTTGCAGTCTCGAGCAGCATCAGCACGTCGCCCATGCGGATGGGCCCCATGCAGTTTCTGGTGATGATCCGACCCTTGTTGGACCCTTCCAGAATGCGGCACTTTATCTGGGTGGCCTCACCGTGCATACCGGTGACCCCGATGATCTCGATGACCTCGGCGGGAACTCCATTGTCCTCCATCAGTCATCACCTACTTCAAGGCCTGGAGCTTCTGCACTATCTCCTCCACCATCTCCTTGGCCTTTCCCGGCTCCAAGATGGCGGCGGCGGCGCTCTTGACTCCCAGCCCGGAGGCGGCACCTAGCTCGCTCTGCTTCTTCACATATATATAAGGGGTGTTCTTCTCCTCGCATAGCGGCGGAATGTGGGCCACTATCTCGGGGGGCTCGACGTCCTCTCCAACCAGCACCAACCTCGCTACTCCACGCTCGATGGCCTTGGTTGCCTCATTGGTTCCCTTCTTGATCCTTCCGGTATCCCGAGCCAGCTCCAGGGCCTCCAGAGACTTGTTGGCAAGCTCAGGGGGAACATCATACCTAACATATATCGCTCTAGCCATAATTTCTTTCTCCTTCAGGGCAGCGCCCATCATCATTCATCTCAGAAATGAACTCTAGCACGGCTGCCTCTCCCTATGTAAAAAGGTTGCGCTAGGGTTCGTTGAGGAGAGCAAGCGCCTCCTTCAGACGATCTCCCCCAACCACGCCCTCCAGGGTGATCATATCGGGTCCGCTCACCATCTCCATTCCGAGGCCGGAGGCAATCTCCCTCAATCGTCTCTCGAGACTATCGCGCGGGGCGAGATACATGGCATCAATCCTGTAGTCGCTCCCGTCCAGGCTCACTCCCAGGTAGAATTCATCGTAGCCGCCGCCAAGCGGTGCCCCTGCGGCGGATCCCTGTCCTGCCACCTGCAGGTCGGCGAACTCGCCATAGGCAAGCGTCAATTGATCGGCAGGCATCGACCCGCTGAGCACATCCAATACCTTCTCCAAAGACTCCTCGGGACCGAAGATGGTTGGCCTGCCCATCACTAGAGAGTACTCGGAGCTCACCGGCATTATCAGGAAGCTGCCGTATGGTATCATCAGGCCCTGGTATCCGACCCGGAAAGGCATCATCCAATGGAACTCAGCATAGCTTCGATTGAAGAGGATGAGCGCCGTGCGGAAAACCTCAGTCGGGTAGATTGTCTCCCCATCCAAGAGGCCAACGCTTGCTGGAAGCGTCTCCCGTGCGGCCTCGGTCAGGGAGGGAGAGCTATCGAGGTTGATCCAATAGGCGTAGTAGGTCTCCTGGGGAGATATATCCAAGACGTCCTCGAGGCTCGAGAACCTCCAGTCGACCAACTGTCCCTGAACACCGAAGGCAGCTAAATTGGCCGTCTCAATCGATCCAACGGTCCCTGCCTCGGCCTCTGCCTCGGCCGGGCTGTCGCCGCCACGCAGTATGAAGCCGGCAAAGGCGGAGAATATCATGATCGCGCCGATGAAGATCGCAAATGCCTTCTGGTTCATCCCCAAAACGGTGGAGATCCTGTTATTTAACCCTTATCAGAATCGGTCATCCTGGCAGTAGCTCCTTCCCTGTTGGAGCGCGATCTCCGCTTTGGCAAGCTCCCTTCCGAGATAGCCTGCATGGTCCAGACGCGTGACCGAGCCCCTATCGATCAACGTGTTGAGAAGATCCCTCGCGCTCTTGCCGGCAAGAGCAAGGCCTCGCCCGCGAATCCTTATCTGCCCATCGGCGATCCCGATTACAAAGCTTCCCGCGGGATCCTTCTCCCACGAATAGGTGGGGGTGGCTACCTCATATGGGCCTGGATCCCTGCAACTGGGTCGGCGACGCTTCTCCTTCACCATGAGCAGGTCGAGGCCAAGGTCCTTTGGAGGGCTCTTCCTCGCCTGGGCAAGCGCCATCATCTCTGAAGCTATCCTCAGCTCCCGGACGCTTCCCCTGGCCTTATCGCTGTACTCAGGGGTGAAGAGGATGCTTGCGCCTAGCTCCGCCCCGATGGCTGCGAGGAGGGCGTTTGCACCCGTCGAGTCGGCGTCTAAGAGCTCGGTTACGTTCCCTGCGCCGAAAAATAGCGGCATATCGGAATAGGCCTTGCGGAACCATTCGAAGCTCAATAGCGAGCTTGCCATCCCCTGGAGGGGCGGATCGAGGACTGGATCTGCGATAACCTCGATCCCCATGGAAAGGGCGCTTGCCAGGTTCTCTTCGAGCGTCCCATGGCCCGATATGACGACCGCGGGGATGCCTGCCCGTGCGAGGACGGGCCCTGCCACCGGCAGGTTTCGACCTTCAAGGCTGAGCACCATCTCAGCCCCGGCCTCGACGCCTGCGAGGATCAGCTCCGAGGAGGTGGTGTCGACGCTTACTGGAAGGGATGTGGCCCCCCGTGCGATCTCCACTGCTCTTGCCACCTCCCCAGCCCCGGCATCGAGCGGGATTCCAAGGTCGATCATATCCGCCCCCTGGGACTCGTAGTACTCGATCCGGGAAGAGAGACTCAATTCATCGAGGCGGGTTGCGTCGACTATCTCTGCGAGCACCTTCATCCGGCTGGAGCCGCCGATCTTCACCCCCCGAAGGGAAAAGGCGCTTCCTGCCGAAGACTCCAGGCGATCGATTAGCGCTTTCGCCTCGGATGCGATCCGCTCGGCCATAAGAACGCAGGCCGGAACCGTCTTTGAGAGCTCCACCTCGTCCATATGCTCGACGACCTGCCCGAGATCGACGGCGTGCTTTGGGCCGAGCCTGATCTTGGAACCCAGCTCCTCCTCCGCTCGGCTGAAGTCGGCGGTCACTGCGCCTGGGATCAATATGAGATCGAAGCCCTTGGGGCGGGCCTCAATGAGCATCTTGGGGGTGACGAAGGCTGCAACGTCGAGGTCGAGGACGAGGACGTCCGCCCCAATGCCTGCAAGCGACCTTCTCACATCCTCCTCCGCAAGCCTGCCAGTAACAGCAAGGATCCTCATGGACCGCCGAATTGCCCACGGGGATGTATTACCCTTTTCGCCATTCATCGAGTATCGAGGATTCGGGGATCGGATGTTGAAGGGTTGCAAGGGGGGGATTCGCCTGCCGGATGATCAGCGGGCATTGCAGTATCGAACCTCATCCACATCCAAGACAAAGGGGTGTCCGATATCGTTGCTCTTTACGCTTCTCACCCTTCCAATGCCCAGCAGATGTAGCTGCACCCTCGCGGCCTGCGATTCGAGCTCCTCGTAGTAGAACTCCCCCGACTGGATCATGCGATGGGTGACTACCTGTACCCCTACGACGCCTGTGAGGAGGCCTGATATCCCCGGGACGACGTCGGTTGCGCTAGACTCTGTGAGAAATACCCTCTCGTCGGGGGATATGCCTTCAAGGGAGAAGAAGTTCCGAGGGCTTCTGATCTCGAGCGTCCTAATGCGGTTCTCCATGAGGTCTTTCAGCACCCTCCTGGATATGCCTGTAAGCGTTATGCACTCCATAAGGATCACCCGTACATGGGGAACTCCTTCCCCGTCATATCCTCGGAAGCCGAGGTCTTCACCTGCTCAGACAGCTGGTGCATCTGGAGCTCTATCTCCTCTGCTCGATCCAACAACTTCTCCGTGCTCACTTTGAGCCCGTAGATCTTGTTCAGCACGTCGATGGTTGCGGCAGCTGCCCTTGGATCTGGATTCTCGCTCACCGTCTCCCCGAGCAGGCATGCTGCAGGCAGTTCGTTTACGCGACACTCGTTCATGATCGACCCGGATATCCCAGATATTGTTCCCAGCTGGAAGACCTCGGCCTCGCCCTTGACCTTCTCGAGCATCTCCTCGGAGGATACCGCCGCGAATATCCTGCGCTCCTCGGTCATGAGATATATGCCGGCGAGGCAGACCACCTCCCTCGCTTTGATGGACTTCGCCCATTTGACGACCTCTTTTCCCACGTCGTAGCAGGCAAGGGGATGAATCGGTATGTCTGAGGTTATCACAACCAGATCGTCCTTCTCGTAGATGCGAACCGGCATGTTCACAACGCCTCCGAGGAGCACGGCAAGCGGGGGAAAGAACCGGGAGTTCATGGCTCCGATGTAGGTCATCTCCAGCTCATGAACCATATACTGGCTTGCGATGTTCCCCACGAGGCCGATTCCCGGGAAACCCTCGACCAAGAGCGGCGAGCTGGAGCTCGGCTCTCGTTCGAGGATCACCTGGACAGGATCGTGATTCATGTTCATAAATAAGGACTGATCTAAGATAAGAGCATCGGTCTTTACCGGCGAAAGGGGATGGGAGAATAAAGGGAGAAAAGAAGAGCCTATAAACAGTGGTATATAGGGGATCTCTCCCTTATCGCCCCATGACGGGGCAGGGCAGATTCTGCCGCATTCCCAGGGGGTTTGAGGGGAGCAAGGGGTGCATCCTCCTCATCTCCACTCTGGCATCGTTCCTTCCTGCATTCATGGGATCGTCGATCAATATCGCCCTTCCGACAATCGGCCGCGAGTTCTCGATGGACGCCGTCCTCTTGAGCTGGGTTGCAACGGCCTATCTCCTCTCGCTCGCCATATTCCAGCTCCCCTTCGGCCGGATGGCGGACATATACGGCCGAAAGAGGATCTTTCTCCTCGGAATCTCGATATTTACGGCGTTCTCGCTCCTTTCTGCCGTGGCCATAAGCCCTGAGATGCTCATCGCATTTCGATTCCTGCATGGGGTTGGAAGCGCCATGATCTTCAGCACGGGAGTTGCCATCCTCACAGCCGTCTTTCCGCCGGGGGAGAGGGGCCGGGCGCTTGGGATAAACGTGACAGCCGTATACCTCGGGATATCCCTTGGACCAGTGCTAGGCGGAATCCTCACCCAGTATCTCACATGGAGGAGCATATTTCTGGTGAACGTGCCCCTTGGGCTCGCTGTCATCGCACTGGTGCTGAAAGAGCTTCGCGACCTCGAGTGGACCGAGGCCGGGGGCGAAGGTATCGACCTATCGGGCCTTGCCGTCTACGCAGCATCCTTGAGCGCCCTCATATACGGCCTCTCGATAATGCCTGCCAGAGAAGGCCTCTCTCTCATCATCGCCTCAATCGCAGGGATACTCATCTTCCTTCGGATGGAGGAGAGGACGAAAAGCCCTCTTTTGGATGTCGCCCTCTTTCGAGAGAATCGGGTCTTTGCGCTCTCGAACCTAGCAGCGCTCATCAACTACAGCGCAACGTTTGCAGTCACCTTCCTCCTCAGCATCTATCTGCAGTCGGTCAAGGGCCTCGACCCCCACTGGGCGGGAATCGTGCTCGTATCCCAGCCGATCGTCCAGACGACGTTTTCGAGCAGCGCAGGAGCCCTCTCCGACAGGATCGAGCCACGGCTCGTAGCTTCTGCCGGGATGGGGATAACAGCGCTGGGCCTTCTCCTCCTGACCTTCCTTGGGGCGGAGACGGCGCTATGGTACATCGTCCTCACCCTCGTCGTCCTCGGGCTCGGGTTTGCCCTCTTCTCGTCTCCTAACACTAACGCCATAATGAGCTCTGTTGAGAAGCGCCACTATGGCCTTGCGGGTGGTATGGTCGGGACGATGAGATCGATTGGGATGATGATCTCGATGGGAATGGTGATGGTTACGGTCTCATCGATCGTCGGAAGGGTCGCGATCGGGCCAGAGAGCATGGGGGCATTCCTCGAGGCGATGAGGGTGCTCTTTTCGGCGTTCGTCTTCCTCTGCCTAGCGGGGACGGCAGCCTCGCTTGCGCGGGGGAGGATGAGGTGATGACTTTTGGCCCTTCGCCGAACTGTGGGGGATCGTCATTCTGATTGAACTTATTATCAACTTATATGCGCCTTAACTTCGGTGATATTGCTAAATATAACATTACTTGTGTCACAAATGGACGTTTTTTTTTAGGAGGAGTGCTCGCGTTCATTCGTTGTTACTTATATAAAACCACTAATAAACACTAATGAACACGAATCCGATAAAGCAATTGGCATTCATTCGCGTTCATTCGTTGTTGATTATATAAAACCACTAATAAACACTAATGAACACGAATCCGATAAAGTAATTGGCGTTCATTCGCGTTCATTCGTGGTTAAAATAGGAATACATATGTTCATCCACATAATAACCGACGGGAAACCCAACTGATATTATAGATCATTTCGAAGACAGCTCCTAGGAGGAAGGCGGACGAGAGAGGGATCTGCGATTGTGCTTGCGGCCCTGCTTCTTTTGGGCTTTGCCGGCGGAGCTGATGCCGAAGGGTATCGCGTCAGCGCGAGCGAGATCCTCGCCGCGGCCGAGGGGGGCGAGCCGCTGGAATACGATGGCGCGATCGTCGAGGGCGACCTGGACCTAATCGAGTGCGGAGTCTATGGATCCGGAGTAAGGCCGCTTAGAACCCTTGGGTGGATGCTTGGACTCGTGCTCCTCTTCGGGCTTCTCTTCATCAACGGTGGAAGCATCAGGAAGTACATCCGCGTGGAGGAAGAGAGGACGATGGAGGAGTTGGGAGATTCCAATGCGGTTGAGATACATACGACGTTAAGGAAAAGGAGATCTCACGATGATCGATCCCTTCCTCTTCAGCCTCTCGACGTTTACCTCTAGCCTGACGTCCTTTCTCAATCCCTCCTTCGAGTACAGGGCGGAGAAGCACGCCCGCCTAGTCATACTGGAACAGCTGCTCGGCTCAGTTGCCATCGCCCTCTTCATCACCGCAATCAGCAAGACCTACCTCATCAGATGAAAGAGCTCGAATCGTTCGCCATACGGCGGGCCCTCCCCCCACCGATCGCGCGGAGTCGGACGGCCTCGATGGGGACCGTACAGAAAGAAATATCTTTGAGAGATGCATAGTTGCGGAAGGGAGGCCATCTAGCCTTTCCGTAGTGGAATCGGCTATGAGAGAGACGAGGCAGCTTGCCCTCCTGCTTGGAGTGGTGCTGGCAATTGGCCTTGCAGGGCTCTGGTTCATTCAAAGCCTGGCGGAGCCTGGTGCAGGGGGAGATGTAGTAGTTGAGAGCTACCGCGCCGACCTCTACCCAAACGGCACCCTGGATGAGACCTTCACATATTACATAAGCAAATCCTACCGATATTCCATGCTCTACCGGACCTGGAAGGCCCCCCTCAATTTCTCCGATCCAGGCCAGGCCTACATCGAGCCGGTCGAGGTCATACCGCCGCTAAGAACCGTCGCCTACGTCGATGACTACAAAGGCCGGATTACGGTGCTAGATGCCACCGACCGATCGATCGCAAGCGAGATCAAGTCCAAGGCCATGAGAAACGAGGCCGGATGCTACAGGCAGAGGGGCTTTTTTAAGGGACGCTACAGCATAAGCTACAGGTTCCGGATCCATCCCCCAATCGAGTACGATGAGGAGAACAGCCATGTAAACCTCCTCCTCGCAAGCGAGCATCTCCCTTACGCCAGGGCGACGATCGCTGTACACGACCCCCAAGGAAAGATAACCCGGATCTTCAGCCATCCTCCGCTTGAGACCACAAAGGTTGGCGACGTATGGACCCTTGAGGGGGTAAGCGGCGAGGACTCCCCGATCGAGGTCGAGATGCTCCTTTCGGGTAACTCCACTGAGATTGACGGATACAGGAGATACGTCCCCGGCGTAATGGATAAAACGCTTGCCGCTGCCGCCCATGACTCCTATTGGTTTGGCGTATCCTCAGCTCTCGCCCAAGGCCTTCAGCTCCTGGTTCTCATCTTCCCCTTAATTCTCTTCGGCATCTACTACAGATTCGGCCGGGAGAAAAGCTTCACAGTGCCGTCGATGCTTGGAATTGTCCCAGAGCAGAGAAAGCCCTGGCTCGTCAACCTGGCCTTCAAGGGCCAGCCCTTCGACTACGATTCAGACGGCCTTTATGCAACCATCCTCGACCTGATAAGAAGGGGCTTTTTGGAGGCGGAGCATGGGGAGGGGCTTCGGCTCAGGATCCTCCAGGGGAAGAAAAGCCTCGATGACAGCTACGAGCGCCGGGTGATGGGATTTATCGAGTCGAATGCAAGAGATGGGGTCTTCGACTCCGGGGTTCTGGAGAGGAGGGTCTTGAACCTGTACGATCTCTCCCCTGGAATATCGGATTCGCAGAGATCCGAGATCGAGAGGATCCACAGGGAGCTCGATGAGATCATGTCCAATCCAAATCCCTCGATCTCCCGCGAGTTCGCATCGAGCGGAAGGCGGATGGCCTTGGCGGTGACCGGGGCATGCCTCCTTTTGGTAGTCGCCGTATACCTCATGATGCTCGAAATGGGCAGGCTCAATCCTTTCCTATATACGGCCCTGCTCGCCTCATGCGTGCTCCTGATCCAGTCCATTCCAACGGTCGCGGCTCCCAAGACGCTATTTGGACAGTACAGGCAGGACTTCTATAAAGAGAAGCTGGAGTGGGATGCCTTTGCGAAGTTCCTCTCCGACATGGCGATGATCGAGAGGTACAAGCCAGAGGACCTCTCGATGTGGAAGGAGTGGCTCGTCTACGGGACGGCCATGGGCGTTGGAAAGAGCGTCGCAGAGGCCATGAAAGGCCTTGAGATACGGCTTCCTGAGGCTGCATCCTTCAGCGACATGGAGGTCCAGTTTACATCCATTCACCAGTTCTCCGTTCCGCACGTGGTAAAGCCCCCTTCCTCCTCCGATCGCGGAATCTTTCCGGGAGGAGGAAGCTTCGGCGGAGGAGGCGGGGGAGGAGGAGGATTCGGTGGCGGCGGCGGCTTTGGCGGTGGAGGCGGCGGCGCCAGATAAGGAATCAGATCTATATACTTGTGGATACAATCCCAATATAATGGCGGAGAAGAGCTATCAATGCGAGAGGTGCCCCCTCAGGAGATACGCTGAGAAGAGGCCGGGATCCATCCTCGCCCGCATCTGGCACTGGCATACGGGATGGTGCCCTGGTTGGAAGGCTTATCAGGAATCCCTGAAGGGCCAATGACGGGGAAAGGCGGCCTTGCGGCTAGAGCTCATGGAACTTCAACGGGATCCGACGGTTACATGAGAAGGGCCTTCTGGACTGGCTCAGCCGCAAGTTCGATTATCCTCTGCCTGTAATCGACAAAGGCAATCGACCATACTTCTTGCCACGGGAGAGGGCTTGGATGTATCGGCTGGTGGACCCATGGACATGCGGACGCCTTTTGCTTTGGCATCCTCATATGCATAATCACAACGACAATTCCCCAGGAGAGCTGATGAGCCCCAGGGCATACAGCTTCTGCCGGAGCCCAGGGACGACCCCTTGGCGGATCCAAACATGAGTTCGAGGTCGATCGGGATAGATGCATGAACTTGCGGCCTCTGCCGCAAGGTTCCGCCCGATGGGTCCGGAGGCGGCCGAGATCGGTGGAAGTCCCATCAGACGCAGCAGATGCGTTGAGACATGTACTGCAAAATCCCTCTCCTTTCAGGCCACCTTAATCCTCTTCTTCCTCGTCTTCTTCGTCTTCCTCTTCGTCTACCTCGCGCAAGGGCGATCCCTCTTCCATCGCCTCGATCCAGGTCTGCATCAAGGGCTCCATCTTCTCCTTAAGCTCCGGCCTATTCTCGGATAGCCTGTCGGCTAGGTGCATGAAGCCTATGGTCCCCAGCGTCATGTTGAGCTCCTCTAACCCGTCGCTGATATCCTCAAGGCGATCCATGACCCCCTCAAGGCAGTCGATGATCTCATCCATTTTCTCCTCTTTCTTTGAAGCCATGGCCTTGGTCGTCTCCATCAAGGCTCATATAGATGGCGGGTCCAGAGGCTTACTCCATCCGGATCAGGTCTGCGGAGATGGCAGTTCCCTTGCAGGTGTTCAGGTTGATGGATGAGAGCATCGCAACGACGCAGCCCTCCTGGACGATAGGAGCCCCGCTCTCGCCAGATATTGGAAGGTCCTTTGGCTCCAAGACGACGATGCATATGCTCCAGCCGAGATCGGAGATGCGACAGCGCCTCGTCCCCCATCTGCTGAGGATCGCGGCCTCGCCGTACTCGGGTGAATTAAGTTCCGTTGCCTCCGCTAGGGGAATTGGAAAGTAGGCGAGGTCGAACTCCCTCCTCAGCCTGGAGACCTTGCAATCGAGTCCCCCAATCCTCAGAGCGTCGGTTCGAGCCAGACGGAATATGTGAGCTGCTGTGACTCCAAGGTAACCCTTCGACTTGGGAAGGAATGCTGCAGCCGTCCCCTCCACGCCGCCTGCGACGAGGACATCTCCTGCCCTTGCGAGCTTGACCATGGCAATTGCAGCGGGCCTTTATTAGATAGCCCTAATCGTTGGAGGCAATCCTTAATAGGCTTGACGAGAATATATACTGGCTTGGAGGTTAGAATATGTCTTGCATGGTAGAATACGATGAGGAAGCCCTGGGCTTTCCGCTGATCGGTGACAAGCTTCCCCGCATGGAGGTAAAGACGACCCATGGCATGATGAAGCTGCCGGACGACTTTTCCGGGAGATGGTTCGTCCTATTCAGCCACCCTGGCGACTTCACCCCGGTCTGCACCACGGAGTTCGTGGCCTTCGAGAAGAGGCGAGAGCAGTTCGAGAAGCTCAACTGCGATCTGATAGGCCTCTCGATCGACCAGGTGTTCTCCCACCTGAAGTGGACTGAGTGGATCAGGGATAACCTTAAGGTCGATATTAAGTTCCCCATCATCGCAGACGACCAGGGGCTTGTGGGGTCTCGCCTGGGCATGATCCATCCAGGAAAGGGGACTAACACGGTTCGGGCCGTATTCGTAGTCGATCCCGAGGGGACGGTTCGTCTGATCCTCTACTATCCCCAGGAGGTCGGCCGCAACATGGACGAGATCTTACGAGTGGTCGAAGCCCTTCAGGTAGCGGACAAGAACCGCGTGGCAACCCCTGCCAACTGGCCCAATAACGAGCTCATAGGAGGAAACGTCATTATACCGCCTGCCTCTGACGAGAAGACGGCCCGAGAGAGAAAGAAGGACAGCAAGTGCTTCGATTGGTGGTTCTGCCCCAAGTCGCTCTGAAAATCCCTCTCCAGGGATCGTATTATGCCTCTTAGGCTAGTTGAGATGGTCATCCCGGCTCGAGAGCAGCTCGCGGTCGAGGAGCTGCTCCGAAGCGACCATCTAAAAGTCATCGGTATTTGGATACAGCCCATAGTGGGCGTATGGGAGTTACCGGTTGAGGGGAAGTGGCAGAAGCGCTTCTCTCAGGACTTCATCCTATTGAAGGCCATCCTTTCGACGGAGGAGACCGAGGGCCTGATGGACCTTCTGGAGAAGCGCTTCTCTCACGTCGAGGGATTCCGTCTAAGCCTCCTTCCAGTCGAGGCCACGGTGCCCCGGCCTGGCTCTAACCACAAAAACCAACCCCACCTGGAGGAGAGAGAAGGGGTGGGAGAGGTTGAGGAGGTCACCAAGCCCAGGGAGAGGAGGAGCCGTGAGGAGCTACGCTTTGAGATCGAGAGAAGCACAAAGCTGACCAATGTATTCCTTTTAATGGTCGTCCTCTCCTCGATCGTGGCCGCAATCGGCATTCTAAACGACAACGTCGCTGTGATCATAGGGGCAATGGTGATCGCGCCCCTGCTCGGACCGAACGTCGCCCTCGCCTTAGGAACGACGCTAGGGGACCTGACCCTCGTCCGAGATGCCCTTCGCACCAACCTGGCGGGAATAATCCTCGCAGTCCTACTCTCCACCGGCCTGGGCTACTTCCTCGCCGTGGATCCATCCATCCCCGAGATCGCCTCCCGGACGAGGGTGGGCCTCGTCGAGGTCGCATTAGCGCTAGCATCGGGATGCGCAGGATCGCTCGCCTTCACAACGGGACTCTCCGCAACCCTCATAGGCGTGATGGTGGCAGTCGCCCTTCTGCCGCCGCTCGTGACGTTCGGCCTTCTCCTCGGCTCAGGCCAGCTGGGGTTGGCATCTGGTGCCCTGGAACTCTTCCTGGTGAACCTGGTATGCGTAAACCTGGCAGGCGTTGCGACATTCCTCGCCCAGGAGATACTCCCTGGCAACTGGTGGGAGGCGAAGAGGGCGAGGCTTACGATATTCGTCGCCTTCATGCTCTGGCTCCTCCTGCTCGCCTTCATCGTCCTGAAGATACTGACTTCAGATGGGTCCTCTCCTGGGTTCATATGAGGATGCTTGAGAACGATTAGGGATATGGAGCGCCGGATCAGGGGGTCACCGGCAGCGATAGGAGGTCCAGGCGATCGAAGCAGAAGGTCCCGTTCCTTGCACTCGTTGTTATGTTGTACTGGCCCGGAGGCAGGCCCTCGGTCGAGAAGCTCATCAGGAAGCTTCCGTTCTTCGACCGTATGGGCTTTTGAAGGGAGACATCGAGCACCACCTGGGTGGCCGAAGGCGCTGCATCGCCGAAGATCCTGACGTCATAGAGGCCTGGGGAGACCCACGGGCTCTGTGCAACTGCCCTTCCGTCATCATCCGCCGCTATGGTCTCCGTGACCCAGATGCGGGTTCGCTCTCCCTGGAGCTTCTTCAAGCCGATATTCAGGTTCAAGACACCGTCTGCAACGACGGTGAAGTTGTTAGGCCGGTCAGGCATCATCACTCCCCCCAGGTCGTAACGGTATCGTCCCTCGGCGACGGGGAGAGTCTTCGATGTGGCGATGGTCACATCAAACTCCCCCTCGCCGATCCCGGAGATCGTGACCATCTGGTTGGGGGATTCTATCGCAGGCGAGGTCGTCGTTGTGGGGGTGGCATTCACGAACTCATCTGCCCTGTAAGGAGAGGTGACATAGGCCCGCTCCCCCTCCAGCGGCGTCCAGTTCTTTCCGGTGAGGCTTATGTTGTCTAGGGTGTAAGGGCCATCGCTTCCCGATTCACGTATCGCGCGGCCATCGAAGTCGAGGCGCATGGTGTAATTGCCAGGCTGGAAGGAGCCGTGGTCGATCGTCCACCCCAGATCTCTTCCGACCGAATCGTAGAGCCAACCCTGCAGGCTGTACTCCCCTGGCTCGTTTACGACAACGGAGACCTCCACGTCCAGATGATCGAAGAGACCGTCGCCATCGACGTCAACTGCCCGGTCGCCCATGACGCCTTCGATCTCCGCTGCCGCAATCCCTGCGGAAACCGTAAGGCCGCCTCTGGAGTCGGCCCTAAAGCCCTCTCCTTCGAGCGTCGCTCCCGAAGCCTGGGCCATGATGAAGTAGTAGCCCTCGACTCGGGCCTCGTATATCGCCGTGTAGTTGCCATCCCTCGCAAGTTCGTCCTCCTTGATGCCGTCGTCGGTCATCAACAACGTATCCTCTTCGCCATCTGGTCGAAAGACTCTTGCTTTGACAAGGGCTCCGAGAAGCGGCTCGCCCTCTTGAGCAAGCCTTGCAATTATCTTAATGCTATCATTTAAACCGTAGCCGACCTTTGGAGAGGATAATTCGATCTTGATCTCGTCTTCACCAGGCTGGATAAGCCCGATCTCCGGCCGGGTGGAGGAGCCGGGGGAGCTCGCCCCCTCGGTCTCCAGGACCAGGTTATAGTCCACTCCAGCCGTCGCGACAGACCTTATCTCCGCAATCCATACCCCTGGCTGGGGGTTGTCGATGGCGTAATATTCAAACTCCGGATTCTCGGCGAACTCGATTGCTGGATCCGCCATGGCCTTCGCGTGGTCGAACCTCTCCAGAGTGGGTGAGATCAGAGTAAGGTCAAGATTGCTCTCCGGACCGTTCCAGTAGAGCATGAAGACGGCGTTCTCGACCTGACCCACGCTCAGATTCTTCGTGAGGTTCACACCCGGTCCGATATGGCCGGTGAGGGTCTCTGCATTTGCGACCATCATCGCAAGGCACAAGCCCAAAGCTAGAAGCCCTCTAGCGTTATCGGTCATCAAATATCCTCCTGCCCAAAGGGGGCAGATGGATATAGGGCATGGATCAGATAAAAGATTATTGATAAAAGATAACGGGATTAGAGATAAGGCAACCATTCTATCCAGGCCGGAGGTTCCTCGCCCTTCTTGAAAACAGTCCTGCCAGTCGCAGAGCAGTATGTGTCCCCTGGCTCGATCAAAGTATCGAGAACCTCGGTCCTCAGATCTGACGTCGCGAGCTGCCCGGTCACCTTGCACCAGTTTACAGCATAGCAGTTTCTCTTCTGAATGTGCTTGGTCGCCCCCGCCGTGCACACATACTGTTCCCATTTTGTCCAGATCTGGCCTGCAATGGTGGACATCTGAGTCTGGTCCCAATAAGTCTCAGTGGTCGTTTGGATCTTGGACTCGATATAGCTCTTCTCGCATGCTCTCAGGTCTGAGCAAGGCCGCTCACCGCCAAGAGGAGGCCGCTCATCAAGACCAAGGCGGCCATCCGCCCCCTTTTCACCTTAATTCCAATATTCATCACCTCGGAATACATAGCATGCTATTTAAGGAGGATCTTGAATATTATATACGGCCAAAGACAAGAGATGCAAATTAATAGAAGATAAAATAAAAGGGGATTGAGAGGCGCAACCCGGCTACCAGTCTGGTGGATTCTCTCCCTTCTTGATAACAGTTCTGCCAGTCAGGGTGCAATAGGTGTCTCCAGGCTCGATCCAGGTGTCAAGGACCTCGGTCCTCAGATTTGACGTCTCGAGCTGCCCGGTCACCCTGCACCAGTTTACAGTATAGCAGTTTCTCTTCTGAATGTGCTTGGTTGCCCCCGCCGTACACGAATACTGCTCCCATTTTGTCCAGATCTGGCCTGCAATGGTG
>JAFGMR010000043.1 GCA_016927425.1 Methanotrichaceae archaeon | reverse complement strand
ATTAAAAGTAACCACTATCAAGAGGCATTGTAGTTCCGATGAACATCAGCCAAGATGGCAATTTACATCAACGTATTGAGCATGTTCCTCCGAAAGCCGCCGCTTGTTCTTCTTCAGGATCTCGACAAGGGCCTTTGCATCGCCATCGTAGTACGCCTTCACCTTCGTCTTGTTCGAGAGCTCCTCCACGCGGGCTCCGGTCTCGAGCTATCGGAGGAAGCCCTTGATCTCATCCTGCTTTCGCCTGTTCATCTCCGTCATCTCCTCTGCGAGGAATGCGAGGAGGTCGTGGACGACATCGTCCTTCCCCGGGAGGAACATCGCCCTCGGCATCCTTCGGGAGGCAGCCATCCACGCGCTGGAGGATCTACTCGAACTCATGGGCGGCGTAGAGGTCCTTCAGCTCCAATACCAGGCGGGCTCGCTCGTCATCGGGGGGGTGAAGGAGATGCGGCGAGTCAAACGGCGGCGGCGCACCCCGCAGCAAGCTGCGGGGCATGCGAGGCGCCGCCGCATCAGTATGCCTAGCAGATTGCGTTTCAGTCGTTAAGTCGGACATATGCCCTTTTCCCAGCCGCAGCAAGCTGCGGGGTATCACGTTCTAAGATAAAGAGCTTCTCCAGATATTGGCTTTTTATGTATAAAAACTTGCGTTAGGTAGACTGCCGATTTGTTGTAGAGATCTTAATCAATCCATTCTGTTGGGATTACAAGTATAGAATCGTCATTAATTGGATTCATAACCAGATTAATAGATTCCTCATTTGATGTTTCTAATTCTTTTGTTAGTTCTTCAATTGATTTTTCCAACCTCATCGGAGGACATTTCATTTCTATAGGACCTAATGAGATTTTATTATTACATAATATTATGATATATTCTTTTTGCCTGCAAGAGATATTCTCAAACACACCATCAATATTCACAATTTTAGGCATAATTGAGATGAGAGAAGATTTATCAATAGTAAACACAATATTATTAAAACTTTTACGCATTACCCTATCTTTTAAAAATGTATAACCATCTTCAATCGAATTTATATCTTCTGCTGTCATTTGTAATGGCAAAGAAATTCTCTTTCCAGTTATTTCTTGGATAAATGATAATTTTTTTAATAAATCTAATCCACCTTCAGGGATAGAAGTAAATATATTAGTTTTTGTATACGCAATAAAAATTATAGATCCATTATCTGAGTTTTTTAGACCTATAACGGCCTGATTGGCAGCCTCACGTAAAAATTTTTCAAATTTATATGCTTCAGTTACGTCTAGGTTACTAAATTTACATTCGAAGTTGAAAGTTCCAGATTTCTTGAATGTTATTTCTTCGTCAAAATAAAATTGGAATTTGAATTTAATTGGAAACTCACTGAAAAAGTTAGAAACAATTATTGATTCGAGAGTCCTCTCAGCTACTCTCAGCACGATATCATATTCAATATCACAATTTGGCACAAATATTTTTACAGGCAATTCAAAAGGTATAGGTTTAAGTTCAATCCTATCAATTTTTTGACCATCGGAAAGTATAAATTTTCGTCCTTTATATATACGCACTTCTTTAATTTCATCGCCCACAAAAACTATTGGCTTATCATCTTTAACTGCATTTTCAGCCGCATCTTTTAAGGCAATGATTCTTCCATCGTTTTGTTCTAATGCAATTGTAAATGACCCATGAATCGGTTCAAGCTTTTGAGCCTCTTTGCTCCTAGGAATTAATGAATATTCTATTTTTGAATCCATTATATATATTTTATGAAAGTAAAGTGGATCTTCATTGAGTACTTTGCGTATTTCTTCAAAGAATTCGACGTTATTTTGGAAGTCTTCTCTCTTCAAAGTCTTTCCAGAACAACTCAATTGCAACAAAAATTCTTCTAAATTTCCCTGCTTTTCTAGAATTAACTCTGTATTTTTTTTAATTTCTTTCGTGCTTTGTTTTAATACAGTGAAATATTTTACGTTTAGCGCATTTTTTAATTCTGGATTTTCTAGCAATTTAACTTGAAATGTAGTGAAAATATCTTGAATTATAGTTGTAGGATTATTCTTATCAATATCTACTATACAATATTCAAGTAATATTTTTGCCATAGATTCGTAATTAATATCCATATCATCTAAGTGCTGTTCTAAATACTCATAAATTTCCTTCGATTTAAAGAAAGACTCTAGATCCAATTTTGAAATAGTATATTTATGAGAAATATTGTTTAAAGTATTGTTGAATATTTTGTTGAAGTCACTGAAACTGGCATCTCTTATTCCATTTACTATATAAGATATTACAAGATCATATATAACTTTAATACAAATAGCATCTAATGATAAATCCACTTACTCGCCCCCCAAACATTGCTATTTAGTGACTTGAAGCATTCTATTATCATGAAAAGTCATATTGCATACTGATTTATAATTTTTCTGGAACGGTCTCTTTACTATTGGATATGAGGTGTTTTCTAGTCTCAAAATCCAGCGTGATCCCCTGGACCTCATAGTGGGGAAGAAGTGGCCTGAAGATCTCCCTGAAGAACCGCTCCTCGAGCTGGGACTCGTTCAGGTTGTCCAGGTAGGGCCTCTCCCTCTCGTAGATCGCCTCGATCGCTCGAAAGGCGGCCAGATGCTCGTCCCCGATCCACTCCGGGAGGGCCTCGATCTGGTTCTCCAGGTAGTAGTTCGAGAAGAGATGCCTGTTGTTTACGAGATTGGAAGAGACCCTGCCCAAGAGATCACCGTGCTCAGAGGGAGAGGCATCGCTATAAAAGTATCGGGATGAGCCTCCATGCATCATCTTGCATCAGCACCGCTCGACCCGGCCCAGGCCACTCCCGAACTTCCGAGTGGCGCCCCGGGCTGGCTGATGCGTCTCTGGTCGAGTTTCAAATAAGGAGAGGCGGACATCTACACGTTGAAGGACTTGTTAGTCAAATATAAGTGAGGGCATTAAGGGGTACGATTGAAGAGCGAGGTCCGAAGTGGCAATATAGATCAGCCTTTCCAATGATCCATCATGGCTGATCGCCATCGGTGACGAAAACCGATAAATCCAAGATCCCCCAAGGAGTCGATTGATGCTCAGGATCCTTCTCCTCTCGATCGCCCTCGTTCTCGCCGCCCAGGCATGCCTCGGGGCGGAGGGGCCAGCCGTTGTGGAGATCCCCTCCCTGACCCCCGTTCATGCAAGCGAGATCATCGACAGGATGATGGCCAACCAGGCTGTGGAGTACAAAAATGCCCTTGTAGTCGGAGACCTCGATATAAGCGACCTTGATAGGCCGATTGCCCAAACCGTGAAGATCACCAACTCGACCTTTCGAGACGATATCACCTTCGACAAGTCCACGTTCAACAAGGGCGTCAACCTGAGCGGATGCACATTCCTCGGAAATGCCAGCTTCGCCGAGGCACAGTTCGAGGGAGATGCAAACTTCGCAGCAACCGACTTCGCAAGGCCTGCCGACTTTCGGGTGACGAGGTTCGATGGGCTTGCAACCTTCATCTCCGCCCACTTTCGCGAGGGCGCTTCCTTCGGCTACTCCCAGTTCGCCAAGCTGGCCATCTTCGCCCAATGCATCTTCGACGGGGAGGCAGCATTCCCGAACGCCCAGTTCAATGGCGACGCCATATTCCTGCAGAGCCGTATAGAGGGGGATGGCGACTTCCAGCTAGCCCAGTTTTCGAGCCTCGCCTCGTTCTGGAACGCCCACCTGGGCGGGGAGGCTGACTTCCTCAACGCAGAGTTACTTGGAACGGCGAACTTCGGCAATGCCACGTTCGTTGGAAATGCCACGTTCGTTGGAACGCATTTTGCAGGAAACGTCGTCTTTCGCGAGGCCCGCTTTGGGAAGGACGCCTATTTCGGCCTTGCCAACTTCGAGGGCTTCTCCGACTTCACAGCATCCCGTTTTGAAGGCCTGGCCATCTTCGCGGTGACCAAGTTCGCGGACAACGCCCGTTTTCTGGACTCCAGCTTCGACGGCCAGCTGGTCCTGGAGAGCGCCCGCATCTACTCGATGCAGCTCGATGGCGCAACGTTCGGTCCTAAGGCCACGATCACGTTGAAGGACGCCGACTTCACCCGCCTCATGGCCAGATGGAATGCGATAAAGGACCGCCTGGTCTACGATCCCGCAGCCTACCTCGCACTCGTGAAGAACTATCGAAACCTCGAGTGGAGGACCGATGCAAACGACTGTTACTATCGCTATCGTCGACTGAGCCAGGCCCAGGAGGAACTGAGCTTCGCAAAGCTGAACGACCTCATCGCCTGGCAGTCATGCGGCTACGGCGTGCGTCCGAGCTACACCATAATCTGGTCGGTCATACTGATAATCCTCTTCGGCTTTGCCTACTGGGGAGGAAACGGCATCAGAAAGAGGCG
Organism: Methanotrichaceae archaeon; assembly: GCA_016927425.1. Taxonomy (GTDB): domain Archaea; phylum Halobacteriota; class Methanosarcinia; order Methanotrichales; family Methanotrichaceae; genus JAFGMR01. The sequence continues at coordinate 10,565 of JAFGMR010000043.1, read as the reverse complement.
CTTTGGAGAGGAAGAGGCGGCAGAGCCGCGGATCTCCCTCGGCGACGCGATGCACTTTTCCGCCATGACGTTCACCGCCCAGTCGCCGCCGAAGCTCTATCCAGTCGACCTCTACAGGCACGTCGCTATGGTGCAGGGGCTCCTCGGATGGTTCCTGCTCGGCCTGTTCGTGGTCGTCCTGAGCGGAGCTTTGATAAGATAATTCGATTGGGTCATCGGGAAGGTTGATATATGAGATCGCTATAGGTGAACGGCGAGGGCGTGTGGCCTAGCCAGGAACCTGGTTTCGGCCTAGTTCCCTAGAAGCGGTCTGGTCAAGGCCAGACAGCTGGACAGGACATGGCGGCAGCCTCCTAAGCTGTAAGTCGGGGGTTCGAATCCCCCCACGCCCGCTAAAACATATTTTTGTCGCTCATGGAATTATCTTCGATATCTCGAGCTCCAATATATCCTGAGCCCCGGCCTTCTTGAGAAGCGGAATTAGCAGGTTCACCTGGGACCTATCGACCACGCTCTCCACAGCATAGAATCCTGAGTTGTAGAGCTTGGAGATCGTGGGATTCTTCATGCTGGGAAGGACGGAGACCACCTCGTCGATCCTGCCCTCGGGGACGTTCATATCCAGAAGGACGCGCCCCCGCGCCCTGATCACGCCCGAGATGAGGGTCTCTAGGGCCAGTATCTCCTCGCGTTTGACAGGATCAGCCCAGCTCTCCTTGTTTGCGATCAGCTCTGAAGTGGACTCCAGTATGACGTCGATGATCTTCAGGCCGTTCTTTACGAGCGTCGACCCGGTCTCCGTCAGATCCACGACGACGTCTGTGAGCTCTGGTACCTTCGCCTCCGTTGCCCCATAGGAGAACTGGATCTCAACTGGAATGCCGAGCCCATCGAAGAACTCGCGAGTGAGGCTTGGGTACTCGGTGGAGATCCGGCTCCCGGGAAGGATCTCCTTGGCGCTCGATATATCGAGCCCCTCGGGGACCGCTACGACGACCTTTACCTTCCCCGGCCCCTGCTTGCCGTAGTTGAGCTCAGTTACCGTAACCACATCCGATCCTGACTCCTTGATCCAGTCAGTGCCGGATATCCCCAGGTCGAAGTAGCCCTTTGCCACGTAGCCAGGGATCTCCTGGGGGCGCAGAATCTTTATCTTGCCGATTCGAGGGTCGTTAATCCTTGCGTTGTACTCCCTCTCCGTCCTCCTTATCTCCAAACCCGCCTGCTCGAACAGGTGCAAGGTCTGGTTCAACAGGCTGCCCTTAGGAACTGCGATATCTATCATGGGAAACTTCCTTGAGTTGGAGGCAATAGGGTCATATATTTTTGCCTTGTGCTCAGCCCAGGCCGAAGGGCTGGGCGAGAAACCCCGGCTGCAAAGGCCGGGCTGTAGAGGCCGGGCTGTAGAGGCCGGGTCGCAAGCACTTGGAGCAGGCGAAGAGATCCGGCGGCATTGGGCCTCCTTTGGCCTTTATGCGAAGATGCTCAATTGGTTGAGGTAAATTGCCCATCTGGCCAATCTTCAGCAAGACCGCAATGCCTCATAATGGTGATCTCCTTTACCCAGCATCTCAACCATCCTCACGATAGGGAAAGAGCACGATCACTCCCTATTTCAACCACGAATGAACCCGAATGAACGCTAATATTATCCTATAATTTGCGTTATTTTGCGGTTTTTATGAGCGTGCATATGCCATTTCATGGGGATTTAATCATGCTGCAATTGACTATAGGTCCAAAGTGAGGGATCGGCTGCCTTCAAGCAATTGAGCGGTTATCTTTATGCCTCGTCGGCGATCTCGGCAAGCATCGGCGATCTCTCCCGATCGGAGATAGGTCAAGCGGTCCATAGCTTTCCAGCCCCTCCCGCCCCCCCTGCCTTCTAGCATCGGACGCCCTCTTGACGAAAACGATCGCTTGCCGCGGACGCCCGGCGAAGTTGAAATCTTGGAAAGTATTTATAAAGAGTATGAGCTAATAAGGAGGCGCAGCAATGGAGGCAGGGCATATTGTCGATAATTGCGATATCAGACACCCATTTCGGCCTGAGCTCGTCTACCCTGAGACAAGACAAGAGGGTGGACTTTCTGATCTGGGAGATGTGGAGGTATGGAGATGGCTGTGAGGAGATTGTGCTTCTCGGCGACATCCTCGACCTCTGGCGTTCCCGCCCGGAGTCGGCGGTCAGGGCATCGAGATACTTCTTCCAGAAGCTCTCCGAGCTCCAGCTGAGGATAAGCTATGTGATCGGCAACCACGATCACCATCTGACGATCATGACGAGGGAGAGCGAGCTTATGGAGAGAATCGCCCGAGGGGACCTTTTCTCGGTCTATACGCCCAACCTCAGCTGGAGCCAGTCGATAAACGGCCTCATGATGAATATGCACTACCCAACATACGCCCTGCGCCGAAAAGGCCGCAGATATCTCTTCACCCATGGCCACCATCTAGACGGCATCCAGGCCCGATCCTTGAGCCTGATCAAGGGGATGAGGAAGCTCCGCGGAAAAGAGATGACCCCGGCCGACCTGGAGATGATGATGGCCTACACCTATGAGGGCATATACCGCTCGAGCCTCTTCGGCAGGCTGGTCGGCCTGGAGGAGGGGCTTTGGAAGGCATCCCGTCTGTTCGACCGGATGGGCCCCGGGCTTGTGAGGGACCCTGTGAAGCGGCAGTATCGGTCGATCGACCGTTTCATAAAGGATAGAGGGCTCTCCCCGGTCGACCTCTTCGTCTATGGCGATACGCATAGGGCAGGTGCGTATGGAAGCTGCGACGGGCCGCTTGCGATGAACGCGGGCTGCTTTGCGAGGAGCAATGGCCGCAGGCTGGAGACGCCAAACACCTACATCATCATCTCCGACGATGAGATATGCCTGAGGGAGATGGGCAGACGCGATCCAATCCGGAGGCTTGCGCTGCCGGGTCGATAGCGCCTCATCGGTCATCATCATATTCTTATCCTTTGGTGCAGTTAGAACTGGCGATGAAGCTCATGGATGCCCTGGAGGGGCGAAGGTCTGTCCGGAGGTACGACCGCCGGCCCGTCCCTGAAAGCCTCGTGATCGAGCTCTTGAGGTCGGCGGAGTCCGCGCCCTCTGCGGGGAACCTTCGAGCTAGGAAGTACATCGTTGTCGGCCGGCCAGACCTCAGGAAGGCCTTGGCTCTCGCGGCCTATGGACAGGAGCAGGTGGAAGAGGCGCCCATACTGATTGTTATCCTGGCAGACTTCGATCGATCCCGCACGAGGTACGGCGACAGGGGCTACCTCTACGCCATACTGGATGCGTCCTCGGCGATTACATGCCTCCTCCTCGCAGCCTTCGACGCTGGCCTCGGCGCCTGCTGGAACGGCGCCTTCGACGATCAAATGGTCAAGGATCTCTTGGGGTACTCCGAGGATCTCGTCCCTGTCGGCATCATCTCACTGGGTTGGCCTCTCGAAAGCCCCCCGGCGCCGCCTCGCCGGAGCATGGAGGAGCTGGTGCGCTGGGAGATGGAGTGAAGAGAGATGGGGTGAAGGGAGTCCTGAGGGCGATAGTCGACTCCATCCTGGCTGGGAGAATCGAGACGGAAGCGCAGCTGGAAACTAGGAAGAGAGAGGCGGCATCCTTCCTGTGCCTCGATGGACTGCCCGGCAATGCGACAATCCTCGGATGTGCCACAATGGAAGAGCGCGAGCGTCTCCATCTGCTCGTTCGAAAGCCCACGCGCACCCTCTCGGGCGTCGCCGTGATCGCTGCCATGACTTCGCCTGCCCCGTGCCCCCATGGAGTATGCGTTCCATGTCCCGGTGGTGTGTGTGAAAACACTCCCCAGAGCTACACCGGAAGGGAACCTGCAGCAATGCGGGGCTTCCAACACCGCTGGGATCCATACGATCAGGTCAGGGCGAGGCTCGCTCAGCTGGAGGAGATAGGACACTGCGTCGACAAGGCGGAGCTGATCGTCATGGGAGGGACATTCTCCGCAAGGCCGCACGGCTATCGACATTGGTTCGTAAAGCGCGCCCTACAGGCCATGAACGATCACCCCGGACCGGCAAGCCAATGGATGTCGTTTTCCGCCATAGCCAGGGCCAATAGCAATGCCAGGGTTCGAAACATTGGAACCACATTCGAGACGAGGCCCGACTGCTGCGGACCTCGCGAGATCCATTCCATGCTCAGCCTCGGGGGAACTAAGGTGGAGCTTGGCGTCCAGAGCGTAAGCGACGAGATCCTGGAAAGGATGAGGCGAGGCCACGCCGTTGCTGACTCCATCGAAGCCAACCGCCGCCTTCGCAATGCAGGGCTCAAGGTGGGATTCCATATGATGCCCGGCCTTCCCGGATCGTCCAGGGAGGACGACTTGAGATGCTTCAAGGAGCTCTTCGATAGTCCTGATCTTCGGCCGGACTACCTTAAGATCTATCCCACGCTCGTCCTAGCTGGGACGAAGCTACATCGGCTATATCTCAAAGGGGAGTATGAACCACTCGATGACCAGGATGCGGCGGAGCTGATATCTCGAATAAAGGAGATCCTTCCCCCCTACGTCCGCCTGCAGAGGGTGCAGAGGGATATCCCCGCCCGCCTGATCGTTGCAGGCGTTAAAAAGAGCAACTTGCGCCAGCTGGCAGGAGATCTATTGAAGCGAAGGGGCGGCAGCTGCAGTTGCATACGATGTCGGGAGGCAGGACTTAGGGGGGTCACATCCGGAGAGTTCGCGTTTAAAGAGAGGTCATATATGGCCTGCGGGGCAAAGGAGGAGTTCCTATCCTTCGAGGACGAAGAAGGATCCTTAGTGGGCTTTCTCAGGCTGCGCCTGGGGGATGTCGCGAGGATCAGGGAGCTGCACGTCTATGGGCCGCTCGTCCCAATAGGGAGCCGGAGAGGAGGGTGGCAACATCGAGGTTACGGCGCGAGGCTTATTTTAGCAGCCGAGGAGATCTGCGTGGATGCGGGGTATGAGAGGCTTTTCGTTACGAGCGGCATAGGGGCTCGAGGTTACTACGAGGGACTGGGATATCATCTCCAGGATCCGTATATGGAGAAATCGCTCGACTGATCTGCGGCGTACCAAAACGATTAAATATCGAGTCCCAAAACTAGGCAAGGTCCGAGGTATTGTATGAGGTGGCAAGGAAAATCTGCACGAAAGGTTAGTGGTGGAAGGCTCATCATCTGCCGGGGAAAGCGCAAGTTCGAGATCGGAAGAGAGGCTGGCGACACGACGATAGCCCCAACAAGGAAGAAGACGATGGAGACGATGGGCGGCAATCAGAAGACGCGCCTTCTTAGGGGCGACGTGGCCTGCGTCTCAGATCCCAAGACCGGGGGGGCAAGGAAGGCAAAGATCGAGACCGTTGTAGATAATAAGGCCAATCTTCACTACATCAGAAGGAATATCGTCACCAGAGGGGCAATCATCAAGACCGAGCTGGGAAATGCCCGGGTGACCAATCGGCCCAGCCAGGAAGGCATAATCAACGCAGTGCTGATCGCGGAGTAGGCCTCGCCCCTCCGGCATAATCCATTTTGCATCATGTTTCTGGTATTCAGATGTTCCGGCTGCGGCCGCCATCTGTATGCTCCAAGAGGCGCCAAGACTCGCACCTGCCCCTGCGGGAAGCGCCTTAATCTGAGCAAGGTCCAAATACTGGCGACTGCAGAGAGCGCTTCCGCTGCAGGCGAGATGGTCAGGACATTTCAGCTTCAAGGACAGGCCACAACGGGCTTTGCACGAGCACGCCTGCATCCGAAGTAATCCAGCAATCGGCTCTCTCCCAGAGGAGCTACCAGAGTGCCGGGGCACTTATTACCGTTTATGACGATGCGGCCCCATTCCATGGGTTGCCCATGTCCGATGGACCATGAGCTGCCGGTATCCCCAGACGTGGCCTATCGAATGGGTAGTTGAGCAAAAAATTTAAATTGATGGATCGACTTCGTAGATATTATGAGGATCAAGATCCTTCACAGAGCGGGCGATATACAAGGTCTGGACTCTAACGAGCGGCATCTAGCACTTCTATTTTCACCTACTCAGATGGAGATCTGCGCAATGATCGCGGCCTGCCCCGATCTTGAAACCGTGATGGCCCCACCAGTCATCTACTCCCTCATCTATGAGGAGGCCAAAACCATGCTTATGATGCACGGCGTATATCTGATCCAGGGCCAGGTCATGGCCATATGCGACTCGGACGGCAGGTATACCCTGGATCGAATCAAGCTGGAGGAGATAAGGTCCATGAGGAGGGCCGGCCTCAGCTCCAAGCTAATCGTCGACATGGCCCAGGAAAGGCTCTCGCTGCCGCCAGACCTCACCCAGTATCTGCTGATGGCCCGGTGACGGCGGCATACACTAGCTCATGCTGTTATTCGCCCATGTTGGACTGACGCTGGCCTTCGCCGAGATGATGCGAAGAGCCGTAGGCCTGAGACTCCCCATAGTCCCTCTGGCAATTGGCTCCATGCTCCCCGACCTGATAGACAAGCCGCTCGGCTACATCCTTTACGGAACGCCGGCCATGGGAAGGATATATGCCCACACTTTTCTCTTCCTTCTCCTCCTCTTCATACTTATGATCAGCCTCAAAAATCGCCTAATCCTGGCGATATTCTTCGGAGTTCTGAGCCATCTGATCCTCGACACCATCTGGAGATCCCCGAAGATATTCCTCTGGCCGCTCTTGGGAGGATTTCCCGTCGTCGATAGCATCGGGGTGCTCGGCTACCTGCAAGCCCTCATCTCTGCGCTTCAAGACCCGATGTTCTTCATCTCCGAAACCTTAGGATTCGCTTATCTATCAATAGCATCATACATGCTCCTCAGACGAGAGTTGCAGATTTACGGTCCAGGGCAAGCCTGCAAGAGGGCTTACTGCTTTCTGCTCTTCTGGAGAACGCTTCGCTAGCGCTTCGATGCAAGCCCTAGGAAATGACATTATTCGCGATTGGTGAACTCGATTCCAAGTATGCTCTTATCGAGTCGAAAGGCTGATATCACGATAGGGCCAATATAACGAGTAAGAGGTTAAAGAGATGAAAGCACCAGAGAGGGTCACCATCGCGCTGGACGAGGAGACCGCCGATATATTCAGGAAGATGAAGGACGACCTGGGGATATCTCAGAGCGAGATGATGCGCGATGCCCTAAAGTTCTATAACAAACACAGAAACCTCTTCGACTTCATCGAGGATAAGAAGGTTTACACCCATGCGGAGATGCTCTCTGCAAGCGAGCACGTCATAATGGACATCGATCACTTCATCCTATTTCTCAACTTCGTCGAAAGCCATCCGAACAAGGATAAGTTCTGGGAGCTTCACAAGGAGGTCTGTCAGGCTCATGCCGAGCAGTTCAAGCATCGACTCTTGAACGCGGAGAGCATATTAAAGAGGCTCGAGGCCTGCAACCTATTCAAGATGAACAAGGCCTCCAAGACGGAGTTCACGCTGATCCTGAGCTCTGAAGCTGCCAAGAAGTTCGTCAAGATGGAGGTGGAGGAGATCTTTTCGGGAATGGGGCTGCAAGTCGAGATCAAAGAGGACTTCTCCAAGCTGCGAATAAAGGTGGTCCACGACCTCTGACCGGCGAATTGCACATAGACGCCCCTTTTAAACCACACGATGAAGTGCCATGTGTGGCCACTTGTCCATAATCGACCTGGATACATGTGATTTATACGAATCGGGTAATCTACCAGAATTGAGTTGATGCGGCCTTATCGCTATAAGGCTGTCTCAGAACGCACTTTTTGCGCGCAATTAGGCATATATATAATTAGCGATAATCAGCATCAATCACCCCATTTCCCCCACTTGTGCCTAATCGATGGAGAATATATGGAATAAAAACATAAATTTTGCGCTTGCGTTCAACAACTCGCCGCAAGTAGCCACCAGGATAGCTATGAGCAAAGAATAGCCCTAAAAAAATAGGAAGATTGGATGAGCCGCTCACTAACCGATGAGCGGGATCATCTCCACGGACTCGGGGTTGGCAAGCGCGGATGTATCTCCCACGGGCTTGCCCAGGGCCTTGGCCTTGACCACGCGGCGCATGATCTTGCCGGACCTGGTCTTTGGAACGTCCTTTACGAAGTAGACTGACTCGGGGTAGGCAACCGGCCCAAGGACGGTCCTGACGTGCTTTGCGACCTCCTTCTTCAGATCCTCGGTCTCCTCGACGCCCTCCTTGACGATTACGAAGGCAACGATGGTCTCGCCCTTGACCTCATCGGGCTTGCCGATGACCGCGGCCTCGGCCACCTTGGGATGCGAGACTGCAGCGGACTCGACCTCGGCGTTGGAGATCCTGTGTCCTGCAACCTTCAGGACATCGTCGATGCGGCCCTGTATCCACCAGTAGCCATCCTTGTCCCTGGTTGCCTTGTCGCCTGCGAGGTATGTGCCGGGCTTGACGTCCCAGTACATCTCCCAGTACTCCTTCTTGTAGCGGATCTCATCCTTGTAGAAGGCCCGGAGCATGGACGGCCAGGGGGTCTTCTGGACGATGTTTCCACCATAGCCAAGGGGCACCGAGTTCGCCTCCTCGTCGAAGATGTCGGTGTTGAATCCGGGCAGCGGGAAGGCAACAGATCCGGGTTTCTCCGGAGTCATGGGCAGGGGGGCAATGACGTGGCATCCGGTCTCGGTCTGCCACCAGGTGTCGATGATGGGTGCCTGGTCCGCGCCGATGTTCTTCCTGAACCACATGTATGCCTCGGGGTTGAGAGGCTCGCCGACAGATGCCAGGATCCTCACGCACTTCAGGTTGTACTTAGCAGGCCACTGGTCGCCGGCCTTCATGAACATCCTGATAGCGGTCGGAGCGGTGTAGAAGACGCTTACGCCGTACTCCTCAATAATGGACCACCAGCGGCCCAGGTTGGGGAAGTCGGGCGATCCCTCGTAGAGGATGCTCGTTGCACCCAGACAGAGGGGACCATATATGACGTAGCTGTGACCGGTGATCCAGCCCGCGTCGGCCGTGCACCAGAAGACGTCATCCTCTTGAACATCGAGTGCCCAGGCAGTGGTATAGGCAGGGGCCACGCTGTATCCGCCGTGAGCGTGCTCGATACCCTTGGGCTTGCCGGTTGTGCCGGATGTGTACAGAATGAAGAGGCGGTCCTCCGGGTCCAGCTCCTCGGTGACGCACTCGTCGCTCTGGGCTGCCACGAGGTCTTGGTACCAGATGTCCCGGCCCTCGACCATGTCGGTCGCAACACCAGTCCTCTTTACGACGACCACGTTCTTGACGGAGGGAGCGTCCTGGACAGCTGTGTCCACGTTGGGCTTCAGGGGCAGCGGCTTTCCGCGCCTGTAGAAGCCGTCGGATGTGACGACTACCTTGGACTCGGCATCTGTGACCCTGCTGTTGAGACCACCGGCGGAGAAGCCGGAGAATACCACGCTGTGGATGGCGCCGATCTTGGCGCAGGCAAGCATGGTGATGGGCAGCTCGGGGATCATGGGGAGATAGACGCTGACCCTGTCGCCCTTCTCCACGCCAAGGCTCTTCAGGCCGTTTGCCATCTTGTTGACTGCCCTGTAGAGCTCGTAGTAGGTGATAGCCTTCTTGTCGCCGACGGGCTCGCCCTCGAAGTAGTAGGCAACCTTGTTCTTCCTCCAGGACTTGGCATGCCGATCCACTGCGTTGTAGGCCACGTTGATCTTCCCGCCCAAGAACCACTTGAAGTAGGGATTCTTGGAATCGTCGAGGATCTGATCATAGGGCTTGTACCAATCCGCATAGCTCTGAGCCATCTCATCCCAGAAGTCCACGTAGTTCTCGGAACACCAAGCACGCATCTCCATCTCAGTCTTGAAGCCCTTCTTCTTCATCCACTGGAAGGAGTTGGAATGCTCTATAATCCACTGAGGGGTATTGAATATCCTGGTCTCTTCCTGCAGAACAGCAGTCTTTGCAGTCTCAGCCAATTTATTACCTCCTATCGAATATAGATACAGCGTTCCCACTCTCCCTCAGAGGCGGTCGGACTTTCCACCTCTTCTAGCTTAAATCGCCCGATTGACACCCCTCGATCACAGGGAGGTTCAGGAAACACTGGGGAGGGACCTACTTGATCATTTATAAAGCTATCGAGATAAAAATAGTAACGATCGATGCTAGTAATTATCGATTATTTGGATTTGAAAGACGCTTTGTTTAAGAACATTTTGCATAATACAAGGATAAATAGTCAATATTATACACATCAAAGAGGGGCCCGAATATCCACATGATAGAATGTTTTTAAAATTATAAAAGTATACATTTTAATTTAGTGAAAAATGTAAGAATATGTGAATAAAAATAAAAAATAGATGTATCCGCTCACTTGATGAGCGGAATGGCGTCGACTGCCTCGGGGTTGGCGAGGGCAGAGAGGTCGCCGGTCGGATTGCCGAGCGCCTTGGCCTTGACCACGCGGCGCATGATCTTGCCGGACCTGGTCTTGGGCACGTCCTTGACGAAGATGACGGTCTCAGGATATGCCACGGGCCCGAGGACGTTGCGCACGTGCTTCTTCAGCTCAGCCTTGAGCTCCTCGGTCTCCTCCT
>JAFGMR010000042.1 GCA_016927425.1 Methanotrichaceae archaeon | reverse complement strand
GTCGTCAATGGCCCCTTGAGGATGGCGTGACACTTCTTCAGCTCGTCGATGACCCCGTCGGGGAGCGCCTTCATCGCCTTCGCCCTCTCCTCGATGGAGAGCCCCTCAACGTTTATGATCTCGACTTTGCCAGACTCGACCTCGTCTTTCAGCATGTGCCGGAGAACCCTGCTGGCCTCGGCGCTGATGTAGGGTCCGATCCCGTCGCCTCCCACCACCCCGATGACGATCGGCTCGACCTTTGAGTAATCGATCCAGTCCTCAGCGGCCTTCATCTGCTTCACCCGGTCCATCTGCTCGATGAGCAGCTTCTCGAAGTGGGCCTTCGCCCTCTCTATAGCATCTTTACGCTCGCTCATAATATTCATCCCTCAGTTGAATCTCGATCCCCCTTATCCTCCCCTTTTTCCTATAATTAACCCTCTGATCCGAAGTTCGCCTTCTACTTTTGGCGCCACCCACCCATCAAAAATATAAACTTCAACATCCCAGACGAGAACATGACAACCCAGGAGATAATATTCTACATCATAATATTCCTGATCGTCTTCATGGTAACCCGGATACTCCTCAAGATCAGGCGCGGTTACTGACGCCGATTAGGGGGAGATGATATGGAGATGTTTCCACCAGTAATCGCCACCGTTGGCGGCGGGGGTACAAGGCTTTATCCTCTGACCCTCGACCAGCCCAAGCCCCTGGTAGACCTCTGCGACACCGCCATAATCGCGACATTGTTCAGGGTCCTGGCGACCCAGGGATGCAGGCGTTTCGTCCTGGGGAGCAAGGGGGCGGAGAACACTCTCCCCCTGAACAACTACTTCAAGGCTGGAGAGGGCTTCTTCAAGAGGCTGGGGCTGAACGATATCGAGGAGTTCGCCTACCAGCCCCAGTACGACGACAAGGGAAGCGCCGACTCTCTGAGATACTGCGCCAGCTACTTCGATATCAAAGAGGACATGCTCGTCGTCTCGGGAGACAATGTCATAGACATCAACCTCAAAAACTTCATCGATTTTCATAGGAAGAAGCGAGCGATCCTCACCGTTGCCCTGAAGGAGCTGGGGGCAGGAGAGGACATATCCCAGTACGGGGTCGCCGAGATCAACGGAGAAAATCGTATCAACGGCTTCGTCGAGAAACCAGCTCCAGGAAAGGAGCCGAGCAGGATGATCAACACCGCCTTTTATTTATTCTCCCCCGAGGTCCGGGAGGTCCTCGCCGAGATGGGCGACTCGGCAAGGGACATAGGCGGCGACCTGATCCCCTATCTCACCGAGAACGGATATCCCGTCTACGGCTATCCCGTCGAGGGCTACTGGATCGACATAGGCACTCCCGAAAGGCTCCTCCGGGCGGCGATGGACTTTCTCGGTGGGAAGGTGGAGCACTACGCCTTCAGGAACGAGTACCGCCCAGGCCAGTGGGTCAACCCCAAGACCCTCAACAGAATCGGAAGGTACCTAGACTCAGGAGATATCGAGCTTCGAGGGAAGGTCTTCATAGGCAGAAACTGCAACATCGAGAAGGGTGCCGTCATCGAAAACTCTCACATCGGTCACACCAGCCTGATCGAGAGGGATTCGGTTATAAAAAACAGCATGATCATGAGTTTCGCCCACATCAATAGGGGATCGTTCTTGAACAGAACGATCGTGGGGAGGCACTCCACCATCGGGACGAAATGCGTCCTCGACGCGGACCGGCCCCACTGCAAGCCGGGCAAGATACCGGTAGTGGGAGAGAACGTCATCCTTCCCCAGGAGTCGGTGGTTGGGCCAGGGACCAGGGTAGCCCCCCTCAAGTACAGCTACAAGATCCTGGCCACGGGAAAGTTCTCCCAGCTGGGCACCGACGACGGAAATATATATTTCTGCGAGAAGTGACCTACCAGTAGCGCTCCCATCCACCGGTCTCCAGTGCCCTGACCCTATACTTTTTGTCGTTCTCGATCAGGAACTTGTGGAGATCCTCGGCGCTCTTGAAGAAGGACTTGTCTCGAAGGTCGTTGTATATATCCTCCGAAGTGAACCCGCTGAGCTGGCCCTTCCCATATACGATCCTCTCGATGGTGTACCACAAGTCGTCGAACTTTCTGAGGCTTCCTGTCCATTCAACCATTCGTACCACCTTAGTGGGGCGTCTCTGGCTTAAATGAATAAGAACGTTTCGTTCAGCGAGGTCCGTCGGATGAGATCAGACCAGAGTTCAGAACGGAAGGAAGGGCTGCAAAAGACCGCTGAATCGCTCAGTTCTCTCGCTGAGGAGATAAGATCCTGCACCCGTTGTCCTCTCGCCCAAGGAAGGACGAAGGCCGTCCCGGGCGAGGGGCCAGACCGAGCCGAGATCTTCTTCGTCGGCGAGGCGCCGGGAAGGGACGAGGATCTTACGGGAAGGCCTTTCGTAGGGAGGGCGGGATCTGTCCTCGACCGCTGCCTGGATGAGGCGGGGATAGATAGGTCTGAGGTCTTCATAACCAGCGTGGTCAAATGTCGGCCTCCGGGAAACAGAAGGCCGAAGAAGGATGAGGTAGAGATGTGCCGACCCTACCTCGAATCTCAGATCGAACTGGTTCAGCCGAAGGTAGTCTGTCTCATGGGAAACGCGGCAACCAGAGTCGTCCTGGATATGGAGGGCGTAACGGAACTTCGGGGCAAGGTATTCAGGGAGATCTTTCTCGTCACCTTCCATCCCGCTGCCGTCCTGCGGAACCGAAACCTCAAAGAGGCTTTTGTATCGGACCTGTTGGCGGCAAGGAAAAAGGCAGAGGAGGAGAGATGAGGCCTGTTCTGCCCGGTGAGGCTCTGCTTGCTACCTCGCCGGCAGGTCAGCCGCCTCGTTCGGCGGAGAATAGGGGCTTAACCTTGGAGAGGACCTGGGGCAGGGCCAAGATGAAGACACGGTCCCCATCCTTGACCTCGGTCTCGGCGGTGGGGATTATGGCCTGGCTTCCTCGCATGATCATGCCGAGGATCGCGCCCTTCGGCATCTTATCGGCCGCGTTCTTCCCCAGGATCTTCGCCTCCTTCTCGGCCCGGAATTCCAGCACCTCGGCCTCGTCTTTTCCTATGACGATGACCTCTTCTCCGCCCCTTATCAGCCGGAGTACCGCCTCTACGGTCACCCTCCCTGGGCTGATGGCGTGGTCGACCCCCACCATCTCGAAGAGGTCGATGTAATCGCTCCGGTCTACCCTCGCAACGATCTTCTCGGCCCCCAGCTGTTTGGCCAATAGACTGCAGAGCAAGTTCTTCTCGTCGAAGCCCGTGACGGAGAAGACGACGTCCATGGACCCAACGTTCTCGGCCTTGATCAGCGATATGTCGGTTCCGTCGCCATTGAGGATCAGAGTCTCGGGAAGCTCTTCTGCCAGCTCCTGGCATCGAACGTTGTCGATCTCCACCAGCTTCAGATCGAAGTCCATCTTCTCCAGCCACTTGGCCAGGTAAAAACCGACTACTCCGCCGCCAACGATCATGACCTTGTGGGAGGCTGTATCTTCGTGGATCAGCCTTCTGAGCCTTGGAACAGACTTGGCGTCGCAGGTGAGGATCAGACGGTCGCC
>JAFGMR010000041.1 GCA_016927425.1 Methanotrichaceae archaeon | reverse complement strand
TAAGTTTATTGTATGAATAAATTTTACATGAGATCGCGAGCTATAGACGGTTTATAGAAACTCCAACCGATTTCAGAATCACGACCTTCAATCGCGAATGAACGCTAATGAACACTAATATTTTGCTTTAACTCGCGCGCATTTGTGGCCTATCTAAGGGCCAATATGGGGATGCCATCTGATTTTAGCGTGCTGAAGTTTACAACAAGTCCAAATGTAATATTCGAAGCCCTTGAGCAATTGAGCGGTTCCTAATCGCATGACGGGCCACAAGGGATGCGAAGCAGGTATATATTATGGCGTAAGGGAGACTCAAAATGGGGACATAAACGCGCGGCCCGAAAGCCTCCGCCCCGGTCCCGCCGGCCTTTCTATCATAAGATCCGTCCTCGATGATCGAAGGCGGGGCCTGGAGTTGTCTCATCCAGCCTTTGAGGCCCAGAGCGATCCTCTTAGGACTGCATGGCTGCCGGGGCGAGGGGCCAGGGTCTGTCGCATCGATTCTTTGAGAAATGCGGCCGGCAGGCCCCGGATGCTGCCGGTATAATCTTGCCGGCCTGCTCGAATCCTTCTCGCCCGTCCCCTACATGAACCGCTCGAAGCGATCCTTTTTGGCCTTGCAGATGGGACAGACTCCCGGAGGCTCCTCCCTTGCGGCGAGATATCCGCAGACCTTGCATCTCCAGACGGGATAAGCCAGGGATCGGGATGGCGCAGGCGGGGTCGAAGGCTCCTTCTCCTCCAAGTGTCTCCTCTCAGGCACGGGCGAGAGGGTCTTTCTTCCTTCAGCGACATCTTCCGATACGTAGAGGGCGCAGTAACAGGCCCCGTGCTCATCGAGGTCACGATCCCTGTAGTCGCAGGGGCAGATTATATCCCTGTCCTCCTCCTCGATCCCCGAAGCCAGACGGCATGGGCATGACCGATAGCCGAACCTCTCCTCGTTCGTCAGAAGGCCAAAGGCAAGCTCCCGTATGAAGCCCTCATCGGGATTGATGTGATAGCCGGACTTCGACGCATCAAAAGCAAGCTCGCGTATGAGAGAGTCGCGGGCAGAATCGTCTCTCTCGCTCATCCTATTGCCTCCATGATCTCCTTTTCCCTATATCCCACAATGCACCTATCATCATCCATGACAAGAGTTGGGAAGGAGCATGCCGGATTGAAGCGCTTGACCTGACCTACTGCCTCCTCCCTCGACTGTCCCTTCTCCAGATCGACATAGACATACGAGTAACCGATCCCTAGCCGATCTAAAAGGTCCTTGACCTTCTTGCACCAGGCGCAGGTGCTAAGCGCATATAGTACGACCTTGCCCCGATCCTTGCCCAATACTCTGATAATCTTCATATCCACTGCTCCTGACCTTATGCTCAATAGGGCATGCTTAGTAGGACTGCCCAATGCACCGATTATCCTCGATGCTAGTGCTAATCGAGATCATCCCTTTCCCATCATCCAGCCAGATGAGAGTAATCGGATTACCTCATCCTCCCCTCAACCTCCTCTTCCCTCAGTCGACAGAGGCTATCTGCTCCCCTGACGTAGAACCAGTAATGTACGACCACAAGCAAGCCCCACCCCAAGGGCGAGTACCATATGGCCCAGCCTGGGTCGATTGCGATATTTCCCATATAATACAATCCCAGCCAGATGATGTTGAACACCAGGTAGAACCCAAGGTGCAATCGAAAGAGCTTCATCTGATCTGCAATCGTCGCCTCTCTAAACAACCTCTTATACTCATCCAAAGTGCCTGCCATCCAATAACACCTCCCCAATATGCGGCAGAATAGATTAATATAGGCACTATCAACATATAAAGTTTTGGAGGGCGTTACAGCATGCAGATAAAAATATGTTATCATATTTATTTTATAGTAAGCTCGAACTCAAGTCAATGATGGTGAGCGCCTCTGTGTCCAAGAAGATCGCAAGCTCGACCGACGATTTGGCCACTTCCGAAAGGTTTAAGTTCGATGGATAAAGCTGACAGATATATCCAGCTAATGCAGGAGGGATAATGTCTCGGATATGCCTGTTCGCGCTCTTCGGAGCATTTCTCCTATCCATCCAGGGGTGCGGTGCCATTGAGATGGGATTTTCAATGGATACTGGATCTGGCGAGATGGGAGTGGATTGTCAATATACCTTGGGCGATGATTTCTCATTCGATGAGAGCCTCTCAGCCGATCCTGTGGAAGGGAAGGTCACCGACCGCAAGGAGGTATCTGGAGAGGGCGATCTTGATCTGGTACAATCGTTTCAAAGCAGCGGAGGAGATTCCGGTCAAAGCAGGACAGAGGCCGAGGGAGCTGGAAGGGTGCAGCTAGCGAGCGAATCAAGGATCGATCAGGAGGGAATCTCCCTGAAGCAGACGGGAGGCATGGCAGGTGACTATGGGAACATGGTGCTCTCCGTTAGAGATAAAGATGGCACGAACGCCCGTGTTATGACGGTGGGTAGGTTGTTGTTTACCGCTGGTTTAGAGGCCGATCAATCCGCCGGAACGGATGTAAACGTCTTTGCCTATCAGACCTCCAAAGCCAGCGGCATGAATTGCTTGGCAATAACCGAAGCATGGTGGGATGAACCTGGTAACTCTCGGGGAACCTCTACCTGGGTGTGGGCAAACGGCAACCTGGAATTCCAGGGGGGAGCCAGAGGAGATTCCCAGCTGCTCGAGAGCTATAAGAGTTCCTGGTCAAATGGCCTCGCAATGGTTCACGGATCTGTTGCAGGTAACTATTTGATGGTGAATAGAGATACCCTTGACAGCTTCTGGTGGTTCCTTCCAGGCTATTCTCATGTCCGATCGATGAACGATTTCATCGTCGGGACGGGAGAGGCGGTCTCACAATCCTGGGTTGACAAAGATGTGGCGGTTAACAACCAGATGGCGTGGGCGAGCGGGTGGCCGAACGATGATCTCTATAATCAAGCATGGGCCCTTTCAGGAGAGGGAATTTGGAGCCGGGAAGATAATAATGCACCTGCTGCAGTCCTATATACCCGCACGACTCCCACTACCTCCGACGCCGAGGTGATCTAGAATGTCCAAAGCCTTATGCATACTCGTCCTCCTCGTGCTCCTCACTGGAGCCCAGGCGGTCTCCTGGAGCGCCTACGTCTCCCCGAACAACAGCACAGACACCTGGTCGATCTACCGCAATGGCGCGAACATGAGCTTCGACTACAGCCAGGCTGTGGATGGGGTCATCTCGCCCGTCGACTACCACGGTCGGATGCTCAGCCCCTATCACTCAGGCTACTCCGAGCTCCAGGTGAGCGACGTGAGGATGAGGGAGAGAACGGCCGCCCTCGAGGGCATGTTGAGCTCAGAGGAGACCTTAAGCCTTGAGTCCAAGTCGTGGAAGCCGGTCTACATGAACCTCAGCAAGCCTGCTGGATCTCCGGTCTGGACCGTCAAGTTCATGGAGAACTGGCAGTCGGTCCTCAAAGCCAACAGGACGCTCGAATATTCGGGCCGAAAC
>JAFGMR010000040.1 GCA_016927425.1 Methanotrichaceae archaeon | reverse complement strand
TATCGATAATCATGGAGGAATGATGAGACGACAGCAGTAAGGCGCCGACACTTGCTATTCACACCCACTCAGAATAGCGAGGAACCTTGTTGTTGTTTAAGTTTACCAGGTTGGGCGGTTTTGCGTCTCACAATAGATCTTGGATATCCTCCCGATCAATTCCGGCCTGCTTGAGGATTTCGAGGAGTGTTCCGGTCGGCAGTTCCCGCCCATGCACCGCTACGACAGCCCGGCGCTTTGACTCTGGGTGGTGGAATAGGTGATGGCTCCCCTTCACCCGGCTCAGCACAAACCCCTTCATCTCCAGAATTCGGATGACCTTCTGGGGCGTAAGCTTTGGAACCTTAGGCATTGGCTTCGACGGTAAGGGTGTATTCCAGAAGTCCCTCTTCGGTTGGAATATCTTCTCCTTTCTCCTGGAGGTCCTCGATGTATAGTTCAATGGCTTCCCGTGCCATCGCTATCGCCTCATCAACAGTCTCCCCATAGGTGACACAGCCGAGAAGCATCGGTACGGTCACAGTATATCCGCCCTCTGGTTCTCTCCGGAGAAGGATGCGGTAATTCAGATATCTCATTTGTCTCACCCCTGGATCATGCAGACTCTGGCCAGTTCATGGAGTACATTACCCCCTGACCTATAAAAACCAATCGAGCACGAGGATCAATGGTCATAATGAGGATGACCGCGAATGTCTAAAGAGGGCAGCATTGAACCGTACTCGTCTAATCCTTCGGATGGGTTGGGAAGTCCCCGAATACCTATTAAGAGGAGTCAGAAGCCCGCCTTCAATCCTCCGCCGGAACATCTCGAGGTCCTATCGCTTCTGATGGTGAGATCCCCCACACTACCACCAAACGCACCATTAGGCCCTGCAATTTCCTCGCATGTGGCCCCTGGCTTATCCATCCTTTGGCGGAGGTCGCGGGGGCCAGGCGCTAGCAGGACCGCTGCCTGCATTGCCCTCTCGCGAGCTTCCGCAATTACGGGGATGGTTTTTTTATCGAAAGTCAAACGGCGACGCAGCCAGAAGCAAGCTGCGGGGCATGCGAGGCGCCGTCGTTTGATTGATGTGATCAATCACTTGATCCTCTCCTCGCCAGCGTATATGTTCGCGGCCGGGCCGCGGACGAAGGCGGCAAGCGTCATGTTCAGCTCTTTAGACAGGAATATGCCGGAAGCGAGCGGCGCAGCCCTGCTTGCAATGATCGGAATCCCCGCCCGGGCAGCCTTCGTAACCATCATCTCGGAGAGGCGGCCTGTTGTCAGGAGGGCAGAGCGTGAGAGGTCTATCCCCTCCAGAAGGGCGCTTCCAACCGCCTTGTCGACGGCGCAAGAGCGGCTTACATCCTCAGAGAAGGCAAGGCATCTTCCGTCGCCATCCACGATCATCGAGGAGTGGGTAGCTCCAGTGAGCCTCCAGAGGCGGGAGCCGAGGTTGATCCTCTCCATCGCGGACATTAGATTTTCGAACTTTAGGGAGAAATCCATCCCCTCTATCGGCCGTGTTGGGAGGCGGCGGGCTCCTCGACGGGAGGTTTTGCAAAAAGCGCGCACCCCTTCCACCTCCATGGAGACGATCTCCTCCATGCTCTGCACGTAGCCCTCGCAGACGAGAAAGCCAGTTAAAAGCTCCAGCACCTGGGGCGGCAGCGGCCGAAGGGTTATAGCAGCCCTGCTGTTGACGATCACATCCAGCCTTGCCTCCTCTGCCACCTCGTCGACCTTCTCCTGGCTGCTTGCAAGCATCCTCTCGACGCAGCGAACGGGAACTAAGTGCAAGGCATCTTGATCCCCATTTCTACTATCGATTTCTTCTCCTTCACATCTATCGATCAAATCCCCTCCGCTTCCATCATTCGATATCGTCCTCAAGGCTTCCCCCACCCATCTTCTCCACCCATCCCCGGAGCTCCTCTTCCTCTCTTTCGGCCCTCTCATCGAGGGCCGAGAGGGCGGTCCTCAATCCCGCGATCTCCTCATTGGATCGCTCGATTCTCAGCATCAGATCGGCCTTCTCCCTCTCTATCTCCTCTGCCACCCGCCCCGCTTCCCCAAGGCAAGAGCGATGCCCCTCGATCTCAGCTACCACCTCGGAATGGCGGGACTTCAGCGCCTCGAGGGAGCGCGCCTCCAAAAGGTGGTCTATGTGGGCGATGACCTTCGCCTCCATCCGATCCTTCAGCCCCAGGAGGGATAAGTTGGATCTAAGCTCCATCAAAGGGACGGAGATCTCCTCCTCCATCGCCTCCCAAGGAACGGCGGAGAGCTCCAGGAGGGATGCGCGGTTATCGAGGTCGAGCCGATCGCTTGCATCCTGCTTTACCAACCTGGATATGGCTTTATTCAGGGGGGAGACGAGCGCTGCCATCTCAGCCTCGATCCGCCCTTGCCTCTCCTCCATCGCGTCGAGCTCTGACCGCAAGGAGACCATCCTCTTTCCCTCCTCGCTTGTGGCGAACAACTCCCTCCTCTCGCGTAGATCGGATTCCAGCTCTCGCAATCGGGAGAGGTTTGCCTCCTCTTCGAGGAGGTCGCTTCTTTTAGCCGCCATCCTCGCTCGATCCCCCTTGAGCTGGGAGAGGAGATCTCTCGACCTGACGAGCCCCTCGCGCTCCACCTGCCTCTTCTCCAATGACCGGCCAAGTTCCGCCAGTGCCTGGCTTATCTCCATCATGTCCGAGTTGATCCGGTCGAACTCTTGAGGAAATACAGCTGCAGCGTATCTCTTCGCCCGGCCGAGCTTAAGGGCCGTCCTCTCCACGTGGCTGACGAGGGCGGAGTGGTACTCAACTGCTCGATCGAATCCAGGATCCTTGGGCGGCTCCATCTTCTCCAAGAGGGGCTCGATCTGCTTTGCAATCGATCCTCGAGCGGCGTGTCCGGCCTTGAGGAGCCTCGGGGCGATACCATCCGGGGGCAAGGCGGCCCTCGCCTTTTCTAGATCCCTCGAGAGATCCCGCGATAATCCGGCGAGGCGGAGATATATCTGCCCAACCGTCTTCTCGAACTGGGGATGTTGGGACCTCTCCTCCAGCCACAGGTCGAGCTCGGAGATCCTCAGGGCCTTGGACCTCTCTTTTGGGGATTCCCTCTGGAGGATGTTCTTGAGCCAATTCAGCGCCATCTAAGAATCACTGCCGATTGATCGAAGACATTCGATAAAGGCTTTATGATGGATCCGCCATTTCGCGAGCATCAATTGCAGGCATGCAGCATCGAGGGCTTGACCTCTCGATTCTGCGGCCAGAATCCTAGACTATCGAATTCAGCTTATCCGATCAGCCATGAGTTCCATGATCGTTCCTCTGATATAATCCATGCTATCTGGCTTTCGGGAACCCTCTTCCTCTTGGAACAGTCCTTCTCCTCTTCGAGCCAGGGGTTAGATGCCAAATGCAAACCCTCATCTGCTGACCGATTATTGGATATCGTCCGGCCGTCTCCCATCTCCAGAAAGGTATTTATCCAAATGAAGATGATGTAACAGCTTACCTTGGAGGGTAATTTATGACGGAGATTGATAAGGGCAAGGCTCCCCTTGGCGGGAAGAGGATCGCATTTGGCAAACGTCTGCTTGAGAGTCCCTTTGCCCCCGGGACGGAAGGGGCGATGCGGCTTGGCGCCTACTCGGGCGATTATCAGGGGGCGTTCAGCCTGGAGAAGTTTGCGACCTCGTCCGGCCTCACCTACACGCATGAGGATGCTGGTGGATGGCTGGCGTACCTGGAGAAGTTCAATCCGAGCAACTTCTGGTATAGGGACGAGAATGTGAGGATCTGGGCCTACTACGAGGACTACGACAACTGGCAGGACACATATGGCATGGACGCGGTCAAGTCCGTCTATCACTCCGGCCACGGCGGGATGGAGGCCGATGGGAGGTTCCACGTTCCCCTGGGCCAGGACTGGGGGGGGCTTGGAACGACGGCGTGGTCGGACAAGATGAGGCTTGGAAACGAGCAGGTGCGCTACATCTTCTGGTCGACATGCCTCTCATGCAGGGTACTCGAAGGCCACAACCCAATGAGGACATGGAACTCCGCAAACCTCGGCTTTCGCATGCTCTTCGGCTATGAGACGACGAGCGTGGACGATCCCAATTACGGCAAGTTCTTCTGGGAGGAATGGAACAAGGGCAAGTCGCTGAGCACGGCCTTCCTCGATGCGAGCTGGCGCATATCTCACAACCAGGCTCCTGCGGTCGTCGCCTGCGGATCGACTCAGCAGGAGGCAAACGACCGCCTCAACAACGAGAAGTATCTCTACTGGGAAGCAGTTGGAAGGGCCTGGTGGTCGTGGCGGTGGTACTATGCAGCCAAATCCGCGAATGCCATAAGATCTCTCAATCGAAAGCTTCCGGGGGAGATGCTCATCGCAGACCTGTTGCCTTGTGCTATCGACGAGGGCTATGTCGCAAGCGTCCTAGAGAGGCACGGCCTGGAGATCGGAATGCCTGCGGAGATCGCCGCATCTCCCGATGGATCCTTCCGGCTTCAGGATGGCGAGAGAAATGTTGCCTTCCAGGGAGACGGCTCCTATGAGATCCGGCTTGCAAGCCCGAATAGGGAGAACCGAGACCAGCTCTCGATGAATAAGGCGATCGATGCTGCAAAGGACTTCCTCCATCAGGAAGGGGTAGAGGGACTCGTCTTCGATCGAGTGATGTTATCGCAGGAGGCGAGCGCTGCTGCTGACGGATCTGCCGCCGAGGGGCCGTTTGTGACCGAGACCGTCGTCCAGTTCGCCCAGGAGATAAACGGGCTTCCAGTCCTCCTGTCGGGGGGGTCCTTCTCGATGAATATCGACAACGACGGCGCTGTCACGACTTTCAAGAACGCCACGAGGTCGATCTCTCGCATGAGGGAGCTTCCGAGAAACTCGCCCGCGGCACCCGGAGAGGAGATGCCGATGAAGGGAGACCCCGAGGCCCTCCTGGAGAATGCCTGGGATGGCATGATGAAGAGATGGCTTGCAAAAGGCAGCATCCCGAGGAGCTTCTCTGTCGTTCCTGGAACCTATGAGATCGGTTATGCCGTAAAGGGGGACAAGGCGGTGATCGTCGCAAGGAACGAGGTCGAGGCGGACTGCGGCGGAGGATACAGGAAGCGCTTCGCACTGGAGGTGCCCCTCTTCGAGTGACCTCTCCGTGGGGTGGACAGGACGCAATCCAACATGAGCAACGCATCCTCGTTGACTCCGATCTTCGAGTGCCCTCTCAGTGGCGTGGATCTGACGGAAGGCTAAATCCCACGCCACCCCCCCTTATTTCCATGTAAACCCCCATGCACTGGTTTTTCATGCTTTGGGCTCCATTCTCGGCTTGGGATCGATGCCGATTTTTCCCTCTATGCCCTATTGGGTCGTAAACTCAGAATAGGTTGGAATTTCTCTGGCATTGATGAAAGCGATAACTATTGTCACCGAAGGAATCAATCGATCTATA
>JAFGMR010000009.1 GCA_016927425.1 Methanotrichaceae archaeon | reverse complement strand
TTTATGTATTTCATCATACTCACATAAGTGAGGACGAAAGTGAGGATAATCCCGCAAACGATGATCTGACCTTGAGCCCTTGCCAGCTCAATCTGATTGGCGTGAGGTCGTATACCACCCTTGAGACGTTCGGGATCTCCCCTGTGATGCGAGAGGAGAGACAATTGAAGCGAATCCCCCGAGCCCAGTTTCGAATGCCCCAAAGGCCTGGTAACCGCGATCCAATTGGAAGCCATGGAGCGAATCCCTCCGGGTGGACGATTGAGTTAAGCAACACCAACTGGATTGAACCTCTCCCCCACCTTCCCGAAAGTAGATAGAGATATCAAGGATTCACTAGGAATTCGGGATCCCTACGTCACATAGGGCGCCCAGGAACACGGAAAGACAGGCTTTGACCCTCAATAAGGGGATCATGCCTGAATGCATAAAAAACAGTGTGCAGTATGAGATTTTGATTCAAAAATCCCTCAGAAATCTTCAGGCCAGAGGCCAAGGGAATAGCCTCCACGATGAAAGGGGACGAGATCGAGCCCAGAGAGGGCTCCATCAGTAGTAGTACCAGATGCTCATGTAGTCCTGTGGATCCTCCCCTCGCGCCTCCACTCGCCTGAGATATCCGAGAAGGGTTACGTCCGTGTATACATAGGGCTTTACGGGCATCACGTTCTTCTCCCATGGGAAGAAGGAATAAATCCTTCGGCCGTCGGATCGAATGGCTATTAGCTCATGGTTCTGCCAGGCGCGCAGATGGTCCTTTCCAAGGAAGGGCACGTTGAACACCGGCTCGTCCGTCCTGAAGATGCCGGGAAGCAGCCTTGCCTCCTCCTTTCGCTCCTGAAGAATCCTCGCAATGGGGACGGCGTACTCCTCCATCTCCGCCTTTCCTTTCATATTGAAGGTGTAGTATGGATCGATCCCGATATCCTTCATGGCGATCCTCAACGCATCCGTCTCGAACCTGCGGCTGTTTGCGAAGGTGAATACCTGCTGATTATAGATCTGCATCCCTTCGAGCCTAATTCTCTTTGCGGCCTCCAAGGTCTCCGGAGTGATCTCATATGGATGCATGAGGTGGGTGACGACGCATATATTCCTCCTGCCCAGCTCATGGTAACTGGCCATGATCTCGCAGAGCTCCGGGGAGATCCTCTGCGGCACGGTTACAATGGTCCTTGTTGCAATTCGTATGCTCTTCAGGTGGTCGATCTGCGATAGCCTTCTCAGTATGTCATCTATCAAGCCGTCGTTCAAGACGAGAGGATCTCCTCCAGTAACGAGCACGTCCATCATCTCCTCGTGCTCGGCAAACCACCCAATGGCATCCTCGATCTTATCCCAAGAGGCAAGGGCCGAGGGCATGAATGGCGATGTGATCTCCCAGTTCCTCTGACAGTAGACGCATATCTGAGGACACGACTCATAGGGCTTCATTATAGCCACCCTCGGATAGCGGCGGGTCACTAGGTCGACGGGAGATGTATCCGCCTCCCTCATGAAGTCGAATGCCCATCTGCGATCCGTCTTGTGTGCGATCATGTTCTGGACGTAAGCCAGAGGTGGGAATACCTGGCTTCTCACGGCATAGTCCATATCGCTCGGCTGTGCGTCCATCAGATGAAGGTAATGAGGCGTAACGCCGAAGGGAATCTGGTTCTCCATGGCGAGCTCAATCGCCTGGTGATGCTCCGGGCTGATCTCGATGATCCGCTCGATCGACTCTAGATCCTCCTTGTCCTTGAAGACGCATCTGTACTGCCATCTCCAGTCCCACCAGCTATCGAGATCGGCCTCGAGAACCTTGAGGATCCGATCTCTGTTCTCTATTCGCCTCTTTGCCACATCGGGACGGAGGCCGCTTGGATATCTCCTGAGGAAGTGGTCCATCCTCCCCCCCATCCGATCGAGAAAAGATGATCGATGAAGCGCTGCCTCCCTTCCCTCATACTTCTCATAATCCGGCTGCTCGATTCCCTTCATCAGCATCGAAGGGTATACATCTGCCTGGAACTTGAGGGCCTTGAATAGATGGACGAACTCCTCGATGAAATCCTCGGCCACATCGCACTCCCCCTCGACCGCGGCCGTCCAGAGGTGCTCTAGGGTGGAGAACTCCACCTGAGATTCATATCGAGGGGATATTATGTTCTTGAGTGTCCTCACAGCCTCCTTGAACAATATATAGTCCCAGGACTCGGGAATGCTGATTCCCCTAAGGACCATCCACTCCAGGGCCTCCAGATATCCTATTATCCTCTCCCTGGCTTCCCCTAGGTTTGCGCTCTCCTTCAGAAGCACATGTATATCTGGCGCAGCATCCCAGCACTCCTTCCATCTATCCGACATATGGGTGTATACATATCCTATGCTATTTATATGCTATTTTCAGCGAAACCAAGCAGGACTCCGGACTTCGTCGCATATGGACGAATATCTGCGAGGAGATCGATTTGAGCCTGTTCCAAAGCTGGATCTCCGGTTGACATCTCCGATTCTTGTGAGCGACTTATATGGCCGAAGTGGAGGCTATAAATACGTGTACATTATGGGGGAATCGGCATGAAGGAGAAGATTGAAGAGATCGGGTCACGCGTTCGCGAATTTAGAGAACTGTCTAAGGTATCCGTCGAGGAGATGGCGGAGTACCTCAATGTCTCGGCGAACACCTACTGCGGTTATGAGAGGGGCGAGTTCGATATCCCGGCAAGCATCCTATTTAAGATAGGGCAGAAGTTCGACGTCGACATGGGCCTGCTGCTTACGGGGGAGGAGCCCAGGATGCGCATATTCACCGTGACGAGGAAGGGCGAGGGCGATGAGGTGGAGAGAAGGAGGCAGTACAAGTACCAGAACCTGGCAGGAAAGTTCATCCACAAGAAGGCCGAGCCCTTCATAGTCACAATTGAGCCCAGAAAGGAGAAGCCTTCGGTCTACAGCCATCCCGGCCAGGAGTTCGACTACCTCTTGGAAGGATCTATCAAGCTCTATATTCTCGATCATGAGATCGTGCTGAACGAGGGCGACTCGATCTTCTTCGACTCCTCCTACGGGCATGCAATGGAAGCCCAAAACGACAGGCCGGCCAAGATGCTGGTTATGGTGATGTAAAGGAGGTGATGCAGTACGACTTCACTGCTTTCCGAGTTCGTTTCACGAACTGAGTTCGAGTCTTACGAGGACTTCAAGGACAACTTCAAGATAATAGTGCCAGAGAACTTCAACTTCGCCTACGATATCGTCGACGCCTACGCCAAGCTATCTCCGGAGAAGATGGCCCTGATATGGTGCAACGATTATGGGGAGGAGAAGTTTCTCACATTCGGGGATATGAAATACCTGAGCGATAAGGCTGCAAACTTCTTCCGCAACAGTGGGCTACGCAAGGGAGACGCGGTCATGCTCACGCTGAAGAGTCGCTACGAGTTCTGGATCTGCATGATCGGCTTGAATAAGATCGGAGCAATCGCGATTCCATCTACGCATATGCTAAAGAGAAAGGAGATAGTCTATCGCATAAGAAAGGCCGATCTGAAGATGATCGTCGCAATCGAGGACGAGGGCGTACCAGACGAGGTCGACGGCGCTCATGAGGAGCTAGGCGAGATCGCCCTCAAGAAGGCCTTCGTTGGCAGTGGAGATAGGGGGGGGTGGCTTGACTTCCGAAAGGAGATCGATGCAGCCTCTTGCGACCTCGCAAGGCCAGAGGGGGAAGAGGCCACCGAGAACGGCGATATCCTCCTTGCGTACTTCACCTCCGGAACAACGGGCTACCCGAAGATGGTAAACCACGACCAGACATACCCCCTGGGCCATATACTGACAGCAAAATACTGGCAGAACGTCAAGGACGATGGCCTTCATTACACGGTTGCCGATACCGGCTGGGCCAAGTGCGCCTGGGGCAAGATATTCGGCCAGTGGATAGCGGGCACTGCCATATTCGTTTACGATTACGATAGGTTCGATGCAGCACGAATGATGGAGATGATGGCCAAGTACGGCGTCACCACCTTCTGCGCCCCCCCTACCATATTCAGGTTCATGATAAAGGACGATATGTCTAGGTTCGACTTCTCGAAGATGGAGTACGCCGTAACCGCCGGAGAACCCCTGAATCCCGTCGTCTATAATCGGTTTCTTGAGTTAACCGATCTCCGGCTCATGGAGGGATTTGGCCAGACCGAGACCGTGGTTGCCATTGCGAACTATCCATGGATGAACCCAAAACCCGGTTCCATGGGCAAGCCCTCCCCCGGCTACGATGTCGTCCTCGTCGACAAGAGCGACAAGATCTGCGAGGTGGGAGAGGAGGGAGAGATAGTGATCCGAACGGACAAGGGAAAGCCGGTTGGCCTCTTCGTCGACTACCACCTCGATCCCGATAAGGTGAGAAACACCTGGCACGACGGCTATTATCACACGGGAGACACCGGCTGGATTGACGAGGACGGATATCTCTGGTTCGTTGGCCGAACAGATGATATGATCAAGAGCTCGGGCTACCGGGTCGGGCCCTTCGAGGTCGAGAGCGCCCTTCTGACCCATCCAGCCGTCGTCGAGTGCGCCATCACCGGAGTGCCTGACTCGCTTCGGGGCCAGGTGGTGAAGGCGACAATAGTGCTGACAAAAGGCTATTCTCCCTCAGATACCTTGAAAAAGGAGCTTCAGGAACACGTAAAGAGGGAGACCGCGCCGTATAAATATCCACGGATCATCGAGTTCGTGGAAGAACTCCCAAAGACGATAAGCGGAAAGATAAGACGCGTTGAGATAAGGGAGAAGGACAAGCCCTATCCCGTCATCAACAAGCTCGAGTGCAAGGCCTGCGAGAGATGCATACTTGCCTGCCCCGCAAACGTGCTTCGCCTAGGCGATGAGCTCAACGAGAGGGGATACCGCTTTGTCATCTACTCCGGGGAGGGATGCATCGGCTGCGGCAACTGTTACTACACATGCCCCGAGCCCCTAGCAATAGAAGTACATATTCCATCCAAGGAGGAGGAGGAGTAGATAGGATGCCAACTAAGCTCATTGAAGGCAATAGCGCAGTCATCGTCGGTGCCCTGTACGCCGGATGCGATTGCTTCTTCGGCTACCCCATAACCCCGGCAAGCGAGATCCTCCACGAGGCATCTCGCTTCTTTCCTAAATTGAATCGAAGGTTCGTCCAGGCCGAGTCGGAGGAGGCGGCCATCAATATGGCATATGGAGCCGCGGCTGCGGGCCATCGGGTTCTGGCAGCCTCCTCTGGCCCGGGCATGAGCCTCAAGCAGGAGGGAATATCCTACATGGCAGGGGCCGAGCTTCCCTGCGTTATAGTAAACATAAACAGGGCTGGCCCGGGCCTTGGAAACATAGGCCCAGAGCAGTCGGATTACAACCAGGCAGTGAAAGGGGGCGGCCATGGCTGCTATGAGAACATCGTCCTTGCCCCGAACTCGGTTCAGGAGATGTGCGACATGACGATGCTCGCCTTCGATCTCGCGTTCAAATACAGGAACCCGGTCATAGTGCTGGCCGACGGCGTCCTCGGCCATATGGTGGAGCCTTTGAAATTCCCCGATAGGGCGATAGAGCCGAAAATCGATGATTCATGGGCGGTCAGCGGGACGAAGGAGACGAGAGGGAACCTGATAACCTCGATCACCCTGGACTTCAACGAACTGGAGAGGCATAACCTCAACCTCCAGGAGAAGTTCCAGCGAATGAGGGAGAGCGAGGTAATGTTCGAGGAGTACATGACGGAGGACGCGGATGTCGTCCTGGTCTCCTATGGCATAAGCAGCCGGATCGCAAGGTCCGCGGTTGACGCCGCACGCAAAGAGGGGATCAGGGCAGGCCTACTTCGGCCATTAGCACTCTATCCCTTCCCCAGCCAGGAGATCAAGGCCTTGTCGGATAGGGGCGCAAAAATGATCTCGGTTGAGATGAACGAGGGACAGATGAGGGACGATATACGGCTTGCCACGAACTGCGCCCCCGTGGAGCTCGTCTGCCGCTATGGAGGAAACCTGATTGCGCTTGGAGACGTTCTCGGAAAGATCAGGGAGGTGGCATAGGATATGGCGACAAAGGAGAAGATCATAGGAGGACATCCTGGGCTTTATGCCGAGTACCCGAGAAAAGGGGGCTCGGCGCCGACTGCCACCCACTACTGCGCGGGTTGCGGCCACGGCATACTTCACAAGCTCATAGGAGAGGCCATGGCCGATCTCGATATCCAGGACCGCTGCGTCGCCATAAGCCCCGTCGGTTGCGCCGTCTTCGCTTACTACTATCTTGATTGCGGCAATGTTCAGGCTGCTCACGGGCGCGCGCCTGCTATCGGAACCGGCATCTCACGAGCGGAGGACCAGTCGATAGTGATCTCATACCAGGGAGACGGCGACCTCGCCTCGATCGGCCTCAACGAGACTATCCAGGCAGCCAATCGAGGCGAGAAGATGGCGGTATTCTTTGTGAACAACACCGTCTACGGCATGACTGGAGGACAGATGGCCCCAACCACCCTCATCGGCGAGGTGACGGCCACATCGCCAACAGGACGCGATCCAATAGAGGCAGGCTATCCCATTCATATCTGCGAGCTATTGGATACGCTGAAGGCGCCGGTCTACATCGAGCGAGCCTCCCTATCCAACTCCAATAAGATCCGCAAGGCAAGGCGAGCCGTTAGAAAGGCCCTCCAGATCCAGAAGGATGGCAAGGGCTATGCCTTCGTCGAGCTCCTCGCCCCCTGCCCCACCATCCTCAGGATGGATGCTCGAGGAGTCGAGCGCTTCATCGACGAGGAGATGGAAAAGGAGTTCCCGCTAAAGAGGTTCAGGGACAGGTCGAGCGAGGCCTCTACTGTTATCCGGCCTAAAAGCTTATTCTCAAAGGATGACCTTGACAGCGCCTTTGGCCTCGATCAAGAGGAGACGATAGAAGTCCTCCCCGATCCGACGTTTCTGCAAAAGGGCGTCAAGATCGCGGGCTTCGGAGGGCAGGGGGTCTTAAGCATGGGCCTTGCCCTTGCCCAGGCAGCCAACCTGGCAGGACGTTTTGTCTCGTGGTATCCGGACTACGGGCCTGAGCAGAGGGGAGGCACCTCCAATTGCTCCGTCGTCATCTCCGGCATTGCCATAGGCTCTCCTGTCGTCGACAGCCCCGATATCCTCGTGGCCTTCAACAAGCCCTCCCTCGACAAGTTCGCGCCGAATGTTCGGCCTGGAGGATTGATCATCTACGAGGCATTGGCAGGCGAGTTCGAGCCGCCTGAGGGGGTCGCAGCAGTCGCCTTGCCCGCAACCCAGATGGCCAAGGAGATGGGGGCTGAGCAGGCGGCAAACACCGCGATGCTCGGCGCCCTTATGGAGAGAGGGGATCTCGGGATCTCGCGCAAGATCATCGGCCACGCATTCGAGCATACATTCGCGAAGAAGCCCAAGCTGATACCCTTGAACCTGAAGATCCTCGATGCCGGATCTGCCGCGGCTCTGGAGAAGTAGGGGCTACGGGCCCCACCTTTACATTTATTCGAAAGATATGCATCGCTTTTCCCTCGCCAAATCATGCGCCTCGCAATGGTCTTAAATAGATAAAGATCATAATAAAAGAGAAGAGTAACAGAGGTTGTGAGTGGGATGGAGAGGGGCTTTTCGATCAAGGAGGAGTTGGTATGGGGCTGGAACGCCTTGAGGGCGAACCTATCGATATTGATGATGATCTTTATCGCCTTCATCATTATTCATGGCATCCTAGGCTATCTGGCTGCGCTTGCCTCCATGAAGCAGATAGCGCTCAGCTTCGCCATAGGATTAGTCCAGTATATCGTCTCAGCGATATTAACCATGGGCCTCATAAAGATTGCATTGAAGATATGCGATGATAGAATTCCGGATGTTGGCGACCTATTCAGCAGCTATCCACTGGTTGTAAATTATATAATAGCTAGCATAGTTTATGGCCTGATGGTCATAGTGGGTTTCATCTTCCTGATAGTGCCTGGGATCTACCTCGCAATCAAGCATCAGTTCTACACATATCTCATTGTTGATAAGGGGATGGGCCCGATCGAGGCGATCAAAGAGAGCGGCCGCATCACCGAGGGGGTAAAGTGGAACCTGCTGGGATTCGTCGTGGTCGTTGCCCTGCTGGGAGCCGCAGTCTGGATCATCGGCCTTGGACTCATGATGGCGCTTGGCATAGAATCGAGCGGATCGACTGGAGCTTGGATCGTCATAGCCTTAATCGTCATGGCCTTGATCGTGTACTTCCTCGCACTATCTCTGACGGCCTGGCTTGCGATAGCCCACATATACAGGACCCTTGAGAGACAGCTCACCGATCTTCCGGAGGCAGCCGCTAGTCAGGCTGATTAGCGCAGACCTCAGCCAGATGCCGCCTGAATGCTGCCTCGGCCTCTCCGTCGCGGAGATGACCTGATGCTCTGACGGCGGCCTCGAGCCAGCGTATCATCATCTCGGGCCTGCCCTCCAGATAGGATCCCGGGCGGGCGAGCGACCAGGCGTAAAGGCATACCATCCTGCTTGCGTCCTCGTCGGCCTCCATCACCCTGCAAGCCCAATCCATGCCGGCAATCATCCCCTCCTCCTCGAGCAGAAGTGACTCGCGATCCTCGGCGTACTGCATTGCATAGGCGAGGTAGAGGCTTGCGGCTCTATGAAGGTGAGGTTCCATGGCATCAGGACCTGCGCGAAGGATGACGTATTCTCGCACCCCTTTCGTCAAGCTGTAGCGATTGTGCGAGGGACCATCCCCAATAGCAGCCTCCAGTAGTGAGAATTCTCTTAGCTTTTCGATATCGATCGACCATCTCCGAAGCCCAGGGTCCTTCTCAGTTATGGGAACGATCGCTATCTTCTCGACAGCCCAGCGGGGAAAGGATGACGAGAGGGCAGCCAATCGATGCAAGAGCTCCCTCTGGTCAGATCCCAAGGCCTCGTAGATGGACTCAATCGAATGCATGGCATCGTCGATGGAGTCGACCGACTGCTCGGGGAGGCTCAAGCCCAGGTCACCTCGACATCGTCAGGCCTGTACAATGGAATGACCTTCGACTGCTCGATTGGCGTTACAACCCCGCTTTTGAGCATGATAAGGCCGGTGTACGCGATCATCGATCCGTTGTCTCCCATGAACCCCTTATCCGGCAAGAAGAATCGAGCGCCCCTCTCCCAGCACATGAGGTTGAGCATCTCGCCGAGACGGCGGTTCGCCCCAACCCCGCCGACCAGGAGTGCCTCTTCCTTCTCTGCGTGGGCCATGGCCCTCTCCGTCACCTCGACGAGCATCGCAAAGGCGGTCTCCTGGAGGCTGTAGCAGACGTCGGCTAGCTCGTGCCTTCTTGCAGCCTCGGTCGCAGCTGTTGAAAGCCCCGAGAAGGAGAAGTCCATCCCCTTGACTGTGTAAGGAAGGGGGATGTACTGCTTCGCGCATAAAGCCAGCTCCTCGATCTTGGGTCCTCCGGGATGCGAGAGGCCGACAGATCTTGCGAACTTGTCGAGCGCATTTCCAACGCTGATATCGAGCGTCTCTCCGAATATTCGATACCTGCCTCGGCGCAAGGCGAGCACCTGGGAGTTGCCTCCGCTCACGTAGAGGACTGCCGGATCCCGAGAGCCTGTCCGCCACTTTCCAACCTCGATATGGGCTATGCAATGGTTGACGCCCACAAGCGGCAGATCGAAACGTAGCGCAAGCGCCCTTGCTGCTGTTGCAACCGTCCGGAGGCACGGCCCAAGCCCCGGCCCCTGAGAGAATGCAATAGCCTCCGGCATCCTATCCATCTCCCGAGCCTTGCTCAGAACCGATCGCACGACCTTCGCCATATGCTCTGCATGGTGCTGGGCCGCCTCCCTAGGATGGATGCCACCCTTTGCCGGCACATAGGTGGAGTGGTCCTCCGCGATCACATCGCGCTCATCGACGAGGGCCGCGCTCAGGTTCCATGCTGTCCCTTCAAGCCCGAGGACGATCATCGCTAAATCCCCATCAATTGTAGACCTACAAGATGGTTCAATGCTGTCCCTTCAAGCCGAAAAACGATCATCGATTGGTCCCCATCAAATGTAGCCCTTCCCGATGTCGCGTCTATACCTCATGCCATTGAAGCGGATGCGACGGATGTTCTCGTATGCCATATCCCGAGCCTCGCCAAGGCTTGCCCCCCTGCCAACGAGGGTCAGCACGCGGCCGCCGGTAGTAAATATCCTCCTGTTGCCCTTCGAGTCCAACCCAATGGCCGTCCCGTTGTGGTAGACGATTGTCCGAGGGTCGACCTTCTCTAGACCGAAGATTGGCATATTGGTGTAATGCTCGCCGGGATATCCCGGCCGCTCCTCCCCGCCACCGCTTGATAGCGACTTGATCACCCTGCCGCTGATTGCGCATACCCCAAGGCAGAAGTCCCGGCTCCACTCAAGCTCGATCGATCCCAGATCTCGGTCAAGGATGGCCTCCGAGAGCAGGTAGAAGTCGGTCTCCAGCCGGGGGAGGATCACCTCAGCCTCGGGATCGCCCAGGCGGACGTTGATCTCGAGCACATAGGGCTCCCTCCCCCCATCCTCCAGAGAGATCATGAGGCCGAAGTAGATCAGGCCCGTGTACTCGATCCCCCTTTGGCGCAGGCCTGATATGGTGGGCCTCGCGATCCTGTCCATGATCTTATCGCGCAATTCATCGTCCAGCCATGGATGAGGGGAGAAGCCGCCCATGCCACCGGTATTTGGATTGTGATCGATTGTAGGATTTCCAGAGAGACGGTTGAAGAGCCGGATTGCGACCTCCTCCTCAGGGGAGAAGGCCTGTTTGTAGTCCATGGCGGACTCGAGTGGAAGGATAGACTTCCCATCGGCCACGGCGAAGAACATCAGTTCCCTGCCGTGCAATCTCCTCTCGATCACCACGCGATCCCCAGCCGAGCCGAAGAGCCTTGGCTCCACCATGATCCTGTCCACGGCCGAGAGCGCCTCCTCGCGGGAGCTGCAGACGATCGATCCCTTGCCCGCGGCAAGGCCATCGGCCTTCACGACGAGGTTCTCTCCTGGGTTCTGGAGGTAGAACTGGTCAACGAACTCGCGAGCTGCCAGCGGATCCTCGAAGTTCCTGTAGGCGGGAATCGGAACTCCCATATCCCGCAGAAGGTCTTTGGCATAGCATTTGGACCCCTCCAGGATCGCTGCTTCCTTTCGGGGGCCGACTATCCTCAATCCTGCCTCCTGGAAGAGATCGACCATCCCATCGGAGAGATATCCCTCAGGGCCCACGAAGGTCAAGTCGATCTCCTGCCCTTCCGCAAACTCCAGAAGTTGGGGTATAGACCTGGCCCCCGGCACCGCCAAGCTACATTTATCCATCGTGGCGCTGCCGGCGTTCCCCGGCGCGACG
Organism: Methanotrichaceae archaeon; assembly: GCA_016927425.1. Lineage (GTDB taxonomy): Archaea > Halobacteriota > Methanosarcinia > Methanotrichales > Methanotrichaceae > JAFGMR01. Next base: position 1,912 of record JAFGMR010000009.1, on the reverse strand, counting down.
AATACCTCCTTCACCTGACAGCTCCTCGCAAAGGCGTGGGCTATTGCATTTCCTCGACCCCCCGAATCGACAACCAGAACCTTAGCACCGGACATGGGAACTCACGCGGCAACCCTTCTTGAATGACCATAGATAAGCATATTTATAGATCGTCTCCCCCCACTATCCCCTTGAACATGCCAGATATCCATAGTTATGGACGGGAGTCCCTGCGGCAAATCGATCCGGTTCCAGGGACGGACATGGCCATTTGGATGTGCATAAAGAGAGAGAGCCACAGGTGATGGGTGATCTATGTACTCTGAAGAGAATTTGCTTGACAAGATTCGTGATAACAACGTGGAGTTTGTGAGGCTACAGTTCACAGATATCCAGGGAATAGTAAAGAACGTTGCCATACCAGCCAACCAGATGGGGAAGGCATTGAAGAGCGGCATCTCCTTCGATGGCTCATCCATCGAGGGCTTCGCGAGGATACAGGAGTCCGACATGGTTCTGAGGCCTGATATCCAGACGTTCAACATCCTTCCCTGGAAGGCTCGCGACGGAACAAGCGTCGGCAGGTTCATCTGCGATGTACATCATCCAAGCGGCAAGCCATTCGAGGGCGATCCCAGAAACGTCCTCAAGAGGGCGCTTGCCGAGGCCAGGGAGATGGGATTCGATATGAACGTGGGGCCTGAGCTGGAGTTCTTCTTGTTCGAGAAGCAGAACGGCTCGGCGACAACGCCCCACGACTATGGCGGCTACTTCGATCTGGGTCCAGTCGACCTCGCGGAGGACATCAGAAGGGAGATCGTAAAGGCATTAACCTCCATGGACTTCACCATAGAAGCCTCCCATCACGAAGTGGCGCGCGGCCAGCACGAGATCGACTTCGTATACGACGACGCCCTTCGAAACGCCGACAAGGTTGTGACGTTCAAGTATGTGACCAAGACCATCGCCATGAAAGAGGGGCTGCGAGCCACATTCATGCCAAAGCCGGTCTACGGCGAGGCAGGATCTGGGATGCATACGAATATATCGCTCTTCCGCGGCGGTGAGAACGCATTCTACGACCCTCAAAAGCCCATGAACATCAGCGACCTTGCTCGATATTTCGTAGGAGGCATGTTGGAGCACGCGCCAGCGATAACAGCAGTTGCCAATCCGCTCGTCAACTCATACAAGCGCCTGGTATCGGGCTTCGAGGCTCCTGTATACATAAGCTGGTCAGGACCCAACCGCTCATCCTTGATCAGAATACCATCGGGCCGAGGCCTCTCCACAAGACTTGAGCTCAGAAGCCCGGATCCATCCTGCAATCCATACCTGACCTTCGCCGTTGTCCTGGCGGCCGGGCTAGATGGAATCAAGAGAGGGCTCGATCCCGGCGATCCTATAGACTTGAACGTCTACGAGCTCTCGCCTGCCGAACGCGAGGCACTTGGGATCGGCCTGTTGCCATCGAGCCTGAAGGAGGCCCTTGAGTGCCTCTCAAGGGATGAGGTCATACGCCAAGCCCTTGGCGAGCATGTGTTCGCCAACCTCGTCAGACTGGGGAGGCTGGAATGGAACATGTACAACGAGCAAGTTCATCCCTGGGAGATCGAGAGGTATATAAACATCATATGAGCGGATCGTATCCTTCAGGATCGATCCTTCTTTTTTCAACAGCCGTAGAGGCTCTCCAGGGAGGCCGTCCGAAAAACTTATAAATACCTTCTGCAGAGTACGGGCCGGGCCGGTAGCTTAGTCAGGCAGAGCGAAAGGCTCTTAACCTTTAGGTCGGGGGTTCAAATCCCTCTCGGCCCGCTTAAGGGGCTGTGGCCTAGCCAGGTAGGGCGACGGGCTCCAGCGGTATATTGATGATGAGCAACGGGTCTGCTGAGGCCTCTCGACGGGGAGGCCGTTGATGATCCGTTGGAGC
>JAFGMR010000039.1 GCA_016927425.1 Methanotrichaceae archaeon | reverse complement strand
CCAGGTTCTCTTTGCTTATCCCCAGGTTCTCTTTGCTTATCCCCAGGTTCTCTTTGCTTATCCCCAGGTTCTCTTTGCTTATCCCCAAGATTTCTTTGCTTATCGTTAGGTTCTCTTTACTAACTGCCAGGTTCTCTTTACTAACTGCCAGGTTCTCTTTGCTTATCGCCAGGTTTTCCTCGACGAGATCCGCAGTTCTGTAAAGAATTCCAGACGCAAAATCCAATCTCTCCCCTAGCTCGTCCTGCCATTTTCCCCTCACGATCTTGAAGTAGGGAAACTCGCCTGTGGCAGTTGCCCAGCTGACCTCGAGCTCTTGTACCTTGATTGGCCTCTTCTGAACTCTAATAGCCCTTACGAACCCCTTCAGGGCATCTTCCTGGCCCTCAGCCACGATCCTTACATCATATGGCTCCAGGTTCTCCACCGTCCCCGAGATGCCTTGGTCCCGGGCGATCTTCTGGACCACATCCCGAAATCCTACCCTCTGGACATCTCCCCTGGCAAGGATCTCCACTCGCTGCATGTAGATCATCTTTCGTTGACATGTTATAAAAAGGCTGCATGCTGGGATAGTGCCCGGAGCGGGGATCTGCAGCTGTCTCCCCCGTCGGCCCGGCTGCCCGAAGGCGCTCACCCCTGCCTGCAGCGCCTCCGTCGCCTAGCGGCCCCGCCGCCTTGTGCAAGGTCGGGCCTGCCGCCGCCTGCCGCCTCCGACCTCACCCCCGCTTCCGCACCGCCGCCATCCCAGCCTTCAGCGCCTCCGCCAGCGCCTCGACCTTCGGCCCGCCTCCCTGCGCAAGCTCCGGCCTGCCGCCGCCTCCGCCGCCTAGCAGCCCCGCTGCCGCCTTGATGATATCGCCAGCCTTAATCCCCCGCGAGAGGCCCGTTGCCCCGACCGCTGCGACGAGGATGGCCCTCTCGCCTGCAGAGCCGAGAAGCGCCACGCAGTCCCTCTCGGCGAGAAGCCCGGCGGCCTTGACGAGCTCGTCTACGTCTGCCCCGCCCATATCCTCGACGACGACCTTCAGGCCGTTGACATCCACGGCTGAATTGATGAGGCCTTCGAGCCCTGCTCTGGCAAGAGCATCCTTGAGCCGCTCGATCTCCTTCTGCTGCCCCTTCCACTCATCGAAGAAGCGGCCCGCAGTCTTCGGCAAGAGATCCGGCGGCACGCGCAAAACGTCGGAAGCCTCGAAGAGGAGATCGTCCCTCTCCTGGCTTCGGTGCACTGCAGCCTCGCCTGCGGCAAACTCTATCCTCTCGACTCCGTCCTGTATCCGCTCGCATCGAAGTATCTTGATTGAGCCAATCATCCCCGTGTTCGTAACATGGGTTCCGGCGCATGCCTCTATGTCGGATCCCACCTTCACGACCCGGATCTCCTTTCCAGGAGGAACGCCACCCTGGTAGAGCTGGAACCCGAAGAGCTTCTCCGCCTCGGACCGGGGCATAAACGACGTCTCGACTGGGACCATCTCCATAACCCTGCGGTTAGCCTCGAGCTCTATCGCCCTCTGCTCTTCAATCGTGATCCTCTTGAAGTGGGAGACGTCGAGCCGGGCTCGATCCTCGCTCTTCGCAGCTCCTGCCTGCCATATATGGTCGCCTAGAATCCTCCGGGCCGAGTCGTGAACGAGGTGGGTTGCAGTATGATGGCGGGCATGCGCCAAGCGGCGATGCATATCCACGCGGCCCGTGACGGCATCCCCAGGCCGGAGGCCTTCCAGCATCTCCGGGCGCTCGGGCCGGTGGAGCACAACACCGTTCCTGCTCTGGACGTCCAATATTGCAATCGTTCGGCCTCCAACATCGATCCAGCCGTGATCCGCGCCCTGGCCTCCGCCCTCGGGGTAGAGGAGCGTCTGGTCTAGGATGAGCTGGCCCTCGAAGACTCCAACCACCGAGGCCTCGAACTCCTCCTCGAAAGGCTGGCTGTAGAATAGTAGACGGGTTTTTTCGCCTGGGACCTCGACCTCGGCTTCGCCTGCCTTCTCAGCCCTGATGTGGGTTGAAGCAACCATCGAGTAGAAGTTATCAGGAAGATCCACACTTGCCCCGAGCTCCTCTGCAACCTCCTTTGCAACCTCTGGCGGGATGCCATGCGTATCATATAGGGAGATCATCTCCTGGAGAGGAATCGCCTCGCCTTTCTTGGCGAAATGCCCGGCGGTCTTTCTAACAAGCCTGCGTCCCTTCTCCAAGGTCTCTGCGTACTTGCCTTCCTCGATTCCCAGGATCTCGCCAATCGTTACCATCCGCTCTTTCCAGTCGGGATAGTCGAGGCTTGAGAGCTGCATCTCGACAAGATCCGAGAGCGGCGAGTCAAGGCCTAGATCCCTCATCTGTCGAAGCGTCCGACGGATGACGAGCCGCGCGAGGTACCCGGCCTTGACGTTCGATGGAATAATTCCATCTCCAAGCATGTAGGCTAGACAGCGCGTATGGTCGACTACTGCATAGATCCTCTCAACAGGCGCTATCGTCTCCTCCAGCCGTTCTGGCGAGATTCCTATGCTCGACGCAATCGTTGCCCTCAGATCCCTGAGGCTTGCAGCCTCCAGGTCGACCATCCCTGCAAGGCGCGCGTTTCTCGCCATGATCTCTGCGCAGTCAGGGTCAGCTACTATATGCGAGAGCCCGGCAAGACGCGAGACGTGCTCGACCATCTCCGGGAAGATGGCATCGTATATCGTAGGCGTACCCTTTGAAGCCCAGACGAACCTCTCGAGGCCGTAGCCCGTGTCGACTATGTAGTTCTCCATCTTGCTGTAGCTCTCCCCCTTTATCTTCTGGCTTCCCGCGGGATCGACCTTGAGATCCATGAAGACCAGCGTTGCAAGCTCAAGCCCCCCCACCATGACCTCGACGCTTGGGCCGGCGTTGCCCCCGCCAGCCCACGGGGACTCCTTGTAGGTGATCGCGGACTCGTCGGCGCCAAGCCCGAGCAACAGCTCGTCGCAGAGCTCGACCGTCCGATCCTTCCAGTAGATCTCCTCTCCCGGGCCGTTGAAGACGTGATGCGCCATCATCTCAAACGTCGTGAGATGCCGGCCGCTTCGGCCGACGGAGTCGAGGTCGTCGAGGCGGATGCATGGCTGGGATATGGTCAGGGGGTTTGCGGGAGGCGGAACCACTCCGGATGTGACGAAGGGCTGGAAGTCGGCGATCGAGGCTATCGTCAGGTAGATATCATCTCGCCACCGGGCAACCACGGGATAGCGGCCCACGCGCGTGTGGCCTCGCTCCTCGAAGAAGCTCAGGTAGTGCTCCCGCATGGATGTGAGATCCCACTCTCGGGAGAAGGTCGGCTGGCCTATGAATGTATAGGGGTCGCAAGGTGGATCGCCGCAGGTGGTTCTAGATGAATCCCTCGTCCAGAAGTGACCGCCGCATCTCTCGCACGTGACCCGGCGAAACCCGTTTTTGGCGAAGAATTTCAAGTTATATTCGTCAGGGATCATATGTATCAACCAAGGATAGCAAGGCCCATATCCGATCAGCACTAAAAGGTTTCTGAATGGAAGATTCTATGGAGTTCCGGCCGAGGAGCCGGCACCCAAGGCATATCCTCAACGAGATCAAGTGGAGGGGGCTTTCCCTGGACCGCTGCCAGGTGGAAATACTCCATAGGGGCGCCCCCCATGACAGGATGAAGGTCACGGCAAGCGAGATAGACCTTGGGCGGTCCACCTTTCTTTTGGGAGGCGTTGAGATCCCCTACCACCGCATCACTCTAATCGCCTTCGAAGGGAAGACGATATTTCGCCGGTCGGACCTGGTGAAGGGGGATCCCAGGGGGGATTAGTTCACCCGAAGCATCTTCAACATGGAGCAGACCTCCACACCAGATATCTCATCGATGCCCTTCTTGTCGATCAGAACTGCTATGGCGTTGGTCTTTGCCTCGTGATCGAAGAGATATCCTATGCTCTCCTCCATGGTCCGTCCGGACGTTATCACGTCGTCTATGATGACGCACTCCTTGCCCTTCACCTCGGAGAAGTTCGCGCTGAGATTGCCGTGTCTCTGGCCAGCATCCCCAGAGACCAGCTGCTTGCTCGGCATGTAGACCGCGAGGTCGACTCCCATCTCCGTCGCCACATGGGTTGCCAGGGGAAGTCCGCTTAGAGCGATTCCCACCACAACATCCAGATCGCAGCTGTTCCTGTCGAGGACATCGCAGACCATATCGGTCATGGCCTGGGAGACGTGTCCCAGCCGATAGGCGCTCTTGCCTATCATGGACCAATCGACGGAGACGTCCTTTGGACCTGGGACCGCCCCCGCCTTCTCCGCATGGGTGAGCAACCAGGTTACGGTCTCGCTCGATACGTTCAGCTCCTCGGATATCTGGCCTTCTACAAGCCCTTCGGACTTCAGTTCGGCCGCCTTCTTCATCAAAGTCTCAATGTTCTTCATGGATTCATCCTCTCTTCCTTTTAGCATTAGGCGTTCCGCAGACCGGACAGACCTCCTCCCCATGCCTCCGGCCGCAGGCAGGACAGCGCTCTACCCTTTTTTGCACCCTCTTTATGCCCGGCTGTAGCACGGGCAAGATCCTCAGCCCCATGTGCAAAGCGACGTTCTGCATGGCATAGTCGTCCGTGGCTAACATTGCCTTGAGCTCCACGGCTTTGGCCAGCAACTCGAGATCGGCCGGGGAGAGGACTGCGATGTCGCCCGTCTCCCTCGCGGCCTCTACCGCCAGCGAAAGCGCCCCTTTGGTTGCCGCCTCCACGCGGACATTGGAGATCTGCAAAGCCATGCGGGAGCGAATATCCTTGAGCTCCCTCTCCACCGATGGGACGGTAATCAGCTCCCCCTCCATCCTTTTGCCCAATATGAAGACCGACGCATCGGCCACGATGTACGCACACATCCTAACGCCCTTGGGATTTATACTACTTGGATCTTACTGGGCCGTGGATCAGGGCACAACTCTTAATCAGAAATCCGAGTATATAAATTTCGAAGAAGCCGAATGGCAAGTCGTAGCGGGCCGTGGCTTGCGGCACCGCTCTAGATCTGACCAAAACGCTATTAACGTATGATGCTCTTCAGGGCTGGGATACCCCATGGCGAAGAGCAGGAGCAAGGGCAGCAAGGCTGATAAGCGATCCAGCAAGGCAGCAAATGAGAAGGAGGTCCCGGCAGCCTCGGCCAAGAAGATCAAGGCCAAAACGGATGCCGATCGTCGCAAGAGCAAGATAGATGGGATCAAGAAGACCCTGATGCCTGCCGTGCTCGGGGTCATGGGTGGATTCGCCATCAGTGGCATGCCCGATATAAGCGCCAACTATCCATGGCACTTCGTTGTCCTGAACTTCCTGCTGATCACTTTGATAATTCAGAGGGTGATCTACCCCAAGATAGGGATCGAGGTGATGGAGTTTAAGGCCAAGGACTGGATCTATGTGGAGTTCATCGCCATCGACCTATGGCTGGTCACCTGGACCATACTGATCAATTAGGGATATTCATGCGCATAGCGGTCATCAACAGGGACAGGTGCCAGCCACGGAAATGCTCCAAGGAGTGCGAGTACTTCTGCCCCCCCGTGCGCACAGGGGACGAGACCATAGTCTTCGAGGGGGGAAAGCCGGTCATCACCGAGAACCTATGCGTCGGCTGCGGTATATGTGCTCATAAGTGTCCATTTGCGGCCATCACAATAATCAATCTGCCCCAGGAGCTGGAATCCCCCATCCATCGCTACGGACAGAACGGATTCGCCCTCTACGGCCTGCCCCTCCCAGTTGTCGGCAAGGTCACTGGCCTTCTCGGCCCAAACGGCATCGGCAAGTCCACCGCAGTCTCCATCCTCACCGGAATCCTTCTCCCCAACCTGGGGAGGGGCGCTACATGCGAGGAGGTACTAGGCCGATACGCGGGTTCAGCCCTCGGCGACTACCTGAGGAAGGTCTCCGATCGAGGGGTGAGGACGAGCTTTAAACCGCAGTACGTCGATCGCATCCCCAAGAGCTACAAGGGATGCGTGAGCAATCTGCTCGATAAGACGGACGAGCGCGGGGCCTTGGGAGACCTTGTGGAGAGGCTCGGCCTCGCTCACCTCATGGAGAGGGAGGTCGAGAGCCTAAGCGGCGGAGAACTCCAGCGGGTGGCTGTCGCCGCATGCGCCGCAAGGGATGCCGAGGTCTACTTCTTCGATGAGGTTAGCCCCTACCTCGACATCTATCAGAGAATAAACGTGGCCCGCGTGCTCCAGGATCTAGCCTCATCAAGTGCCGTGATGGTCGTGGAGCACGACCTAGCACTTCTGGACCTCCTCGCCGAGTCGGTTCACGTGGTCTTTGGAGTGGCCGGGGCCTACGGCGTGATCACCCGGCCAAAGGGCGTCCGAGTGGGGATCAACCAGTATCTGCACGGATTCCTTCCAGAGGAGAACGTCAGGATCCGGCCCGAAGCAATCGAGTTCGAGGTCCACGCACCGCGCATGGAGAAGGAGATCCCCGACCTTGTGCGCTACGAGGACTTCCAGGTGAAGTATCCAACATTCCATCTGATCGCGGAGGCAGGTTCGATCCGCAAGGGAGAGGTCGTGGGAATCCTCGGCCCAAACGGCATCGGCAAGTCCACCTTCATCAAGGTCATAGGAGGCGTTGAGAAGCCCTCGTCGGGCAAGATGGATACGAAGCTCAGGATATCCTACAAGCCCCAGTATCTGAAGGCCGACGCGGGGATCTCTGTCGAGGCATTGCTAAGAGGACTCTCCAAGGAATTCAACTCGAGCTACTACCAGTCTGAGATGATCAAGCCCATGGCGATAGAGCCGCTCCTCGACCAAGAGCTTCCCGAGCTATCAGGAGGTGAGCTACAACGGGTCGCAATCGTCGCCTGCCTCACTAGGGAGGCCGATCTATACCTCCTCGATGAACCGAGCGCGCACCTCGACGTCGAGCAGAGGATGATGACTGCGAAGGTCATGAGGCGCTTTGCGGAATCCACGGAACGCTCGGTGATGGTCGTGGACCACGATATATACACGATCGACCTTCTCTCCGAGCGGCTGATAGTCTTCGATGGCTTGCCAGGCGAGATGGGAATCGCCCACCCGCCTTATGAGATGCGCGAGGGCATGAACCGCTTCCTAGCTGGAATTGGGATAACGTTTCGCAGGGATGAGGACACCCGACGACCCCGCGTCAACAAGCCTGGTTCAAGGCTCGACAGGGCACAGCGCGAAAGAGGCGAATATTATTATGCTCTCGATGAGACCGGATAATTGGTGATACGTTTTGCCACTGAGCAACGGTTACGGCGTTGTGGTCGGAACGCTTGCCGGCCATAAGATCGAGCCTCCGGACGAGGAGGGTCGCTGGCCTCACTATCAGATCTTCGTAGATACACCGGCCGGACGCTACGAGTGCGTGGTAAACCTCAAGTCCCGAACCGAAGTGAAGATCGAGTATAGGGACTTTCGAAACCAGCAACGCAGACACTTCTCCCCCATCCTGGAGCTTCCCGATGGCCTCCATCGCCTGGAGAGCAAGCCAGGATCCGGCGCCCTGGACGTAATCCGCCACCCCGGATTGAAGGATCCGCGCTACATCCTTCCCCTCCCATGGAGGGTTCCCCATCGCAAGATTCCAAGGAGCCAGAAGCTGCGCCGCGGATGGATCGGCCGTACATGCCCCTGTACCAGATGGTGGCGCGAGAGCGGCCTCGACCTGGTGCAGCTCATGGAGTACTACCTGACGAGCGTTGCCAGGATCTACATATTCGGCGAGCCTTACGATACCGGCCTAGGTGTGCACAACGTGCATATGACACAGGGCGATCCGGTGGAGAGCCCATTCGCTTACGAGAACGGCATATGGCAGGACGGCGGGCTTCTCCTGGAATACTCCGATCCAGAGCCACGTCTCTCCGTCCTGCTGACCAAGTTCGAGACCCAGTCACTGCATACAGGCGACGACGGCCATCCCCTATGACCTAACATGGCGACGCTCTCGATGACAATCCAAGGCCTCCATTAGATCTGGATCATATGGTGTCCCGACAGCCCATAGGCTCATTGATTCGCCGGCCGTTCATCCGCAGCATCGAAGCCGACAGACGGCTGGAGTCCTTCCTGGTCACGGCCGTCGCCTCGATCCTCGCCATCCGCTTCACATTGGAGATGACTGGCTACCCCCAGCTCAGCGGCGGCGGGCTCCACATCGCCCACGTCCTCCTCGGCGGATTATTCATGATGGTATCCATCGTGATCCTGCTCGCCTACCTCGACGAGTACTCTCGCGACCTGGCAGCAGTGATCGGGGGATTCGGCTTTGGGGCCTTCATCGACGAGCTTGGGAAGTTCATCACATGCGATAACGACTACTTCTTCCAGCCCACAGTCGCCTTGATATACATCACATTCATCCTGCTCTACCTCGGATTCCAGGCGATAAACGGGAAGAGAGACCTCACGCCGGAGGAAAGGGCGATCAACGTCCTCGATATCGCCAAATCTGCCGTCCTCAACAATATGGACATCCAGGATCGCAATCGCGCCCTGGACCTGCTCCGAGAAGGCGATCCCCCACATCCACTTGCGCCAGCCCTGAAAGAGATGCTCGACGCAACCTTGGCCGTGCCGGTGCAGAGCCCTGGCCCCTACAAAAGGCTCAAGGAGACGGCAAGGCGCATATACCTCGGCCTTGTTCGAAAGAGATGGTTCACAACAGCCGTCGTCGCGGCCTTCGTCCTGGTATCCCTCCTCACCCTGCTCGAGACGCTCGCGCTCATTCTGATGAAGATGCTCGAGTCGATGCTGGAGATGGAGGTCGTCTCCCTGACGACGGCTGAATGGCTGAGCACGGCCTCCCTTGCCCTTGCAGCCCTGATTGTCCTGAGGGGGGTTCTGGTTATCCACAAGGACCGCCTTCAGGCCTACAGGAGGTTCAAGAGGGCGGTTTTGGTACAGATCTTCCTCGTACAGGTCTTCTCCTTCTACGCCGACCAGCTCTACGCCATATTCGGCCTTTCGACTAACATCCTCACCCTAGCCGTTCTGCGCTACATGATCCGCCAGGAGGAGGAGATCGAGGAGCAAGCGATAAGTAAGGCCGGGGCGATTGCCGAATGATGAACGGAAGAAAGAGGTCGGATATCAAGATCGGCCTTGAAGTGGAGATCGTGATGAAAGAGGATCAAAGGAGCGGAAAGAGGACGCGTGGAGTGGTCGAGAAGATACTAACCAACTCGGCCAATCATCCTCATGGCATAAAGGTGCGACTCCAAGATGGCAAGGTTGGAAGGGTTCAGGAGATCCTGAGCTGAGGTCATCCTTTTATCCCCTTGAGCCATCAACGTGTCCATGACAAAAGAGGTCCATTGCGCCCACATACTGGTCAAGAACGAGAAGCTGGCACGCGAGATCCTTAATAAATTGAAGGCAGGCGAGGGCTTCGCAGAGCTTGCGAAGAGGAAGTCGAATTGCCCGTCGGGAAAGAGCGGGGGCGACCTTGGATGGTTCGGCAAGGGCCGCATGGTCCCCGAGTTCGAGAAGGCAGCATTCGAGGGGGAGAAGGGGGCAGTCATTGGGCCGGTCAAGACCCAGTTCGGATATCATATAATCAAGGTCCTTGGGAAGAGATAGGCATTCCATGAGCGAAGCCGATCTAATCGAGAGGGCGGCCGATGGGCTTAGCCTCTCCACGCGCCAGGTCAGGTCTACAATGGAGCTGCTCGACAGAGGAGCGACCATTCCCTTCATCGCCCGCTACAGGAAGGAGAGAACCGGGGGGCTCGACGAGGTGGCGGTAGCGAATGTCAGGGACGAGATCGGCCGGCTCAGGGCAATCGAGGAGCGAAGGTCCGCCATAATGCGCTCCCTGGATGAAAGAGGACTCTTGTCCCGGGAGAGGGCGCGCATCCTCGCGGCAGAGAGCCTCTCCGCCCTCGAGGACATCTACAGGCCTTATCGGCCCAAGCGCAGAACCAAGGCGAACATTGCAAGGGAACGCGGCCTCGAGCCGCTTGCCCGCATCGTCCTCCATCAGGGCGACCTCGAGCCCTCTCGCGAGGCTGAGGCCTTCGTCGATCCCGAAAAGGGCGTTACATCGGCAGAGGAGGCCCTCGCCGGGGCAAGGGAGATCGTTTCCGAGTGGATCAGCGAGGATGTGAAAGCAAGGGCGGCCTTGCGCAATCTGATGCATACACGCGGACTCGTCCGCACAACGGGGCTTTCTGGACGCGACGGCGGCAAGTATCGCGACTACCTCGAATATGAGGAACCGCTATCGACCGTGCCGTCGCACAGGATCCTCGCTATGATGCGCGGGGCAAGGGAGAAGATCCTCAGCCTCCACATAGTCCCGCCGGAGGAAAGGGCGATTGCGCTGCTCGAACGCCAATTCGTCGACGGATCGGGACCCTGCACTCAAGAGGTGCGCCTCGCCATCGAGGATGGTTATAGAAGGCTTCTCCTTCCATCGTTGGAGAGGGAGATGCTGGCATGGGCAAAGGAGCGCGCCGACAAGACGGCCATATCCCTCTTTGCACAGAACCTGCGCCAAATCCTCCTTTCGCCCCCCCTCGGGAGTAGAACCGTGCTTGCCATCGATCCTGGATTTCGAAGCGGCTGCAAGGCAGTCGTGCTCGACGGCCAGGGAACGCCCCTCCACTGGGAGACGATCTACCCCCATCCCCCCATCGGTCGGACCAGGAAGGCGGGCGAGATCGTCTCGGAGATGGTCGAGCGGTTTGCAGTTTCTGCAATCGCAATTGGAAACGGTACGGCAGGCCGGGAGACCGAGTCCTTCGTAAGGAGTCTTCAGCTCCTCATCCCCTGTGTGATGGTGAGCGAAGCAGGGGCCTCGGTCTACTCCGCATCCGCGCAAGCGAGAGAGGAGCTGCCATCCATGGATGTTAGCATGAGGGGGGCTGTTTCCATTGGCAGGAGGCTCATCGATCCCCTGGCGGAGCTCGTTAAGATCGAGCCAAAGGCGCTGGGCGTGGGCCAGTACCAGCACGACGTAGACCAGAAGGCCCTGAAGGAGAGGCTCGACGAGGTCGTCCAGGCATGCGTGAGCGTCGTTGGGGTGGACCTGAACACCGCAAGCGCCCCCCTATTGACATATATCCCCGGCCTTGGCCCGACCCTTGCGAAGAAGATCGTCGATTTCCGGGAGGATTTGGGACCCTTTCGAACCCGTCGGGAGCTGCTCAACGTCCCCCGGCTGGGGCCCAAGGCCTTCGAACAGGCAGCCGGCTTCCTGAGGGTGCTTGATGGGGACGAGCCCCTCGATGCCACAGCAGTCCACCCGGAGAGCTATCATCTGGTTGAGCAAATGGCAGGAGACCTCGGTGCATCCATCGGCGAGTTCCTGGCAAACGAGGAGCTTCGGCGAAATGTGAACCTCTCGCGCTATGCTAATGGTTGCGTGGGAGATGCCACGCTCAAGGCGATCATGGATGAGCTAGACCGGCCGGTACGAGATCCCCGCCAGAGGCTCGAGCCTTCCAGCTTCTCCATTCGCGTCGGCTCCATAGACGACCTTCATCCGGGCATGGTCCTCCCGGGGATGGTCACCAATGTGACCGCGTTTGGGGCCTTCGTCGATATTGGCGTGCATCAGGACGGCCTTGTGCACAAAAGCCAGCTCTCCAATGAATTCGTCAGGGACCCGGCCCATGTCATAAGCACAGGCCAAGGGGTGACTGTCAGGGTTTTGGATGTGGACCTGGAGAGGGAGCGCATCTCCCTGTCCATGAAGGATCTGGCGGGGACGCTCTAAAGGAGATCCTACTTCTTCCGGGGAATGGAACAGTTTATGGCCAGGGGGCGCGTCAGAACGTATGGGTAGATCCATGGCAATACCAACAAGACCGTTCGGGAATGCCGGCAGAAGGGTCACCAGCTTGGGATTAGGTGGAGAGGGCGTCTTGCGCACCAATGGGCGTCGCTCGGAAGCCCTCGCGGTGATCGAACAGGCCCTCGATGAGGGCATCGCCTACTTCGACACCGCTCCAGCCTACGCCGGGTCCGAGGGCTACTACGGCCTCTTTTGGAAGGGTCACAAGACGGCGCGGAAAGACATATTCCAGGCATCCAAATCATCGAGCAGGGATGGCGAAGGAGCGCTTGCCGACCTGGATAGGACGCTTTCGACGTTGGGGCTCGACCACCTGGACCTCTGGCAGATCCACGATCTGCGAACCTGGGACGATCTCCAAAGGATAGAGTCCTCGGGCGGTGCCCTCGAGGCCTTCCTCCAGGCCAAAGATGCCGGAATGGTGAAGTTCATAGGCGTCACAGGCCATCACGATCCTACGGTGCTCAGGCATGCCGTCGAGAGCTGGCCAATCGACGCCGTGCTCATGCCGGTCAATCCCGTCGAGGCGATCGTAGGAGGCTTTCTGGATCAGACGCTGGCTGCTGCACGAGAGAAGGGGATCGCCGTAATCGGCATGAAGCTCCTTGGGGCATCCCATTATCTAAACCCAAAGGCGGGAGTTACGGCGGAGCTGCTGATCCGCTTTGCGTTGAGCCAGGAGATATCCCTAGCCACCGTTGGCTGCTCATCGCCTGCCGAGGTGATGATACTCGCAAAGGTCGGACGCAACTTCCGCCCCATGCCCCTCGACGAGCAGGAAGTTCTTCTAAAGATTTTTCGGCCATATGCTCGAAGGCTTGCCTTCTATCGCGGCGTGATCTGAGGCCGCATGGGATATCTAGTATCACAATGCAATTGTTGGCCATGCTTTTCTTTGTAGGCTTGGGGCTCTATGACGAGAGGGACATCTCGATCAAGGGCCTGGATGTTGTAAGGAAGGCGGATCTGGTCTATGTCGAGTTCTACACCTCCCGGCTGATGGGAGCATCGATCGAGAGGCTGGAGGAATTCTACGGCCGAAAGGTAGTGCCGCTCTCCAGGCAGGATGTGGAGGTGGACCCGGCCTGGCTCTCCAAGGCCGAACATAGCAATGTTGCCTTCCTTGTGGGAGGGGACCCCATGATATCCACAACCCACCTGGACTTGCGGTTGAGGGCTCTTGATATGGGGATCGAGACTAGGATCATCCATGCATCCACGATCCTTCCCGCCGTATCGGGCCTTACCGGACTGCAGAACTATCGCTTCGGAAGATCCACATCGATCCCCTTTCCCTATACCGCCCGGGGGAGGAGGGTGGTCCCGGAGACGCCCTATCATGTCGCCATGGAGAACCGAAGGCTGAACCTCCACACCCTCCTTTACCTCGACCTCCAGGAGGAGAGATGCATGACCGTAAACGATGGGGTTGAGATCTTGCTGGAAGTCGACAGAGATCGGGGCGACGGTCTCCTCGGATCGACGCTCGGCGTGGGGATAGCTAGGGCAGGATCTGAGGATGCTACGGTGAGGGCTGACCGATTGGAAGAGCTCGTCCATCATCCATTCGGCGGGCCCTTGCATATCTTGGTGATCCCGGCTAAGTTGCACTTCATGGAAGGACGAGCACTGATGGCACTCGCACGAGCCCCGGAGGAGATCGTGAAGGAAGCGGAGATCTGAGGGCGAAGGCTTAAATAAGCCATGAGTATTCCCCCAGGAATACTGGAGGAATACATTGCCCAAGGTTACAGTGGAGATCCCTCAGCACATCATAGATGATGTGAGCGAGCATGTGGGCGACGGAAAGAAGTTCGTCAACTTCTCCGACGCCGTGAGGACGGCTCTACGAAAGATGCTGGATCAGCTCGACGAGGTTGACCGCCGCCATGGGCGCCTGGAGATGGAGAGATGAAGATCGGACTGGAGGCGGAGTTCGATTCCGCCCATCACCTTCCTCGATACGAGGGCAGCTGCGCCAGGGTTCACGGACATACATATAAGGTAGAGGCTGTGTTCGAGGGGGACGTTGAGGAGGAAAGCGGCATGGTTGTCGATTTCTATAGGCTCAAGGCCCTGATGGGCTCCGCCCTGGAGAGGCTGGACCATCATGACCTAAACGATGTAATGCCAAATCCAACGGCTGAGAGGATAGCACAGTACATCTGGGAGGAGATCTCGGGCCGTCTGGAGGGAGAGTCTCTCCGTCTTGTTTCCATAAAGCTCTGGGAGGGAAGAGGCAAATGGGTGATGATAGATTGAGGAGGGCAGTCTGCCTCACCTCCGGCGGGCTCGACTCGACCGTTGCCGCGACCGTGGCCAAGAGGGAAGGGCACCTCATCCACCTCTTCCACATAAGCTATGGCCAGAGAGCTGAGGCGAAGGAGCGAGAGGTTATGGAGAGGCTGAAGGTGGCCTTGGGGGCAGAGGAGCTCGTATCTGTGAACCTGGATATATTCAAGAACCTTTCCGCCCTGACCACCCCAGGAGCGGCCATACCGGTCGGTGCGGATGTCGATATGGAGGCATCATTCACTCCGCCCACCTGGGTGCATTGTCGAAACCTGGTATTCGTCTCCTTGGCAGCCGCCTATGCAGAGCACCTGGGGGCGGAGAAGATCTATGTGGGCTTCAACGCTGAGGAGGGGAGATCGTATCCCGACAATCGCCCGGAGTTCAGAGATCGGTTCAACCTGCTTCTGGAGAAGGCCGTGGCCTCATTCAGCCGGCCTTTGCGCATAGAGGCTCCATTGATCGATATGATGAAGCCAGAGATCGTTCGGCTGGGATGCGATGTGTTGGCGCCGATGGACCTCACCTGGTCCTGCTATTTGGACGGCGATCTGCATTGCGGCGTCTGTGAGTCGTGCCAGCATCGCCACAGGGGGTTTATAGATGCAGGCGTTGAGGATCCAACCGCATACCTTTGAGGGCTGGGTTGGGGAGATCTTCTCGAGCTTCCAGGGGGAGGGGCCCCTTGTGGGACGAAGACAGGTCTTCGTCCGGCTCGCTGGCTGTAACCTCAACTGCTATTACTGCGATACGAGGAGCTTCCATCAGCCCCCGATGAATTGCCAGATAGGGACCGGGCGTGCAGCTTTGGACAATCCATTGGGAGTTGGGGGAGTGATGGCCGCCATCCACGACCTTTGGGTTGCGGGAACTCATAGCGTATCGATGACGGGCGGAGAGCCCCTATGCCAGCATCGTTTCCTGGGATCGCTTGCCAGAACCTGCCAGGTCTCGGGCTATCCAGTCTATCTGGAGTCCAATGGATACTCGGTCAAGCGATTCGAGATGGTAAGCGACTACATCGACTTCGCTTGCATAGATCTGAAGCTTCGAAGCCATAGAGCATGCTCTAACGAGTCGTGGGCAGACCTGATCGGAAACGAGATTGCTTGCCTCCGTTCCGCAAGCGAGGCTGGAATCTACTCCATCGCCAAGGTTGTGGTAACTCGGAGCACTTCTCCCTTCGAGATCGAGGAGGCCTGCTCCAAATTGGTGGATCCTTCTGCCCTTGTGATCCAGCCGGCATCAGTGGACGCCCCCGCTATGGAGGAGGTATTCCGTATGCACGAGCTGGCATCGAATTACTTGGGAAGTGGAAAAGTGATGGTGATACCCCAGGTACACCGATTGATGGGCATCCAATGAGAAGGATCCTATTCCCCCCCTTCTGCGAGCAGCCCTACTCTTTCCCCGTCTCTGTCGGCTCACCCTCTAGCGACCCAGCCTCTGTCGGCTCTGCCCCCTCAGGCTGGCCCTCCTTGGGAGCAAGATCCCTGTAGCGGGTGGAGCGATCCCATTCCTCAATCTTCCTGTCCAGGGCCTCGAACATGTGCTTCTCAGCCGCCCTAACGGTTTCAAGGTCGCCACGAAGTACCAGGATCTCCCTCTCCTCCGCCTCTCCAACCATATCCACCTTGGCCTTCCTTCGAACCGGTTCAAGCTCGAAGCTCTCCACAAGTTCCCGTATGACGCTCACTGGCATGCCAAGCGGTATGGCTAGGTCGTAGAGTCCTCGCAGATCCTCTGATTTGTCCTCTTTAGGAGCCCCCATGATAATATCACCATGCGCACCTCTGATGCTCTCGATTTAAGCCTGTCGAAAGGAGGGCCCCCTGCCCCATCCTAGGGAAAATGTTATTAATGGGATGGGTAATCAAGGAGCAGGTCGGGCCCGTAGCTTAGCCTGGTTGAGCGCACGGCTGATAACCGTGAGGTCACGCGTTCAAATCGCGTCGGGCCCACTCGTTTTTTCATATTAGTTGCTGAGAATATATCAAAGTAGGGATTTCAATATCTGATGATATCCCCCCTGAGGTCCACGTTCATTAGCATATCGTACTTCAACCTCTGACACCAGCCTGCCTTATCGAAGATTCCCATAAAGCAGACGCCGATCAGCTTTTTGTGCTCCACCACCTTGAGGAATGCCTCCATCTCCTCCAGGCTCACGCCGATCTTTGGCATGGCCATGCCGCCCAGTATCACGAGAGCATCTGCAGCTGCCGAAACTGGGCCGCCCAGCTCCAGGCCGTATTCGGTAGCCACAAGCGCCCTCGTGCCATCGATGTTGAGATTGGGGACGAATGCAAGTTCCTTATCGCGTACGGGAAATCCCAAGAATAGGGCAAAAGGGGTGCAAAATCCGGGCGTTCCCACGAATGTGATCTTCTTGTCATCCTTCACCATATCTCTAAAGCCGTTCAGCATTCCTCCAAGTCCCGATAAGTCCTTAGCTTCAGCCATATTGATCATCCAACTGTTAGTCCTCATGGGCCTTAATACTTGTGAGGAGATCGATTCCCCATTGTCGCCAGTGGCGCGCTCCCTGGTCCTTCGATGAAGCTGCCGAGGGGAGATGGGGTCTGCAAGCCCTGTGAACGGGCCAATATCGATGCCCATCAGAACGTTTAAAAAGTGGGAACGGTCTCTGACAACCTCGATGTCAAAGAGATCCCCGGATAGGATGCAAAGGGGGAAGAAGGGGGTGGATAAGGGCCAGCCAGGAGCTGCTGCGTCCCCCCCCCAAAAGCAGGCCATCCCCAAGCCCGCGCCCCCAAGGAAGCAGGTCCATAGCCCGGACCGGTATTGGTATGCGGCAATCATTGTGGTCATGATCTTCTCGCTCTACCTCAGGGCTATCATCCCCTGGAGCCGGGTCTTCCAGGGCGATGTTGTGATGTTCTCAAGCGAGAGCGATGCATGGTATCATATGATGCTCGCAAAGAGCACAATGCTCAACCTTCATCGCACCTTCTTCGATCCACTCACATACTTCCCCTACGGCACCAGCCTGCACTTCGGCCCCTTCGTCAGCTGGGGGATCACCATCCTCTCCTATATCGTGGGACTCGGCCACCCCAGCCTGCACACGGTGGACGTCGTTGGAGCATATTGGCCAGCGATCATGGGGACGCTCCTGATCCTTCCAGTCTACTGGATCGGAAAGGAGATCGGCGGCCGAGGATGCGGCTTTATCGCTGCAATCACAGTCGCAGTCCTGCCAGGTCAGCTATTCTCGCGAACGACGCTTGGATTCACGGATCACCACTCAACGGAGACCCTGTTGAGCACGCTTGCCATGCTCTTTTTGATGCTAGCTCTGAGAAGCGGCAGGGACCTCAACCTCTCCACCATTCGACAGATCGAGAGGACCAATGTTCGAAGATCGCTCATACTGGCCGGACTCGCCGGGATCTTCCTCGGGCTATACATCGACTCCTGGGCCATGGGAGTCCTATTCGAGGGCATCATACTCATCTTCGTGACCATCCAGGCCATGATAGACCATCACCGAGGGAAGAATATCGACTATCTGGCAATCATCCTGGGCATTGCCTTCCCCCTGGCTCTCTTGACAGTCGTCCCATTCGCAAATCCACAGAACAGGTTCAGCGTCATCCAGTACTCCCTCTTCCAGCCCATGATGTTGCTTCTGGGGGCGATCTGGGTGGTTGAAATAGCCGCGGCGTCGCGCTATCTCAGAGGGAAGAAGATCGGAGGCGCTGCCGGATTCCCCCTCTCCATCGTGGGCGTGGCAGTCCTGGATCTGGCGCTTGCCTTCGTGATATCCCCAGGCTTCATCAGCTATCTGAAAGAAGCGATCCCGTTCTACCTATTACCAAGGGCAGGCGGGGCAGCAACCGTTCAGGAGCTCTCGCCCCTATGGTATAACAACGGCATCGCCGGAAACTTCCCAGGCATACTGAATTTGGTAATGGCAAATCCGCCTGCCTTGCTTGATATCATAACTACGACGTTCTTCTTCGCCCTGGTAGGCATTGCGCTTCTCATCCTCCGATATGCAAAGGATCTCCGCGCCTCCGACCTTCTGGTCGTTGTGTGGAGCCTGATAATCCTCGGAGCGACGCTTTCGGCCAACCGGTCCGCCTACTACTTCGGCGTGAATGTAGCAATCCTATGCGGATATTTCGGAATCAGGTTCCTGGAACTCGTGCATATCGAGGATCTGGACGGGAGGATCGTGGCATGGACGAAAGAGCCCAAAGAGATGGTCAAAGACGTGAAGGTCCAGCATCTGGCAGCACTCATCGTTGTGGCGCTCCTCTTGGTATACCCCAGCCTGAGCATGTCCAACCTCATGGCAAATTCGGTAGGAGGCCCGGATAGGGATTGGTACAACTCAATCATGTGGCTAGGAAACAACACGCCCGAACCGGGGCTCGGCATCTACGAGATCTACGAGCGGCCGCCTGAAGGAGAGGCCTTCACATACCCGGATACGGCATATGGTGTCATGTCGTGGTGGGACTATGGACACCTCATCGAGACGATAAGCGGGCGCTATCCCAATGCCAATCCCTTCCAAGAGGGCATAGGCAACAAGACAGCTGGCGTTCCCGGATCGTCGCCCTTCTTTTTGGCGGAGTCCGAGGAGGAGGCCGAGAGGGTGCTCTCCAACCTTGACCTCAACCGATCCCCATACATGAACACCAAATTCGTCATGACGGATGACTCCATGGCTCTAGGCAAGTTCCACGCGATCGCCGCCTGGAGCGCCATTCCCTACAACCGCTACTCTGGGGCGGTCTACCAACCCCAGGGAGAAACAATTGTGCCAATCCAGTTCTGGCAGGAGCCCTACTTCAAGACGATTGTTGCGAGGCTCCATATGTTCGATGGAAGCGAGGCCCCAATCACCGACGCGGTAGGCATCGCCTACAAGGCGATCGAGGTGCAAGATGGGATGAGCGTGCCAGTCATGGTATCTGCCCCCGAGATCTCCGCCAACCTCTCCGAACTCCGCGAGTTCGTCAACCAGAGCTTGGGCCAAGGGCTCACCGCTGCGATCGTCAGCCGAAGCCCGGCTGCGCCATGCGTGCCGGTAGAGGCCCTCCAGCACTACCGCCTGGTCCATGAATCGGGGCCGGTCATGAACTACTACGGGCACGTCAAGACGTTCGAGCACGTCCCAGGCGTCGCTCTGACGGGGAAGGCGCCGGCTGGAACGAGGGTGTTCATCACCGCTGCGATCGTCACCAACTTCAACCGCACCTTCAACTACGTCCAGTCGACGGTATCCGACGGGGAGTACACGCTCGTCGTTCCCTACTCGACCGAGGGACCGGTGCCCGAGGGGACGAACTTCGACGTCGGACCGTCTGGACCTTATCGGCTGATCGTGGGGGAGACCGTCTACGAGATCCGCATCCCAGAGGAGATGGTGCTCCAGGGCTCCGCAATCGAGGTCTCCTGAGGGGTTTAGGCCATGATGCTCGAGGAGATGACCTGGGTCGAGATCGTGGAAGGGCTCTCTCGCACGAGGACGATAATACTCCCGATGGGGGCGACCGAGGAGCACGGCCCTCATCTGCCCACCTCCACGGACACCATCCAGGCGGAGGAGGTGGCAAAGGAGGTGGCAAGGCATAGAGAGGTCTTCGTCGCCCCATCGATGCCTTACGGGGTCTGCATGAGCACAAGGGCCTTTCCAGGGACGATCTCCATCGGAGAGGCCTCCTTACGGCTTATCAGCAAGGACATTCTGGTATCCCTCCACTGGACGGGATTTCGCAATGTGCTAATCCTCACAGGGCATGCAGGAAGCCAGCATATGGCCTCTCTCAGGGAGGCTGCAGCGAGGGCGCTCGACGTCGTCGACCTCAGGATATCGCTCGTCTCGGACTTCGAGCTTGTGCACGGCATCGCGGAGACTCCGGGAGATGGACACGCCGGGGAGATCG
Organism: Methanotrichaceae archaeon; assembly: GCA_016927425.1. GTDB lineage: Archaea > Halobacteriota > Methanosarcinia > Methanotrichales > Methanotrichaceae > JAFGMR01. Next base: position 43,403 of record JAFGMR010000039.1, on the reverse strand, counting down.
AGACCTCACGTATGCTGCTCCATCGAGAGGAGCTCGTAAAGGGGCTCCCACAAGGCCAGTTCCCTGAGAGGCCAAAGCACCTTATCCTCAAGGATATGCGCCCCCTGATGGGCTCAGGCATCATTGGCGACCCCACCAAGGCCACCAGGGAGAAGGGCGAGGCATTCTTCCAGGCAGCGGTGGAAGGCGTCATAGAGGCGATAGAGGAGCTGGAGAGCTATCCAGCTCCTTGAAGCCGAAACGCGATTCATCCAAAGCCGTTTCTCTTTTAGCAGTCCTGATGCCGCAGCCGCCCGACGGGCAGCTTATATAGATGTATCCGTATAGGATGGCGCTGCCCATGAGATGATATCATGTTGTCCGAAAGCGAGGCCAAGGTTCTAAGAGCGATATCCATTGGTCATCTCGACCCCAAGGAGATCGCCGATCTGACGGGAATGAAGATCGAGGCGGTGAGGTCGACCGCTGACTCATTGAGCGAGAATGGGTTTATCCATGTGGAGAAGACCGTCGAGGAGGCCTTCTCGCTGACGCCAGAAGGAGAGCTCTACGCAAGAGAGGGCCTGCCGGAAAGGAGGATACTGGAGGTGATTGGAGAAGGCATGCCGATTAGCGATCTCAAGGACCCCTCGTTAAAGATCGGCCTTGGCTGGCTGAAGAGAAAGGGCTGGGCCTCGATCGAGAGGGGGATGATCGTTCCCGCAACCGAAGCCGAGAGGGGCGAGGACGAGAGAGCACTCTCCATGCTGCTCGAAGGACCGATTGAATCCTCCCATCTGCCAAAGGAAGGGCTTCTTCTGCTCAAGGGACGCGGGCTCGTAACCTCAGTAACGTCCAAGTCATGGCTCTATCGAGCAACAGATGCCGGAAGGAAGGAAGGAAGCAGCGCCGGCATTACTGCCGAGACCCTTACCCATATAACTCCCGAGCTGATCAAAGCAGGGCAATGGGTGGGCAACCTCGTTAGCTATGGGGAGAGGACTTACCAGGTCCGCCCGTACGACGTTACCCTCAAGGCAGAGCCGATATTCCCCGGAAAGAGGCATCCCTACCAGAGGATGCTCGACCGCATGCGCGAGATCATGCTTGAGATGGGCTTTGCAGAGATCAAGGGGGAGATCGTCCAGTCAAGCTTCTGGAACTTCGATGCCCTCTTCCAGCCCCAGGACCATCCGGCACGGGAGATGCAGGACACTTTCTACCTGGATGGAAAAGCGGATATCCCCGACTATTCCAGCATCAAGAGCATGCATGAGAGCGGCGGAGAGATAGGGTCGACTGGATGGGGCGGAAGCTGGAGCCCGGATGTCGCAAGGCGGGAGGTCCTTAGAACCCACACCACCGCTGTCACGATAAAGTACCTGGCAGAGCATACGGATCCACCTGTCAAGGCCTTTTCGATAGACCGAGCCTACCGCAGAGAGGCGATCGATGCCACCCACCTGCCTGAGTTCGAGCAGCTGGAAGGGGTGATAATGGACGAGGGCGCAACATTCGCAAACCTCCTCGGCGTGCTCAAGGAGTTCTACTCAAAGATGGGCTTTTCGGAGGTCAGGTTCAGGCCGGGGTACTTCCCCTACACCGAGCCGAGCGTCGAGCCGGAGGTGTACATAGACGGCCTTGGATGGGTAGAGCTTGGAGGAGCAGGGGTCTTCCGCCGGGAGGTGACGGCCCCCTTCGGCATAGAGCATCCCGTGCTCGCCTGGGGGCTTGGAGTTGGCAGGCTCGCCATGCTGCGGCTTGGATTGAAGGATCTGAGGCTTCTGTACCAGTCGGACATGGGCTGGCTGAGGGAGACGCCGCTATCGACCGGAATATGAGGTGGATATCATGCCTGTCGTGAGGTTATATTATCAGGATCTAGAAGAGCTTGTAGGCGCTTCCCGGGAGGAGATCATGAGCCGACTTCCCATGATCGGGGCTGACATCGGAAAGAGCGCCGAGGAGGATCGCGTGGACGTGGAGTTCTTCCCCGACCGGCCCGATCTCTACAGCACTGAAGGGGTAGCAAGGGCCATGCGAGGATTCCTGGGAATCGAGCCAGGGCTTCCTAGCTACCGGGTGAGGCCTAGCGGGATCGTGATGCAGGTCGAGAGATCCGTGGATCTGGTCCGGCCGATCATCGGCTGCGCCGTTGTGAGGGGGCTTGCGTTCAGCGATCCAGCGATCGAGTCACTGATGGACCTACAAGAAGACCTGCATTGGGGACTAGGGCGCAACAGGAGGAAGGTTGCAATTGGCGTGCACGACATCTCCCGAGTCAGCCCGCCGTTTCGCTATCTCGCAGCGCCTCCGGAGAGAGGCTTCGTTCCCCTCGACTTCGAAGAGGAGATGTCGATGGGAGAGATCCTCAAGCTCCATCCAAAGGGGAAAGGCTATGGCCACATACTGGATGGCTTTGAGCGCTATCCCCTCATAGTGGACGCCAAAGACCGCGTCCTCTCATTTCCTCCAATCATCAACGGAGAGCTGACTCGGGTGAGGGAGGAGACAAAGGACCTCTTCATAGACGTGACCGGGACCGACCCCGTGGTCTATAAGGCCCTCAACATCGTCGTCTCCGCCCTTGCCGAGAGAGGAGGGGAGATCGAGAGCGTGATCATCAGAAGGGAGGCTCGCGAGATCATCACACCTGACCTCGCCCCCACGAAGCGGCTTGTGAATGTCGAAGAGGCAAACGGGCTCATCGGCTTCGATCTGACGGCGGAGGAGCTAGCGCTTTGCCTGGAGAGGATGCGCATTGGCGCTCGTCCCCTGGATGATAGAAGCGTGGAAGTGCAGATCCCGGCCTATAGGGCAGACATAATGCATTCATGGGATATCTTCGAGGATGCTGCCAAGGGATATGGATACGATAATCTCGAGGCAAAGCTCCCGGTCACCGTCACCGTAGCAAGCCGCCATCCTCTTGAGCGACGCAAAGGGGAGATCAGGGAGGTGATGGCCGGCCTTGGATACCTGGAGACGATGCCCTTCACGCTGACTAGCGTTAAGGTCCATTTCGATTGGATGAGGCGGCCCCGGTGCGGCGAGACCAAGGTCCTCCATCCGATTAGCGAGCTGCATGACATGGTGAGAACGACCATCCTTCCAAGCCTCCTTGAGATCTTCGCCCTCAACCAGCATCATCCGCTCCCTCAGAGGATCTTCGCCGTGGGCGATGTCGTCGAAGGCGGGCGGACGCGGACCAATCTAGCCGCAGCCTCCATCCACAGCTCTGCTGGCTTCTCTGAGATAAGGGCGCTCGCCGAGACGGTGATGAGGGAGCTTGCAATTGTGGCGGAGATCGTCTCCTCCGAGGATCCAGCCTTCCTTTCGGGGAGGGGAGCGGACCTCCTCATCGACGGCCAGAGGATCGGATGCTTCGGCGAGCTCCATCCCCTCGTGATCAAGGGGTTCGGCCTGGAGCAGCCAGTCGTAGGATTCGAGCTGAGAGTGGGAGGTCTATGAGAGATGAGAATATTGGGGATGGCCGATCTACACGGTCGAATGGAGCGGCTCATCCCAATCACCGGCCTGGACGTGGATCTGATCGCCTTTTGCGGCGATCTCCATAACCTTGGAACTCGAAAGGAGGCAAGGCAGGTTGCCCGGGCCCTGGCGGAGCTAGGGGCTCCGGTCTTGATAGTCCCGGGAAATATGGACCCTAGGGATTTTTCCATCCCCCTCTGGGAGGATGAGGGGCTCGTCGTTCTCCATCGGCGGTCGCACCGATTTCGCGATGCAGGATTTGTGGGAATGGGAGGAATCGTTGCCCGAAATCCCAGCCGCCTGGGCGATCACGATCGATTCTATCATAGGGAAGATGATGTCGGCCCCCCACTCATCGAAGCCTTCTCGGATATCGCCGAATGTAGGCGAAAAGTACTATTGACACATCAGCCGCCGCAAGGCATCCTCGATCTGACCTATGACGGCGCGGTGACGGGCTCGCGTGGTTTGAAGAGGTTCATCGAGGAGTACAAGCCCGACCTTCACATCTGCGGCCATATTCACGAGGCGCGAGGGGTCGCAAAGTTGGGTCCGACTACGATCGTCAACGTAGGGGAGATGAGGATGGGCCACTCTGCCCTCATCGAGATGAACGGGGATATCAGTGTCGTCTGGATCGGTCCGAGTGGACAAAGTTATTAGCCTTGGATGCCATCTATTCATGGGATCGATGATGAAGGTGATGGAGCTGATGTCATACCCCATCTCCACCGTGCGGCCTGAGGCCACCGTCATGCAGGCAATCAAGCTCATGGCCGAGGGGAGGAGGGGGTGCGTATTGGTTGCCAGGGAGGGGTTGCTCAAGGAGGCGGAGGGGATAGTGACCACGAGCCAGATACTCCGCCAGGTATTCGCCCGGGGGCTCGACCCGGCCCAGGTGAAGGTCTCTGAGATGATGACCCCTGCCCCTCTGATCACCATCGGGCCCGAGGCCTTGACCTCAAAAGCCGCGCGGCTGATGGTGGAGCACGGCATCAGGAGGCTGCCGGTTGTGGAAGGTGGGGCGCTCGTAGGGATTATCACGAGCAAGGACCTCTTGAAGTGCGTGGAGTGATCGAATATATGATCGACCTTATGGAGATATCATGCCGCTTGATCCAACGGAAAGCATGGAGGGATGGGTGACCGCCGAGGATCATCGAAAGGCACTGCTAGCCCTTCAGCTCCCACTCAGGCGAAGGATCCTGGAGCTGATGGCCAAAAGGCCGTGCCTTCCGAAGGATCTGGACGCTCCCCTGGGCCTCTCCGAGGCGGAGGCCAAGTACCACCTGGGCGTCCTCGAGGGGTCCCATCTGGTCAGGTTGGACGAAGGAGGCTACGCTCTCACGCCTGTTGGCATAGCCTGGCTAGATAAGCAGAAAAAGAATGGGGGAAGATAGGGTTGGATCACGCTGGCCAATCGGGCGCGATCGAATGCATTCAAGAGCTCGGTCAATGTCGACCGATACAGTGGTCACAGTCGTCTATAAATCAAGAAGAATAGGATTGATGATCATGGACAGGATCGTTTTATGCAGGTCTGTGACAAGCGTTATGCTCCTTCTGGCCTTCGCAGCCCAAGGAGCCTTCGCGGGGGAGGATCTGATGGAGCTTGTGATGAGCTTCGACGACCCCCACATGACCTCGTACGACCTCGCATTCTTCTTGGCTACCCACGACTTCGACGCCACGCCCAAGGCAGGATATGTCATCGTGAATCTCGATGACAAGGTCTACAAGCTGACGCCAAACGGCGAAGCCGCAGGCCTTGCTGACATAGAGGAGATGGGCGGTGCATGATGATGCACGGGGCGACGCAGAGTTTAAATATCGAGAGGAGCGAGTAGAGGGCGGGTCGAGGTAGCCTAGCTTGGTAAGGCGCAGGTTTGCTAAACCTGTGCACCTCCGGTGCTCAGGGGTTCGAATCCCCTCCTCGGCGTAATATTACAGGTAATATCTAGCAGCAAGATGATAATGAATCACGGTCATTTCTAGGTCGTGATTCTGAAATAGGTTGGAGTTTCCATAATCGGTCTGCAGCTTGCGATCTCATAAAAAGTCATTACGAGGGATTCTCTGGGAGAATCGATATCCATTGATGCCGTATTGCAAGGCAGATCCAAATTCTGGTCGTGTGTGAGAGTTACTTAAAACCGCTAGCGATCGACCTTGCGAGGATTTTGGCAAAAATTGACAGCAGGCTACCGATTCTTGCGATTCCTTTCAATTGCCTGCACCCACGGCCCAAATTCCAACCCATAACGAATTCACGACCGATCGGCTTAAGTTAGCGTAAAAACGGCGAGGGTTCACTTCATCCCCGACCTAAAGGTCGGGGTATTCGTGACCCTCTGCGCCCCCAATGTAATAAAAATGGGTGGAGAGGCCAGGCGGCTCACTTGATCTTTTTCTCAAGCTTTTTGAGCCTCTTCTTGGCGGATTTGCTACCCGAAGCTGCCTGCTTCGAGAGCTCTTCTGCCTTGGCCTTCTTCGCCTTGTTCAGTTTCTCCATCTGTTTCTTACTCGTTGGCATACACTCACCTCACTACGCCTTTGGCTGATTCTCTTTAGCTTTTTCCGCCCTATTAATATCCCTGTAGAGTCCCGAAAGTATTTCGCCTCGGTTCCAGATCCAGAATAGAGACATCGACTATTGGCAGAGGGACGGATAAAATATCCTGCGCTAGAGCGTGATCGATGAGATGCCCCCGGTCGGATCGTTTATCGACCTGCAGGAGCTTCTCTCGATGGCACGGGGATGCCATCCTGGCATACAATGCGCTCATGCGAGGGTCATGGAGGGGCGCCCGGCTGTGGGATGGTCGCCCCACTCCGGGCGCAAGCGGCCTCCCAAGGCCGGGGCTGCTTCGCAATCATAGCTTTCGCGCCGCAAGCCAGGCGCCCTTTCGCAGCGATCGCGGCGGGACCTGCAGCAGGACGGGCGGGGAAGATGCTTGCGGCGCCTGGGGCTGGGCTCTGCCGCTTTCTCGATGCAAGAAGCGGCCGCAGGATCTGCGCCGTCGAGGCGCGACGGAGGGGGCGGGCCGGCGGGCGGGCTTGGGGGTGAGGCCCTGCCAATCGGCAGCTTGGGCGATAGGGCTGGCGGTAGTATGCTATTCGAGATCCTCGCGGAGAACTGATCACTTCTTCCCCCAAATTGGCTATCTCTAGGTCGCTATCGATGGCGCAGCATCTGTCTCAGATAGGGCGGGCTCTGGCGTTATGATCTCCGAGCCTGCGATCTCTCCATCGATCAGCAAGATCATGGTCACTCCCTTGTTGGGGATGCGGCCACCAATCTGGTAGCTTATCTCCCCTGTGACTCCCCTGAATCGAGAGGTATTCTGAAGGGCCTCATGAATCGCCTGAGGATCGACCGAGCCGGCCCTATCTATGGCCTCAACCAATAGGTTGACCGTATCATATCCAAGGGCAGAGAAAGCATTCTCAGGGGGATGACCATACTCCGCCTGATAGGCCCTGAAAAATTCCCCCGTGGTGGAGGAGTCCTCATCGAGTAGAGCATGTGTCGAGAAGATGATCCTGCCCATGCCTTCCTCCCTTAGCTCGGGAGAGTCAAGGCTGTCGCCTCCAAAGATCGGGCAGTGAATCCCAGCCTTGCGCACCACCTCGACTATGGTCCTAGCCTTATCCGGTCCTACTGCTAGATATATCATATCTGGATTCCGATCCCCAATGGACTGGCTCAGGCTATCCAGAACTGAGCCGTTGACGAAGGCCTCCATGGTGATCTCTCCTCCCAGATCCAGATAGCGCTCCTTAAAGTAGCCAGCCAGGAGGCGGGCGTACTCCATATCGCCATCCACAAGAAGAGAGCATGTTTTAAGGTCCATCTCATTATAGGCATATTCAGCTCCAGCTCTAGCCTGGACATTATCGCCGAAGCAGGCCAGGAATAGGCCCTCATACTCCTCTACCAGCCGCGGTGAGGTCGCACCCGAGGTAACAAAGGGTACCTCAGCTAGAGCTGCGACTGGCGCTGCGGCCAGAACCATATCAGTGTCGCTAAGGCCCATCATCGCCGAGATATTCAGATCGAGAAGGCGTTCAGCGCATTCGCTAACCAGTTCAGGATCGCTCTTTCCATCGCATAAGTTCAGCTCGATCTCGCTTCCGCCGATCCCTCCAAGGGCGTTGATCTCCTTGACTGCAAGCCATGCTCCCCTGGCAGACGGAAGATCCAGGGGCGACTGCGACCCCTCTAGGTTGTATATGGCTCCTATCCTAATTACCTGGGCTTGGTCGTCTTCCAGACCGATCAGGTCCTGATCTATCTCTGCTATTGCCAGTGCGCCAATGATGGCCATCTCCATCAGCGCTATAGACACAAATACTGATCCCATTCTACTCATATTAAGGTTCAAGATGGGTCTCCCCTATTCTTTGTCTAAGTAAGATAGATCAACTCATATAATAATGTGCCTGACAACTACATAAGGGGTAACATCAGAATATTTTCTTGCCGCCTGGACTGCATAATATAGTTGACGATATCGAACTTCATTGAATAATGAGTTCCCGTTCTTCTCTCATCTCTGAAATCCCTGTCCGTTCATGTTCAGGATCGTCTTAGATGGCAACTTTTGCTACGCAAGCCCGCCGGCCTTTGGCCCCCGGCAGCTGCAGCGGGCGAACCTATCGGGCGCCGCCGGGTCCCTTCGAGACTTCTTTGTTCCCGGGCCACAAAGCTCTGCAGGGTCTCATTCGAAGGCCAGCTCGAAGACATCCCTGTTGAAGGGCGGAGACGATCGGCGGCTGCATTGAGCACCGCAAGCCTTCCATTTCATAGGCACAAACGGAATCGGATCGGCGCCCTTCATAGCCAAGTGCCGCCATGGGTCCAGGTCCTGCTGCAACTCTTCTCTTATTTTCTCCCACCAGGCAAGATACCTTTCACGCGCAGCCGGATGGAAGAGATCCAGCAGTTCTTTTTGCTGGCGCGGTCCAGCCCCTGGATTTCTCTCGAGAAAACCATTCACTCCTCGTCACCCAATGATGCCCATCGGTGCCTTGCCCAGGGGACGAAGGTGGCGTGGGAATCAACCGATGGAGCCTATCCGTTGCTGCTTCGGCCGCCTGTAAAGCAGCTCTTGCATCAGGCAACCCGCATCTCCAGCTGCCAATATCCCTCCCTCAAAGTCGCCTTCCCAGTGGCGATCTTCACCGGATGGCTGAAGATGGGGCAGTCGGCAACGATCGTGTGAAATTCGCCGTTTTCGCCGCAGAGATCGATCGATGGGTCACATCTTCTCAGGTCATCCACGAAGGTGGCGTCGATCCTTCGCCCTAGCCACTCCTTCCCCAGCAGATCGGCTTTAACGCTTGCAAGCATTATATCGAATCCCGAGTCCACCATCTCCTCTATGATCCCCTCCGAGCTCTGCTTCCAGATCGGAAGGATGAGGTCGATCCCTAGATCCCTGCAGATCCTCTCGACTAGATCCCTATGCGTCTCGATGTGACCGAAGACCGCGCCGTCAATCGGGCTCCCGTCCGCCATCAGATCCCGCACGGCATTTTTGAACTCCACCTCGTAGGAGGTAAATCCCTTCCTGATAAGGGGAATCCCCGCCGCCGCCGACTGCGCATTCAAAAGATCGGAATCGATATCGTGCGACCTGTATCTGCGAACATCGCTGAAGTTGAGCAGATGCGTCACCTCATATCCTTCGTCAATCGCCATGCAGGCGGCTAGACATCCATCCTTGCCGCCAGTCCAGGAGACGACGACTTTGCCCTTGCAGCCCTCGTTGGAAGTGGAGCTCTCGATCATCATCGATCCCGAATCCCCAATAAGGGAAAAGCCTTTCTCGCCCATCCGGGCGAAGGGCTTTTTGGGATCGAGAGCCGCTATATACATCATGACAGTCGACCCCACCGCTGCAGTCTACCGGGGCCTGAAAAGGGCGGCAATCGACTTCGTGGCAAGCGTCCCTTGCATCAACTTAAAAGACCTCCTCCTCCTCGTGGAGGCGGATCCGGCAATCGTTCATGTTCCAGCGACGAGGGAGGAGGAGGGCGTGGGGATATGCGCAGGCGCCTGGATCGGAGGAAGAAGGCCCGCACTGATGATGCAGAACTCCGGCCTTGGAAACAGCATCAATGCCCTCGCATCCCTCGACCAGCTCTATGGGATTCCGCTTCTCATGATCATAAGCCATCGCGGAGGCGAGGGCGAGAGCATATCAGCCCAGGTACCCATGGGCCGGCTTACGCCAGCGCTTCTCGACGCGATGGAGATCCCCTTCTCGACGCCCCGGCCGGAGGATGCCGAGGGAGCGATAGCCCGCGCCTGGAACACCGCCGCAGTCGAAGCGAGGCCAGCCGCAGTCCTCCTCGACATAACCTTTTGGAGGGGCGGATGAAAAGGATCGATGCCATAAGGATCGTCTCAGAGGAGGCAGAGATCCAGGGCGCGGCATTGATCGGAAACATCGGCTACCCAAGCCGGGAGCTTTACGCAGTAGGCGACAGGCAGGCGAACTTCTACATGCTCGGATCGATGGGCCTTGCATCATCGATTGGCCTAGGCCTCTCCCTTGCGCGGCCTGGTCTTCGAGTGATGGCAATCGACGGCGACGGGTCGGTATTGATGAACCTGGGGACGCTTGCAACGATTGCCAGACACGCTCGGAAGAACTACCTCCTCGTGATCCTCGACAACTGCTGCTATGGATCGACGGGATCGCAGCCGTCCTGCACAGCCGGATGCGCCGATCTCGCGGGAATCGCGCGGGGGGCAGGGGTATCCGACGTGCGGGAGGCAAATAACGCGGAAGGGCTGCGGCATGCCCTCGCGGGAAGCGGAGCCCTCCTTGTTCGAGTCGATAAAGGAAACGCGCCCGTTCCAATAATCGACCTCTCGCCAGCGCAGATACTGGAGCGGTTCAGTGGATCCCTTCCACCATCCGGGTCATCTTGAAGGAGCCTTCTTGTATCCGCCTCTTGAGATCCCGAGCAAGCCGAAGGGCTCGAAGCCTGTCTGATTGGCGCAGCGCTACAGGGATCTCCCTTCCTTCAAGCGTTATCCTGCCAAGCCTTGCTGAGAAGACGCCATCAGGACAGGCTCTCGTGCAGAGGCCACAGTTGAAGCATCTCCTTTTGTCGAGCATGGGGACGCCCTCCCGAATGCTTATAGCATCGGTCGGACAGAGCTCTTCAGCCCTGCAGCTGCTGCATCCTCGGCAGCGACTCGGATGGAAGCCAACTTTGAGATCCACTCCCCCCCAGAGGTTGCCGTAATCTGCTCTCGCGATCTCCTTTCTCGTAGAAACGTCCATCACAGGGACTGGAATCTCCCTGTCCGTCCTTCTTACCGCATCGAGCACGCGGTCGCTTATCACCGGGATTGGGACCGCCCAAGAACAGACGCACTCGGGCCCGGCGGACGTGTTGAATCCTCCCATATACTCAGGATTCATCTCATGCATATCCGCAAACCCGGAAAGGTTTGGCCGCGCATGGGTGCTTCGGGTTCCCTGGCCGATGACGAAGCCCTCCCCTCCGTTCATGAGGATGCGAGATCCAACCCCGATCGTGTCGAGGAGGGGATCGCACTTGAGGGGATTTATCTGGCCGCATCCCGAGAAGGTGCACTCGCTGAGCAAGGGGCCAAAATCGCTCGCATGAAATATGGTCGAGAGAGGGGCGCTCCCTCGATTGACGAAGGCCGAGTAGTTCGAGAAGCAGTGACGTGTGCCGAAGAGCCGGGCGCAAGGGATCTCGTCTATTGCGATCTCTGTAGAGAAGGAGCGGCCCCCGATGGTCTCCACATCCACTCGCAATTTATCTTTTCCGACGAGATCGCGAAAGAGGTGGCCTCCGCCGTAGCGGGGGTCCTCCCTGGATCGAGCAGTTCCAAATACGATCATGTCGAGGATGGATAGGTTCTCGTTTGGACAGGGTCCGATCTCGCCCGGGACGCCGTTCAGATAGGCTGCTCTCGCCCTTGAGAACGTTTGGCCTTCGACTGGAAAGGAGAGGACGGCATAGGTTCCGCTCATAACGGCCCTCGTCGCAGCTGTTATTACGTCCACGTCATCGAGGGAGATCTCCTCGCCCTCCCGGGATAAGCGGCAGACCTCTTCCGCCGTCATCACGACCGCTTCTCCTTTGCTTGCGCGATCCAATATCGTATCCAGCCTTGACATGGCGTTATCCCTTCCGTACTATTGTAGAACGCATGGTCGATATCTTCCTATCGGGGAATATATAGCCTGCCGACTGGAAACGCCTTTATACCGACTGCCTCCCTTCACTGGATCGGCGATAGGAGATACACGATATCGCTCTGATGGTGATGCTGATGAGAAGAGAGATCATTTTTGTGATGGTTGCGGCGGTTGTCTTAGCCTCGCTGGGCTGTATCGGCGGCGGCCCGGAGGAGAAGAAGATGACAACGCTGCGGATTGGCTATCAGCCGAGCACCCACCAGGTTGCGGAGATGGTAGCCATGGAGATGGGCTGGTGGGAGGAGGACCTTTTGCCCTTCGGAATAGAGAAGATCGAGGAGTACCAGTTCCCCTCCGGCCCGCCTGAGATGCAGTCGATGCTCGCAGGCGACCTAGACATAGCATACGTAGGGTCGGCGCCGCCCATATCGGCAATAGCGCAGGGGCTCGACGCTAGAATAGTCGCCGCAGCCCAGATCAACGGCTCCAACCTGGTGCTTCGCCCCGAGATCTCCTACGACGGGCCGAAGTCGCTTGTAGGAAAGAAGATAGCGACATTTCCGCCTGGCTCCATCCAGAGCACGGTCATTCGCAAGTGGTTGATGGATAACGACGTCAATCCTGACGATGTCGAGATACTCCCCATGGGCCCGGGTGATGCGGTCACCGCGATTACTGCGGGCAAGGTTGCAGGCGTCTTCCTTCCAACGCCGAGCCCATCCAAGATCGAGCTCGAGGGGAACGGCGTATCGGTCGTCGCCTCGGGCGAGATGTGGCCGAGCCACTCCTGCTGCTGTCTCGTTGCTAGCGGCGAGCTGATGAGGGAGCATCCGGAGCTTCTCGAGGAGATAATCAGGATTCACATCAAGGCCACCGAATATGCCAACGACCACCCGCAGGAGGCTGCGAAAATCTTCTCCAACAGGACCGGCGAGGACTTGTCGGTCGTCGAGCACTCGCTTGCCAACTGGGACGGAAAGCTAATCACCGATCCCCACGTGCAGATTTCCTCGACGCTTGAGTTTGCAGCGGTGAACTACGATCTGGGATTCTCGACGAAGAACCTCACAGAGGAAGAGCTGTTCGATACCAGCTTCTACGATTCAGTAGCCTGAGGGATCGGATGAGAAGGAGGCTTGAGGGAAGGATTGGGTCGATCGGGGGGGCATACGGGATCGAGGCCCTCTCCATAGCAGGATTGCTGGTTATCTGGCAGATCGCAGCCCAGATCATGGACAACACCCTCCTCCTCCCCAGCTTCCTCCAGGTGGTGGGCGGGTTCTTGAGGCAATGGCAGGCGATCCTCTTCGAGGATCTGCCAATCAGCCTGATCCACTTCTTCATAGGCCTGATCGGAGGGGTCATGGTAGCCCTTCCGATCGGCATGGCCATGGGCTGGTTCAAGGTTGCAGACCGCATCTTCGATCCGTTAGTGGAGCTATTGAGGCCGATTCCTCCTCTTGCCTGGATCCCCTTTGCCATAATCTGGTTCGGGCTGACCGACGAGTCCGCCGGGTTCATCGTCTTCGTAGGGGCGGTCTTTCCGATAATGATCAACACATACACTGGATTTCGAAGCCTTCCTATGATCTATGTCGAGTCGGCAAAGGTCCTCGGCTGCACAAGGGATCGAGACCTAATACGCTACGTGGCATTCCCGTTTGCACTTCCATCCATTGCTGCGGGAGTTAGAATCGCAATGGGGATCGCCTGGATGTGCCTTGTGGCCGCTGAGATGTTTGGGGTGAGCACTAGCGGTCTCGGATTCAAGATCTGGCATTTTTACAGCCTGCATCGGATGGACCTGGTGCTGCTCTACATGATCGTGCTGGGCCTCATCGGTCTGACCATGGACAGGGCCTTCAGGTTCCTTGTGGAGGACCGGCTCCTGCGCTGGCGCGTTGGCCTGACGCAGTGAGGTCTCCCCACCACCACCACCTCTCATTGAGCGGTTTAGACCGTTGCCATCATTCGATTGATAGCTTGTCTCTCACTCATTCTTCTGTGGGATCTCGATCGTCCCTGCTACTCGCAGCTTTCCCCCCTCCGGATATGTGAGAACGGCGCGATCGGTCGGCCGGCAGACGAGGGGCTTTTCTAGGGAGAGCGAGAGGGTAGGCTCGTGCCAGTCCCCATCGACTGAGACCGCCTGGACCCGGGCCGGCAAGAACTGCGTCCAGTGGCCAATGTGTAGCACCATCCCCTCCTTGATGGGGCTTGGCCAGTACTTCACAAGCCTTGCCCTTGCCGAGATGTTGGATATCGTCTGGATCGTGCCGTCGTTTGTGAGGATCGTTCCCCTATCCAGGTCGTCCACATCCAAGCCCTTCAGCGCGACTCCTGCGCGATCCCCCTCCCCTGCCCAGTCGAAGTCCTGGTCGTGCTTCTGGATGGAGCGGATCTGGGCGGTTTTCTCTCCCGGAAGGACCGAGAGGACGTCGTGCTTCTTAATCGTCCCCTGGACCACGCTTCCCAGGGCGACAGTCCCAATTCCCCTCACGTTGAAGAAGTGGTCCACCGGCATCGTCCCACAGTTCGCCCCATCCGATGGGGGCATGGACGTAGCTTCCTCCAGCAACGCCTCCCTGATGGCTATTGGGTCGTCCTCTACGACTCGATACCCCTCGAGGGCGGTCCCTTTGATCAGGGGTGCTATCTGCTCGAGCGCTATGAAGTTCCTTAGAACCATCAGACCATCGCTACGCCCGATGCAATCGAGCATGAGTACCGTCTCGCCGAAGGCCGGATCGATCTTCTCCACCACAAGGATGGCCTTCTTGGCTAGCGAGATCGCATAGAATAGGGGGGAAAGCTTCTCCGGATAACGAGAGGGCTCGATCATCGTGACGCTGTCCTCCCCCCTCTTGAGGTTGTAGAATGTAAGGTCGCTCTCTGTGCCCTTCTTTCCCAGCTCCTTGGCATAGCCGGGAGAGCCCAGGACCGCCACATTGAGATTTGCCATGCAGGGCCCTGCCTGGCTCGGGATAATAGGCTTGCGGTGAGGGGAGACCTCACCGGACCTTGCTGACCCTCAGGCGCAGCGAGCCGTCCCCGTCACGGTGCCCATCCCCACGCGAGGCCCTCGGGAGGGAGAACCTTGGACGGATCCGGCTAAGCCTTATGTCGAGCGCCATTTTCTTGTTGTGCCAGGCCTTGGCGAGTAGGGGATCGAGGTCGATTGCCCGATCGTAGCAGTCTATTGCCTCCTCCAGCTCGTGAAGCCTGTAGAGAGAGTTTCCAAGCGTGTTCCAGGCAAGCGCATTATCGGGATTCAGCTCAAGCGCCCTCTTGCAGTTGCTCTTCGCCCCAGAGAAGTCGCCCTGGAGGTAGAGGATATCCGCCTTAGCCGCCCATGCCTCCCAGCTCTCGGGATCTCCGGCCAGCTCCTGGTCAACGACCATCATGGCACCATCCAGGCCATCGGAGGAAAGCAGGCGAACCGCATTTTGGAGCGCGACCTCTCCGGAGGCCTTATTGGATTCAACTGCAGCAACCATCTCGATCATCACCACCTGTAAATATATCATCGCCATGTTCTTGAATAAGGATCAACCTCGATCCCTGCTCATCCCCATGCAAAGCATCTCTATGCAAAGGCTTGATCTACCAGATCATTGTCCTAAATATAGATGCTTGATCTGAACGGATGTGTACAGAGGCCCTTTTCGGGCAGTATGCAGGAGGTCGAGCGAGTTGTGCGGCGCTGATCTACCTGACGATCTGGTGGGGGTGGAGGAAGAGGGGCGGTCTCCCGCCAGAGACCGCCCGCGCCGAATACCGCCGGAGGCGGAAGGGCGGGGCAAAGCCTAGATCGTAACTCCGCTTTGAATCCATGCGCTATTCGAGCTCGAGTATGCGCTCTGGGTCATCGTCCCATCGCTCAGGACTCCGCTCTGGTATAGAGAGATCCTCATCCCCTGCGACCTCTGCTCGATCCTCTGGTCCACGTAGTTAGGCCCGCCGTGGACCTCCGCCTGGTTGAAAGCCCACTGGCTCCCCCCGTAGGCCTCCTGATAGATGCTCTGCTCGATTACGTTTCCGCTTCCGTAGACAAGCGCTATATTGCCGGCTCGCTGATCTTCCCAGTAACCGGTCTGGCGGATGGATTGATCCAATCCGCCGCCGTTTCCGTAGAGGCCGGCCTCATTCCAGGCGGCCGCCTCCTGCCGCCGCGGGCCGTCCTGCGAGGCCGCCAGGGGCGCCCGCGTCATGACACCGGCTCCGTGGCTTTCCCACCCTGTTCCGGAAGGGGTGGCATCCCTTCCGTGAGGTCCTACATTCATTCCGTAAGAAGGGGCATCCCAGCCATGGGGGGCGCTTTTCTCCCCGCCATAGAAGGTGCCTGCGAAGGCCGGGCAGGAGAGGGCGATCAAGGCTGCGATCATCAATATCTTTCTCATTCTGGTCTCCTGGGAGTGGCATCCCAAAGGGATCTCGCCGTTGGAGATTTAAATTGTTAAGCTTCATATAAATCTCATTGGAGGGATCACATGGGCCTCATATGAGGTTGAAGGGGCCCGATCGAGCGATGATCTCCCGGTGGCCATGGCGGTAAAGGGTGGGTAGATGGATCTAGACCTCGGAGATTGTATCGCCTATGATAACGAGAAAAAGCGGCTCTTCGTCACAGAAATAGCCCTGGCCCAAGCCTTTACGGGCGTTATGACCCGCCAAAAAAATTATTATTCCTGCCACTTCAGCTAATAGACTCTTTCCTCTTGGCGGCCTTCGTCTCCAGTTGCGGAACCTGAGTATACTTGCCGGCCTTCAGGTCTGCACGAACCTTCTTCAATAGCTCCCTGCGAGTGATCTTGGCCCCGGAGGCATTGATATGCTTGCAGAGATAGTATGTAAAGGCACCGTGCCAGGTGTCTTCGATCTTGGCGTCAGCACTGGTCTGGTCGGACCTGCACCCTGCCCAGAGAATGTGGTTGGATGATCCTGATTCCAGCAAGGCCTGGTGCAAGCCACGAGAGCTTCTTCCCTCAACCTTTTCAAATGCCGCAAGGGAGGGCGGTGGCAGATAACGCGGCCTGCGATTGAGCAGGAGGTCGATAGCCTTTAACCCTGTGCCGCTGTGGCAAGTATCGAGATAGCATTCGAGCAACACATTGGCGGGAATCTGGACGAATAGATCGTGCAGCTCATCGTCCACGATGATGTGAGCAGGATCCCATATATCCCCTTTCTGTGCCAGGTCAGTTGGGCAGAAGGCCTCGTCTGCTTTGTCTGGCTCATCTCCACTCAAATCAGGAACCTGAGTTCCATGGCTGGAGAGGCTGAAGACCAAGTAGTTGTATTTTCCAGCCTTGGCTCCATCCACCATCTCATTCAGGTTCGCCATTATGTTCTCCTTGGTGGCCTTATCATCGGTCAGGGTAACGATATCCTTATCTCCAAATTCCAGATACTTGGTCAGAACCGCTACCATATCCAAGGTGTCGTTGACGCATCCCTGCAGAGCCGCAGAGGGAAAATTCTTGAACTTGTTTATTCCTACACATAGTGCTTTCTTATTCCCTGCCATACAATCTCCCCATCGATCCCCCGGATCGATAAATCTTGATGGTTTTCAATAAGCAATAAGCATTTCCTTGCCCAAAAAAAAAAATGTCCAGCTTCGTTCCCATTCGTCTTCGGTTAAGGGATTTGGTGCAATAATTGATGCAAATATTTTGACAAAATACTCTTAATAGTAGTAATAATAATCTCTAAATTGTGCCGACAGGTGCTTTATTGAAAATCATTGGTCGGATACCTGGAAAATTAGTGGTACATTATTATGCAGCCATTTCCTTAACCGATGACCAATGGCTTCGTTCCGGAATTGGAGGGCGGAGAATCTGCGGCTAGGGAGAAAGGGCTAAGGACTCAATTGATATCACCGGTAATTATCGAGGGCAGAAGCGCATTTGAACGCCCTTCAGCTTGTCGCGGCTGTGAGAAGGCACATATGTCCAACATCAGATCCGCGCGAGTATCAGCGGCAGCGCCTTTCCCTCGGTCTTGAAGGGCCCGGCATGCGGTTGATGGTCGCTTGTGAATATGAGAAGCGTCTTTTGTCGCGCGGCTTTGCAGATCGCTCTTACGTGTGAATCGATTGCAAGCGCCCTCTCCCTCATAACATCCTCCCCGCCTCCGTCATGCGCTGCCCGGTCAATACCTAGAAAGTGGCAGACCGTAAGCCTCGGGAATAGGGAGAGCGCGGAGATCGTCTCGCGGCGGATCTCCTCGTCGAATTGTGCAGGT
The DNA here is from genome assembly GCA_016927425.1 of Methanotrichaceae archaeon. GTDB lineage: Archaea > Halobacteriota > Methanosarcinia > Methanotrichales > Methanotrichaceae > JAFGMR01. The sequence continues at coordinate 25,491 of JAFGMR010000039.1, read as the reverse complement.
TCGAGGCTCTTTGAGACGCCTCTTTCGATATCGACGAGCCCTCGAAAGGTAGCTGCACCCTCCGCCTCCATTATCACCGCCGTCTTGAGCCCCGCTTCCGATGCCCTCTCGACGATGCTCTTAAGGGTGGAGCACCTAGCCCGCTCGGTGTCGGTGATCTTATGCTGCTTTGGCGGAAGGCCTGTTAGGATGGACGCAATCGCAGGCGATGTCCGGCTTGAGACCGATCGCACTGCATAGAGCCTTCCCGTACTCGTAAGGCATGATATCGTCTTCGTGTCCGTCAAATAGTTAAAGTATAGAGACCATCCGAAGCTGTCTGCTATGATCAATATGACATCACTGCAGCCCCATCCCTCCACACCCTCGATCGGACGTCCATGCGTCGACATTGTGATTCCAAGCACGCGCGCAATCGTAGGCGCGATATCGAGCTGTGAGACCATGGCCTTCCTCCGGGAATTGGTATAAACCATTGTGATGTCACCCATTTGTGGTGATCGTAAATGAAGGTTCTGGCGTTGAACGGAAGCCCTCACATGGACGAGGGAAATACTGGCCTCATCCTCACGGCCTTTCTCGATGGCATGAGGTCGGCGGGAGCGGATGTCGAGTGTTTCTATACCCGAAAGCTGAATATATTGCCCTGCATGGGCGACCTCAACTGCTGGATGAAGACCCCTAGCGAGTGCTCGATAAAGGACGATATGCAGATCCTCTACCCAAAGCTTCGGGAGGCAGACGTCGTCGTCTACGCGAGCCCCGTCTACTACGCTGGAATCACCGGTCCACTCAAGAACCTGATCGACCGGCTGATTCCCCTCTACATCCCAGGCCAGCCTGTGAGGGAGCAGTCGGCCGTCCTGATATCTAGCTGCAGTGCATGGGAGATGGAGGCGTTCTCGCCCATGCTTGCCCAGATGAAGGCGATATTCAGGGAGCATCTCGCAGGATCACTTCTGCGGCCCCATGCCGAGATGATGAAGCAGATGCTTGCAGGGCCCGAGGGTGAACGGGCAGAGGCAGTAATCGCCGCTGCAAGGGAGGCCGGCCGCCAGATGGCATCCGTTGGCCGGATCTCGACGGAGGTGCTCGATAAGGTCGCCCGCGAGCTTGGATCCAAGGATGATTTCGAGAAGGCTTTCATGGAATGGATGGAAGGTATGAAGAAGGCCGCGGAGAAGATGGATCGCTGATCCGCCCCCTACCCAACCTCCATCCACTCTACCTCTATCCTTCGCTCTGCAAGCTCCTGGGCCAGCTCCTCCATGAATACGCCCGGACCGGCGACATGCCGGTGCTCTGCAGTCCGTGGAAGGCCGCCTTCGAAGCCAAAGGTCGTCGTGAATATCCCACAGCTCGGGCTTTTTGCAACGCCTACAACGACGACTCGATGGCCGTTATCCGAGAACATCTCGGCTAAGTCCGCAACCGGGCGGATCAGCTCTTGAGCCAGGCGGCGAAAGATCGGATGGTCCAACTGCTCAAAGGTTACAGCCCATCGATCGAGGCCTAAGAGGAGGGCTTCAGGACATGGAAGCTGGACTACCGCCCCCTCCGGCTCGAAGGCCGGTGGCTGCAGCCCCTTTAACCTTGTATGGGGATTTAGAAGACAATGGGCTATCAGATGGATGCTATCCCGAGTCATCGGTCCTTCCATCTCTTGTACTTGATGAACTGATAGAACCTGATCCCATCGGCATCGTCGTAGAAGATTATGCTCTCAGCGCCCTTTTCAAAGATGAGCTTTAAGCTGTTGTTGTGAAACTCCTTCACGTACTCTATATCCTTGATCTCCTCTAGTGGGACGGTCTGCACCTTGTCCCAGAGGAGCCCAGGCCAGACGATATGCAGATGTTTCTCCGTGATCACAAGCCAGCTGAAGATCTTCGCCTCTCCCATGCCGATCCTGGCCATGGCGAGCATCCTCTGGTTGCAGAGTCTCTCAACGAGGGCGGGGACGATGAGGAGGGGCTCTTCCCCCTGCCTCGCCATCTTGCCGACCGTTCTTCGAAGCTTCTTTGGAATCTCCATCCCGGCCTCTCCACCCATCTCTCCATCCATGGACGACACGTTCAGGTGACGATCTTCTCCAGCTGGTCCCTATCGAGAGCCATGCGAATCTCGCGGGCAAGGCGCCTGCCTGTGGACATGCTGGTCCTCCAAAGCGCGTTTCCGTAGGGATGGCCGACAGCCATATGCACATTGGTTCCCCCGCCGATCCTGGGGGCCACGTCGTAGATGTAGAAGTTCAGGTCCTTGTCGACGCAGGTCTGGAGACAGAAGGGCCCTATGATCCCGGGGCCGTAATACTCTTGGGTGGTTGCCACATACTTCTCCGCAAGGTCGAATGCCTTCTCTAGAAGGGACTCCCGAAGCGTTGCCGAGTTGTGACCGCAGACGGTGTACTCGGGATTGATCTGTAACTCCCCTAGCCGCAGCTGCTGGGGGGCTGGTAGGCGGACATGTCCGTCGAGGCTCGTCTCGAAGCGCCAGTCAATCCCTAAGAGCTCTATCCTCCGCGATAGGGGGGAGTAGAAGAAGTCCAGGTTGAAGACGGGGCCTACGATGTACCTCTCGATCCTCGCAAGCTCCAGGCCGTCCTGGTCGATCACCCCTTGCTTGAGGAGGAGGTCGGCCTTCTCGTAGTACTCCTCGTAGCTCGCCGCGGTGAAAAAGCCCCTCTCCAACGTCTTGACCGCGTGCGGCAGCTTGACCATCACCAGACAATCGATATCCTCCGCGTCGATCTGCTCCGGGTAGGGGAGGCCGCCCTTCTCCAAAAGCCAGTAGTAATCCCTTTTGTCGCCCCGCTCCTCGGAGCGCAGTAGGTTTCGGGAGCCCACAAGTGGCACGGAGAAGATATCCTCGACGGCGTCTATGCCGCAGTAGGAGGTGAAGGAGCGATTGGGCACGAAGAGGACGTTCTTGGACCGAAGCATCTCCTGCTCCTTTCCGTCCAGGATCTCCTTGAAGCCCTTTAGCACGGTCACCTCATCTATCATCCCGTTGATCCTTTTGCCATCCACGTGCTCCGAGCGGAAGTAATTGGCATATGTTCTCTCCCGTCCCTCCTGACATACGGCGAGCGTTCTGAATCCCTCCTCTACCGCGCCGTCGCAAACGTCCAGGGCGGAATGGGAGGCGATCAGGCCTATGAGCGGATCGCTCAGGTCGTATTCATCCAAAATCTCAAAAATTCTGCTGCGATCGATCAAGTCGAAACACCTCAAAACGACGATGCCCATTTCAATCTGGATGCATCCTCACATATCAAGCTGACTGTTGGGCCAAGGCGAGCAGAAGCTCGCCCTTGCCGTTCTCCACCAGGTCGCCAACGTAGCGCTGATAGGTCAAGCCCTCCAACTCGACCTCATCCTGAAACTGGAACCCGGGAAGGACCGTTGTGCGGCCCCCTACACTAATGCTCCCCTTTGTCATCTCCGCTCCAGGGAGATGGGTATCCCCTCCAATCGATATGGTGCCTCCACCGTTTGCGGCCCCCGGATAGTCACCGGCATTGCCCGAGACGTGGATGCTTCCGCCGCATATATGCTCCCCCAGGAAGACGCCTGCATTGCCACGAACTAGGATGGATCCGCCGCGCATGCCACACCTCTCTCCCCGGTAGCCCGATCCCACGTAGTTTCCGGCATCTCCCTCCACCTCGATCGATCCGCCGCGCATCTCCCGTCCCAACCAGTCGCCAGCCGATCCCTTGATTAGGATGTTGCCGCCAGACATGCCGGCTCCAGCATGCATTCCAAGATCGCCGAGAGATTGAATCATCCCTCCTGACATCCTCTCGCCGATCCTCTTCACACGGGAGAAGTCGCCATCCAGGATTACCGTGGTCTCCTCGATTGGAGCCGGCTTCCCATCAACTTCAATTGCGAAGAGCTCGCATAGCCTCGTCCTCCGGTTGCCAAGCCACAGATCGAGCGCTTCCATCTCCTCGATGGAGAGCTTTGCGAGGCCGTCGGGGGTAAGTCCCTCGGCCTCGATCGGGACAAGGTGGGAGGCGAGCGGCCGCAAGGTTATCGTCCTCATTGGGCCACCTCCACACCGGCCCTGACCGCAACCGGGCGGGAGAGGTAGGCCTCCTGGACCATGTAGTTCGACATCTGGATGCTGTAGTACTTCTCGAACTTCTCCTTTAAGGATGCCATCAGCCGGGCCATATCCTCCTCTGGCACGTTCGCGTCGGTCCAGAAGGTCCGGCCCTGTGGAATGCCAGCGATCTCACCATCGCGGGAGACGACCTCCCCCGCCTTGATTGTGTACTTCGCTTGGGTGAAAGCCCTCTCGACGAGCGCGGGATCGCTTCCTGGATCTACTTCCCGGGGATCGATCTCGTAGATGGAGACGTCTCCGTCCGCTCCGACGCCCAGATGGCCCTTCTCTTTGAGCCCAAGAACGTGGGCGGGAGCCGCCCTTGTCATCACGGCGATCTCCCCCCAGCCAAGCTCCCGTTCGATGCTTCCAATAACCGATCGCTTCGATAGCAACTCCGGGAGCTTTGCCATCTCCTCCTCTCGGCGCTTGTGGCTCATGAGCAGCGCGATCACCTCCGGGTACTTCACGAACGGTCCACCGTTCGGGTTGTCTGTTGTCAAGAGCACCTTCCAGGGATCCTCGGTGAGCAGGGCGAGTTCGAGTCCGATCGCCCATTGCACAGCATTAACTGGACTTCCCCTGATGTAGACGAGTGGCACAACGCCGCTCGACTCCTCGAGCTCGATATCGTGGTTGGACCATTTTTGGTGGAGCAGGCGAGCGTTTGCATACTCCAGAGGGCCGTCAGCTGTCATTGTAGTTGCGCTTCCGAATATGATCTGGCCCATATCCATCGTCGCGTGATCGTTCTTGTTGTAGTAATCGGCGATCTCCGGGGCCTTGGATTCGAAGTCCCTCCAACCCGTCCCGCCGTAGGCCGAGAACTGCATATGTGTCACGTGAACCGCCTGGCGGTCCCGGCTCGGAACTATATCCTTCAATAGATCGAGCGTCTCGATGGCTGTTGAGTAGTTGCCAGGCTTTCCGAGGTTGTTGAAGTGGAGGTGGATGGAGTGGGGAAGGCAGAGCCTCTCGTTTGCCCTTGCGAGCTCATGGATTATCTCGGCTGGGGTGACGTTGAACTCGGGCACGGGATCGTGCAGCCCTTTGACGTTGGAGCCAAATCCCCAGGCTTCGCCTCCGCCGGGATTTACTATCTTCACGCCGTAGCCCCTGCTCGCACGAAGCCCCCAGGCCACATAGGCTGAGAGCTTGGGGAGGTCTTTTTCGCCGACGCACTCCATCACCGTCCAGTTGCTCCCAAAGAGGGTCAAGGCCCCTTTGTCCAGTATGGGTATCGCCTCGAGCTCTTCGTGGGTATGGCGAGACTCGATTATGGGGGTTGCTGCCTCGAATACCGTCGTATATCCCATGCGAGCATAGCGATAGCCGATTGCAGAGGAGTTTGGAACCGTGTATCCAGTGCATGGTCGGCAGAGGCCGCGCCGCGGCTCGGTCCCTATGCGGCCGTCGTCAGGCCGCATGATCCTTCCGGCGTTGAGCTTGGGGCCGGCGATGTGGGAATGGGCGTCGACGCCCCCAGGCAGCACCAGCATGCCTCGAGCGTCGATCGTTGGACCCCCTGCGGCCTCGGCGACCGCTCCCGCATCGATGCAGATGTCCATCTCCTCGCCGAGCACCCCGTTTGCCGGGTCGTAGACGACGCCGCCTTTAATGATCATCAGGAAGCCTCCTTGCGCTCTCCCTAATCTCCTTCAATATCTCCTCATCGCTTGGATGGACCGGCTCGATGACCTTCCTCATCCGAAGGGGCAGGCCGTCCATGCGGTAGGCGGTGCCCTCGACTTCCACGCCGGCGATGGCGCACGGTATCACCACATCGGCGAGCAGCGTCGTGGGGTTCTCATAAGGGTCGATCTGGATGACGGGGATCTCCGCGAGGGCCTCTACGATCGACCTCGGGAAGTTCGAGGCAGGGTCGGCAGCTATGATCAAGGCTGCGTCGGCTTCCCTCCGAGCGAGCAGGTCGCATGCAGCGGTCTCCCCGGGGTTAAAGTATGGCGCTCCTCGTGAGTAGTCCACGGACATCGGATATCCTCCCTCCCAAGCCATCACCTGGCCAATCCCCGCCACGTTATAATGGCCGCGCATGGGCATGATCATGAATTTGGTGTGGGCGTTGAGCTCCGCCGTTAGGGATAAGGCGCAATCGATATTTTTGTACCTTCCTCGGCTGTGGGTCAGGCCCAGGCCAAAGAAGATGGCCCCAAAACGCGCCTTCTTGAGGATATCAACGAGATCGACGAGCTTTCCTTTGGAGATGCCGCATACCTCGTCACCCAATATCTCGGCCTTGCCCGCTAGGATCAGGCGAAGGGCGCTTATAACCTGGTAGTCGGTCCCCGGATCGATCCGTATGAATCGGTCGGCCAGCCTTGCGGTGCGAGTCTCCCTCACGTCGATAACTATGACCGTCCTCCCCTTTCGCCCCTCCGGGGTAAAGCGCCCAGTGGAGTTGGAGGAGTACCTGCGCATGTGGCGAGGATGTGCCTCGGCCGGATTGCATCCCCAGAACAGTATTAGATCGGCCCTGTTCTTCACCTGGCCAAGGGTGGCCCCGGCAAGCCCTTTCTCCTCTACGCCGATGACGGAAGGGCCATGGCAGACGGTCGCCGTGGAGTCTATCACAGCGCCTACTTCCTCAGCTAGGAGGACCCCCTCCTCATGGGCCTCGCATACCGTGGATGCCCAGCCGTAAAGGAGGGGTCGCTTCGCCGCCTTTAGAATGCGAGCCGCCCGGTCGTAGGCCACCTGATACTCGACCTCGACGAGCTCGCCATCTTGGCGGATCATGGGTTTGGATATCCGCCCGTGTCCGGGACCGTGCCCTAAGATCTTGGAGGAGCCAAGCCTGCAGGCCCCCTTTGCCTTTACTATGCCCTCATCGTTCGTCTCAACCCTGATATCGTCGCAGAGACAGCCACAGAAGGAGCAGACGACGTCCTCTTGGATCAAGTCCTCGTCCCCCCGAATCGGCCGAAAAGCTCTCGAATAGCGAGGACTGGGAAGGTTGTAACCTTCACCTCCACATGCACTCCTTTGTACTGGGGGGTGCCGCAGCCTGATGTATCCGGACCCACCAGGCAGTTGGCCCAGGGACCCATGGGGATGAATATAAGGCCGGGATCAAGGCCTCGGTCCTCCTGTGGTGTTAGGATGACGGTGCCATGCTCGCTCGTCACCTCCAGGTTCTCGCCCGGGGAGATCCCAAGCCCGCGCAAGTCCGCCTGTGAGAGCGAGCAGGAGGAGGCCTCCCGAAAGTAGTCCGGGGACATCTTTGCCTCGCAAGCCGCACCCTGCCCCAGGGTTCGTCCAGAGATCATTATCGCCTTCACGGAAACCACCATTATCTGAGTATCCAACTTATGCCATCCACCGCTAAAAAGGGTGCGGTCATGAGTCGCGAAGGACGCGGGCGCCATGAGGGTTGCATCATGTTTATATATGTCCACTGGGTTGGTAGATAGTTCACCGGCTGGAGAGGGTAATTTGCCAAGAGCCTGGAAGTTCGGAGACGATATAGATACCGATGCCATCATACCTGGTCGCTACCTGGTGATGAACGATCCCGAGGAGCTGGCCAAACATGCCTTCGAAGGGACTCGATCCCAGTTCGCGGGCCAAGTCGAGCCTGGCGACGTGATCGTTGCAGGCAGCAATTTCGGATGCGGCTCCTCCAGGGAGCATGCCCCCTTGGCCCTGAAGGGGGCGGGCGTGAAGGCCGTCGTATCCAGATCGTTCGCCCGAATATTCTTCCGCAACTCCATCAACGTGGGCCTCCCCCTGCTGGTATGCGATGATGTGGATATGATAAGGGATGGAGATCGCCTCAGCCTGGACCTGGACCGAGGGATCATCCACAATCTGGATCGCCTTGAGGACTACAATACCACGCCCCTCCCCCCCTTCCTTCAGGAGATCGTTGAGGCGGGTGGGCTGATCCAGTACACCAAGAGACAGGTAGGTACAGCATGATATACAAGGTGCCGGTCATCCCCGGCGACGGAATCGGGCCCGAGATCATAGCCGAGGGCAAGAAGGTCTTGGAGGCCGCAGCGGATAAGCACGGCTTTGGCCTCGAATGGATGGAGCATTCACTCGGAGCGGAGCATTTCCTCGAGACGGGCGAGCTCGTTGGCGAGGAGACGCTGAAAGAGCTTGGTCGCTACAGGGCCATATACCTTGGATCGATCGGCGATCCGCGGGTCAAGCCGGGCGTCCTTGAGAAGGGCATCCTTCTCGCGATGAGGTTCTACTTCGACCAATACATCAACCTCAGGCCGGTCAAGCTGCTCGAAGGGGTTTGGACTCCCCTCAAGGACAAGGGGCCCCAGGATATCGACTTCATAGTGGTGCGAGAGAACACCGAGGACTTCTACATCGGCCAGGGAGGCCGGGCAAAGGCCGGACGAAGCCGGGCGGAATTCGAGGTGATGCGCAGCCTCTACCATGTCAAGTTCGGCCTGGATATCGAGTCAGATGGTGATGAGATCGCCTTTCAGATCGGCATGGTCAGCAAAAAGGGCTGTCGCCGCGTTATGGAGTATGCCTTTGAGCTTGCCGCGTCAAGACCGGATCGCCATCTATCGAGCGTCGACAAGGCGAACGTGTTGAGCGATATCTACGGCTTCTGGAGGGAGATATTCGAGGAGACCGCCGCGACGTACCCAGGAGTTGCAACCGACTTCAACTTCGTCGACGCCATCACCATGTGGTTCGTCAAGAATCCCGAGTGGTTCGATGTGGTCGTTGCCCCCAACATGTTCGGGGATATCATAACCGATCTCGGAGCGATGATACAGGGCGGCCTAGGGCTTGCTCCTGGCGCAAACCTGAACCCGGAGGGGACGAGCATGTTCGAGCCTATCCATGGATCAGCGCCGAAGTACAAGGGTCAGAATAAGATCAATCCGATAGCCACCATCTGGTCGGGGGCACTACTCCTCGAACATCTCGGCGAGCCGAATGCTGCAAGGGATGTGGTCGCAGCAATCGAGGCCAATCTCAGGCAAGGCAGCATAAGGACTTACGACCTCGGCGGGACCTCCACGACGTCCGAGGTGGGCGACGAGGTGGCCAGGTTGATCAAGGAGTCGTGAGGAATTAAGGGAAAAAGCTTTATGCTGGACAACTTTAATCCTTGCATAGTGCAGTCCAAGACGGAACGAAGATGGGCTGAATCGCTCATATGGGCTCGTAGCTCAGTTAGGCAGAGCGCCTGGCTTTTAAATTTTTGGATGAAGATACCAGGTGGCCGAGGGTTCAAATCCCTTCGAGCCCGCTTATAGCTGATTCTGAGATATAGGAGGAGGTCGCTTGAAGAAGTTCTCCGTGCTGGATCATGAGCTGGTACCCCCCCATATCCTGCTCTCACCGGAGGAGGCTGAAGAAGTCCTTCACAAGTTCAACGTGCAGGCTCCACAGCTTCCCAAGGTCCATGTGAACGACCCGGTGGCAAAGGAGATAGGGTCCAAGGTGGGTGACGTTATCAAGGTGATCAGGCACAGCCCGACAGCCAAGGAGTCGGTATTCTACAGGCTCGTGATAGATTGAAAAGGGTGGATTGAGGGTTTGCTGGATAGAAATGTTCTTTATACGGCTTATTTTACCAAGGACAAGCTGGTGCATCACCACATAAATTCGTTCAACGAGTTCATCGATAGGGGCCTGCAGAAGGTCATCGACGAGGTGGGGATAATAGAGACGAACATCGAGGATACCTACGTTAGGTTGGGGCGCATCCATGTCGACCGGCCGATGGTGCGAGAGGCCGACGGGTCGGTCGAGCGTCTCTACCCCAATGACGCCCGTCTCAGGAACCTGACCTACTCCTCTCCCATCAAGCTGGAGATGACCATAGTCGAGGGGGAGAGGGAGAAAGATATGGTCGATGCGGAGATTGGCACGCTTCCCATCATGCTCATGTCCAAGGTCTGCAACATGGTAGACCTTTCGGCAGAGGAGATGGTGACCTATGGGGAGGACCCCATGGATCCGGGCGGTTACTTCGTGGTGAATGGATCTGAAAGGGTGATAATGACGCTCGAGGATCTGGCTCCGAACAAGATCCTCGTCGAGTTCAACCAGAGGTATGATGAGAATATAGAGGTTGCCAAGGTATTCAGCCAGAGGCAGGGATACAGATCGCTTGTGATCGTCGAGCGGGGAAAGAAATCGATACTGGAGGTCTCATTCCCCTCCGTATCAGGACGGCTGAACTTCGTAACTCTTGTTCGCGCGCTTGGGATGGAGACCGATATGGACATCGTGAAAGCGGTATCCGATAATCCCGAGATCATCAAGTTCATGCTGGAGAACTTGGAGGAAGCAGAGGTCTCCACCAACGATGAAGCCCTTGAGAAGATCGGCTCCCGCGTTGCTGCGGGCCAGGCGAAGGAGTACCAAAGGAAGAGGGCTACATATGTCCTCGACAGGTACTTGCTTCCGCATATCGGCGTCGATGAAGGGGACCGCTACGCAAAGTCCTTATTCCTCGCCCGGATGGCCGAGGCATGCTTTGAGCTCGCACTCAACCATCGTGGCGAGGACGATAAGGACCACTACTCCAACAAGAGGTTGAAACTCTCCGGGGACCTGATGGAGGACCTATTCAGGGTGGCTTTCAACAGGCTCACGAGGGACATAAAATACCAGCTGGAGCGGGCGAGCATGAGGAATCGCGACCTAAACGTCATCACCACCGTTCGAGCGGACGTCTTGACCGAGAGGATGATCCATCCCCTTGCTACAGGCAACTGGGTCGGCGGGAGGACGGGCGTCTCACAGCTCTTGGACCGGACCGACTACATGGCAGCGCTGAGCCATCTTCGAAGGGTCATATCTCCCTTGTCCAGGTCCCAGCCTCACTTCGAGGCACGCGATCTGCACGCTACACAGTGGGGTCGGATCTGTCCCAGCGAGACGCCGGAGGGCCCCAACTGTGGCCTCGTGAAGAACTTCGCCCAGGCGGTGGAGCTCTCCAAGGGGACGGAGGATTATGAGGATGTAAGAAGGATGCTTTACGAGATGGGCGTGATACCGATGGGTGATTACGGTGGCTAGCGCAAGGGTATTCCTGAACGGGGAGATCGTAGGCCATCATCCCCAGCCCGAGGAGCTCGTCTCAGAGATGAGACGTCTTAGGCGTTGTGGCCAGATAAGCAACCAGGTCAATATAGCCTTCTTCGACCGCACCGGGGAGATTGTGATCAATACCGATTCGGGACGGGCTCGCAGGCCTTTGATTAATGTGGAACGCGGCCATCCCATGGTGACCGAGGAGCAGGTTTCGATGGTGGAGAGGGGGGAGATGACCTTTGGCGACCTCGTCGATATGGGCGCAATCGAGTATCTCGATGCTGAGGAGGAGGAGAACACTCTGATCGCCATCTGGGAGGGCGATCTAACATCCGAGCATACCCATCTGGAGCTGGATCCTTCATTGATACTGGGCATATGCACGGGTCTAGTGCCTTATCCTGAGCACAACGCAAGCCCTCGCAACACCATGGGAGCTGGGATGGTCAAGCAGTGTCTTGGAATGTCCATGGCGAACATGAGGCTTCGGCCGGACACCAGGGGCCACTACCTTCACTATCCTCATCAGGCACTGGTTCGCACCAGGACCGCGAAGGCGATTGGCTTCGACCAGAGGCCGGCTGGGCAAAACTTCGTGGTGGCCGTCCTCTCCTACGAGGGGTATAACATCGAGGATGCCCTCGTCATGAACAGGGGCTCAATCGAGCGCGGCCTTGCCCGCAGCCACTTCTTCCGAGTATCGGAGGCCGAGGAGCGCAAGTACCCCGGAGGCCAGGAGGACAAGTTTGAGATCCCCGACCTCGAGGTGCGCGGCGCAAGGGGCTCGGAAACATACGAACAGCTCGACGACGACGGCCTTGTGAACCCCAATGCCTATGTGGGTCCAAACGACGTGCTCGTAGGGAAGACCAGCCCCCCCCGTTTCCTGGAGGAGCCAAGCGAGTTTGGGATAACGCCCCAGCAGCGTAGGGAGACCTCGGTCACCATGCGTTCAAATGAGAAGGGCGTCGTGGATATGGTTATACTGACCGAGTCCCAGAATGGGAACCGGCTCGCCAAGGTGAAGTCCAGGGACCAGAGGGTGCCCGAGCTCGGGGACAAGTTCGCATCCAGACACGGCCAGAAGGGCGTATTGGGCCTGATCGTGCCGCCCGAGGATATGCCCTTCACTGAGAGCGGCATGGTCCCTGACCTCCTCCTCAATCCGCATGCCATCCCATCGAGGATGACGGTGGGCCACGTGCTTGAGATGATAGGGGGAAAGGTTGGGTCCTTGGAGGGCCGATTCGTTGATGCTACCGCCTTCTTGGGGGAGACCGAGCCGGACCTTCGCAATGCGTTGACCAAGTTCGGGTTCTCCCACACGGGCAGGGAGATCTTCTACTTTGGCACCACCGGAGAGCAGGTGATGGCCGACGTCTTCATGGGAGTCATCCTCTACCAGAAGCTTTACCATATGGTCTCGGGGAAGATGCACGCTCGTTCCAGAGGACCGGTACAGGTGCTCACGAGGCAGCCTACCGAAGGAAGGGCCCGCGAGGGCGGCCTCCGGTTCGGAGAGATGGAGAGGGATGTTCTCATCGCCCACGGGGCTGCATTGGCACTGAAGGAGCGGCTGGTCGACGAGTCGGACAAGGTGACTGAGCTCGTCTGCAGCCATTGTGGTGTAATCGCCATACATGACAAACGCAGGAACGCGGACTATTGCCCGGTCTGCGGCGCGGACACGGAGATATATCCGGTGGAGATGAGCTACGCCTTCAAGTTGCTGCTCGACGAGATCAAGTCTCTGGGCGTGGCTCCGCGTCTCATACTGGAGGATGCGGTGTAACCATGACCGTTCCAAAGAGGATTGGAAAGATCCGTTTCGGGCTCATCTCTCCCCAGGAGTTCAGGAAGATGAGCGTGGTGAAGATCATCACCGCAGATACGTACGACGATGATGGCTTTCCCATCGACATGGGCTTGATGGACCCAAGGCTCGGCGTCATCGATCCTGGCCTGCGTTGCCGATCTTGTGCTGGCCGGCCTGGCGAGTGTCCTGGCCACTTCGGCCATATAGACTTGATCGCCCCGGTCATTCACGTGGGATTTGCGAAGCTCATCAGAAAGCTGCTTCGGGCCGTCTGTCGGGACTGCTCCCGTCTGATGCTCCTCGAACATGAGAAGGTGACCTATATCGAGCAGATCAAGACGCTCGTGCGCCTCGGCCAGCCCACGGACGACCTCGTAAGCAAGATCTTCGCCGAGGCTAGAAAGCACAAGACCTGCCCCTACTGTGGGGCTCCTCAACAGGAGATCAAGTTCGAGAGGCCGCTTGCCTACATCGAGGAGGGCCATAAGCTGACCGCTTCAGACATCAGGGACCGCTTCGAGAAGATACCGGATGCGGACATCGAGGCCGTGGGGATGAATTCGGCAACCGCAAGGCCTGAGTGGATGATATTGACGGTCCTCCCCGTGCCCCCTGTGACGATGAGGCCCTCGATCACTCTCGAGAGTGGCCAAAGAAGCGAGGACGATCTTACCCACAAGCTCGTGGACATCATCAGGATCAACCAGCGATTCCAGGAGAATAGGGAGGCAGGCGCTCCGCAGCTCATCATCGAGGACCTCTGGGAGCTCCTCCAATATCACGTCACGACATTCCTCGACAACACTGTCTCCGGCGTTCCTCCTGCTCGTCATCGAAGCGGCCGCCCTCTAAAGACGCTCTCGCAGAGGCTCAAGGGAAAGGAGGGTCGATTCAGGGGTTCGCTTTCGGGCAAGAGGGTCAACTTCAGCGCAAGGACTGTCATATCACCTGATCCCAACCTCAGCATAAACGAGGTTGGCGTGCCGCTCGAGGTGGCAAAGGAGCTATCGGTCCCACTTATAGTGAACGTCAGGAACATGGAGATGATCAAGCAGTTCGTGCGACGGGGTCCTGATAACCATCCCGGGGTGAACTACATCACGAGGTCCGATGGGCGAAGGGTCAAGGTGACGGACAAGAACTGCGAGGAGGTAGCGGATCAGCTCGAGACTGGATGGAAGGTCGATCGACAGCTCAACGACGGGGATATCGTCCTCTTCAACCGACAGCCTTCCCTTCACCGCATGAGCATCATGGCCCATAGGGTCAAGGTGATGCCCTACAAGACATTCAGGCTTAACCCTGCGGTATGTCCTCCCTACAACGCCGACTTCGACGGGGACGAGATGAATATGCATGTTCCCCAGACCGAGGAGGCCAGGGCCGAGGCGCACATACTGATGCGCGTCCAGGAGAACATCCTCTCTCCGCGTTTCGGAGGCCCCATCATAGGGGGAATTCACGATTACGTCACCGGATCCTTCCTCCTTACCCACGGCAGGAAGCCGATCGACCGGCAAGGTGCGATGGAACTCTTAAAGAAGTACGACGGCATCGATCTGCCTCCTCCTGCGGGGACGGACGATTCCGGCGAGCCCTACTGGACCGGCAAGCAGATCTTCAGCCTGATCTTGCCTAGAGGCCTAAATCTGACCTTCAAGGCAGACTTCTGCCCCTCATGCGACCAATGCAAGGAGGAGAACTGCGAGAACGACGCCTACGTGGTGATCAGGGACGGGAATCTGATCCAGGGCACCATCGACTCGGCGGCGGTCGGAGCGTTCAAGGGCAAGATCATCGACCGTGTCATCAAGCAGTTCAATCCGACGATCGCAAGCACCTTCCTCGACCGCATGACGTTGCTCGCGCTCCGGGGGATCATGCTCTCCGGGTTCAGCTTCGGGATCGACGACGAGGATATTCCTCCCGCAGCATCGGATCAGATCAAAGAAGTGACGAGGGTCGCCCGTGAGAACGTGGAGAAGCTCATCTCCGCCTACAATGCGGGAGAGCTCGAGCCGTTGCCGGGCCGGACGCTCGACGAGACACTCGAGATGAGGATCATGCAGACGCTCGGCAAGGCCAGGGACAGCACGGGTCAGATCGCCGGGCGATACCTCGGCCTTGACAACAGCGGCGTCGTCATGGCTGTCAGCGGGGCTCGCGGTTCCATGCTCAACCTGACCCAGATGGCGGCCTGCGTGGGCCAGCAGTCTGTGCGTGGCGAGCGCATCCGTCGAGGGTACGCCGATCGCACACTGCCTCACTTCCAGCGAGGCGATCTCGGGGCGGAGGCTCATGGATTCGTCGAGTCCAGCTACAAGGATGGCCTCAACCCCACGGAGTTCTTCTTCCACGCGATCGGCGGACGCGAAGGCCTCGTGGATACGGCCATCAGGACATCACAGAGCGGTTATCTCCAGCGACGCCTGGTAAACGCCCTCCAGGATCTCGAGGTGAAGTACGACGGAACGGTTAGGGAGACGAGGGGCATGATAGTGCAGTTCCGTTATGGCGAGGACGGCGTGGATGCTTCGCGGAGGGACTATGCAGGTCCGGAGAACGTGAAACGGATCATCGGCCGCGTCTTGGCCACGGAGGGTAGATAGCCATGTTGAACGAGGCCGAGGTAGAAGAGGCTATAACGTCCCTGGATTTGCCCCAGAGCATTGTGGCTGCGCTCCGGGAGGGGCTTTTCGGGGTGAGCGTAACGAAGGAGCAGCTGGACCAGATCCTGGAGCAGGTGATGGCCGACTACGATCATGCCAAGGTGGAGCCGTGTGAGGCGGTCGGCGTCGTTGCCGCACAGTCGATAGGCGAGCCTGGCACCCAGATGACCATGCGGACCTTCCACTACGCAGGGGTCGCCGAGATCAATGTCACGCTCGGCCTTCCCCGGTTGATTGAGATAGTGGATGCGAGGAAGGTCCCCTCCACTCCAACGATGACGATACGGCTGACTGAGCAGTATGCTGGGGATAGGGACCTTGCCCGTGAGGTTGCCTGGGCGATCGAGTCCACTTCCATCCTCCATCTGGGGTCCATTGCAACCGATCTTGCGGAGATGAACGTGCTCATAGAGCTGAGCCCCGAGGCGCTCGTCCAGCGCAAGATCACCGCCGAGGAGGTGGCCGAGAGGCTAGGAGAGGAGATGCGCCTATCGGTTGACCAGCCGGGTGGCGGCAACTTATTGATCATGGCCCCAGAGGAGCCCTCCTACAGGGAGCTGCTCCAGCTGGTGGAGAAGATAAAGAAGCTCTCCCTCAAGGGGATCGACGGGATTAAGCGAGTGGTGATCAGGAAGGAGGGCGACGAATATGTCCTCTATACTGAGGGATCCGCGCTGAAGAAGGTCCTCCAGTTCGAGGGCGTGGACCCCGGCCGCACCAAGACGAACAATATAACCGAGATCGGCGAGGTGCTGGGCATAGAGGCTGCCAGGAATGCCATCATCAACGAGGCCACCGACACCCTGCGAGAGCAGGGTTTGGCCGTGGACGTCAGGCATATCATGCTCGTCTCGGACATTATGACCTGCGACGGCGAGGTAAAACAGATCGGTAGACATGGGGTCTCTGGGGAGAAGGCGAGCGTCCTTGCAAGGGCTGCCTTCGAGGTCACAGTGAACCACATACTGGATGCGGCCATACGCGGGGACGTCGACGATCTTCGGGGCGTAACCGAGAACGTGATAGTAGGTCAGCCTATCCAGCTCGGGACAGGCGATGTGCAGCTAGTGGCAAAGAGATGAGGTAATACGATGATAAACATAGATAGAGCGCTAAGAAGTTCGATAAGGACTGGAAAGGTGGTTCTAGGGTCGAACCAGACGCTCGAGTTCGGAACAAATGGGCAGGCGAAGCTTATCATATATGCGGAGGACTGCCCTCAGCATGTCAAAACCGATCTATTGGGCCTCGAAATTCCGGTCTATAGGTACCAGGGCCGTGGCAAGGACCTTGGATCCGCTTGTGGAAAGCCGTTTTCAGTTTCTGCTCTCGCCATAATCGATCCCGGTGAGTCCGAGGTCATGGCCCTGCTTCGAGAGATTCGAGGTGTTGAGAATGAGTGAGTTCAAGCTCACTACCGAGGGTATCAGATACATTGCATTATTCGAGAGCCTGACAGGGGGCATGGCCAGGGATTGCATCGTGGACGATGAGAACGACCGCATCATATTCGTCATCAAGAAGGGGGATATGGGGGCGGCGATTGGCCGGAAGGGAAGCAATATAAACCGGGTCAAGAAGTCCATAGGCAAGCAGATCGAGATCGTGGAGTACAGCGAGGACGTAAACGAGTTCTTGGAGAACCTCTTCCAGCCGGCCGAGATCAAGAACGTATCTGTGGTCAACAAGAACAATAAGCGATTGGCTTATGTAGAGGTAGCGAACAAGGACAAGGGCATTGCCATTGGGCGGGACGGCCGGAATATCTTGAAGGCCAAGATGCTCGCTTCTAGGCATCACGGTGTTGACGATATAATAATTCAATAGGATTGGCCGGAATTCCCCAGTCGCGGCGGCCAGGGGCAGGACGGGCATTCACAATCAATCAGGTGAAATAATGGGCAAGGGAATTTATGCTGCCAGAAAGCTGGAGAGCGACAGGAAAACCCTGCGGTGGAGCGATCCTCATTACATCAGGCGAGCCTCAGGGATGAAGATCAAGGCAGATCCCCTCGGCGGAGCTCCCATGGCGAGGGGAATTGTCTTGGAGAAGGTTGGAGTCGAGGCCAAGCAGCCTAACTCCGCCATCAGGAAGTGCGTGCGGATACAGCTGATCAAGAACGGCAGGCAGGTGACCGCCTTCTGTCCAGGTGACGGGGCCATAGGGTTCATCGATGAGCACGATGAGGTGGTCGTGGAGCGCATCGGCGGCAGGATGGGCCGATCGATGGGCGACATTCCAGGTGTGCGATTCAAGGTCGTAGGTGTAAACAACGTATCCTTGATGGAGATGGTATCCGGGCGCAAGGAGAAGCCCGTGAGGTGAGGCATATGAAGGTATTCGGCAAATGGGATCCGGCGGAGGCGGAGATCGCTGATGTCAGCATCAAGGGCTACATGAACCTCTCCCCAAAGCTTGTCCTCCACTCCGGCGGCAAGCATGCCAAGCAGCAGTTCAAGAAGTCGGAGCAGCATATAGTAGAGCGTCTGATGAACAAGATGATGAGGAAGGAGAGGAACTCCGGCCAGAAGCAGGTCGCCTACAAGATCGTGGAGGAGGCCTTCGAAATAATCCATCAGAGGACCAAGGAGAATCCCCTCACCGTATTGGCCCAGGCGATATCCAACGCCGGTCCCCGCGAGGAGGTTGTCCGGCTGAAGTACGGTGGCATCACCGTTCCAAAGGCAGTGGATACCTCTCCCCAGCGAAGGGTGGATGTGGCCTTGATGCTCCTTACCAAGGGGGCATGGCAGGCCTCCTTCAAGAAGAAGCGGTCGGCCCAGAGCGCTCTCGCTGACGAGATCATCTCCGCGGCAAACTACGATATCAAGAGCTATGCCGTGAACAGAAAGGACAGCGCCGAGCGGGTGGCAAAGGCAGCCCGTTAAATCCGAGCGTGGGGCCCAAAAGGGGCCTCTGCCCTTTCGGCCTGGATTTTCTTTTTTAGCCACTTAGAGGCTTTTACGTGCGGTGCATCGAGAGGCCGCCGATATGTGAAATATGGGTTATGGCCTACGGTTGTTTCGGAACCCTTGCTTCGACATCCTTAGATATACAGATCGTATTCGCTGCCCGACGTGGAGGAGGTGAGGTTCGTCTCCAAGGATGGCGGTTCGAGATTCCCACAGGGATTGCAGGAGATCCACTCTTCATCGAGATCTGGCAGGACGCAACTCAAGCCGAAGCAATCAGGAGGCTGCCACACTGAGCTTGCGGCCTGATGATATCCGCCGTCGATCGTTACCTGGCATGAAACATCCGCTGTCGCAATATCCCCGCTCTCAACCGAGACCGCCTCTATGTGGGCCTCGTTTACGAAGCTTCCGGCGTACGATGCCCTGGCCAGATAGTCGATGATCCTCGTCTCGCCTGGCAAGAGGTCGACTATATTCCATCTCACCTCATCTGACCTGTAGTCCGCAGGCGTTTGCGTGGAGTTGATGAAGGCCATCCCGCCAGGGAGGCTGTCTGCGACGGAGACCGCCATTATGTAATTCTCGCGATTCTCAAGCGCGATCCTGTAGTGCACAAGCATGCTATCGTTGCCATCCACATAACCGGCCTTGGCCGCCGAAATCCCCGCGGGACAGCAGGTCAGCCAGTTGAGCTGCAGGACGGAGCAGTTCTGGGCCTGGATCCACTGATCGTCGTAGCCTCCCCGGATCTCCACGCAGTTCACGAGGCCAGCCGTCTCTCCTGTGACGTTGAGCAACAGATCTATGCTGGTATTCGCCCCGATGCCCAGGTTGACCAGCGTCCAGGAGGCTGAGCTCTCTGTGATGTTGTCGGGCCGCAAAGAGGAGTAAACATACTCCGTCTCCGTCGGGAAGAGATCCAATACATGGACAGGCCCAAGAGCGCGGTTGCCATCGTTGACCGCGGTTATGACGTAGTTGACCAAACTGCCTTGCTCAGGATCGATCCTGCCGAGAACGCTTACGCTGATGTGCGGCTCGGCGAATCGCGCAGCTCCTCCGATCGCCGTCTTTCGCCTAATCTCATATCTGCCCAGATATTCATCGACCAGGCTTGTTTCAATGCGGGTTTGATTGGGTGGGCCTGAGACATATGACGTCTCGAACTCAGCGCGGCCGGAGAACTCGGCCTCGGTCTCCATCTCGGAAAGGCCCCTTGCAACAGTGCTCTTATTGAGGTAGTCTACCTCGGAGAACTCCTCGCCTATGAAACTTGCAGGATTCGAGCTGTTCGAACCCTTGGAGGGCATAGTGCCGGATTTCGACCACATTCCCTCATGCCATCTCAGATCGGGATTCGCCTCGACTTGGGGAGCGAGGACGCACTCCACAGGCTCACAGGAGACGTTTATCTCCTTGGCCATGTAGCTCGTCTGCGTCTCGATCCGGTCCTCGACCTGATATGAGCCGGTTCCCGACTCGTAAGACCTCTGGCTCTTGCCGAGGCTCTTCTCCACAGCCACCATTCCTATGCCCGAGATGGAACGGCCGGCTGCAACGTTCTTGCCGTACTCATCTACATCGACATGGATCCTGAAGCTTCCCAGGTACTCCTCCTCTGACTCGTAGATGGGGGTCTCCTTGACGGTCTCTTTGGTGCTTGCCTTCTTGAGCACGCCCATATGGCCTTTCCCAACGAATGAGGTCTCTGTGGCAAGAGTAGAGCCGTTCTCGTCCAGGTTGAGAGTGCTTTCCCGGTCAATGCTTGTTGCATACATGTATCGCTCGTTGATCGAAGCCCCGGTCCTATAGTTCTTGGAAGAATAGGCCTCTGACCATCTGGATGCGAAGTCGATCGATCTGTTCCCCGGCAGTTCAAAGGATGTGGTCCCATATCTCGCCGTCATATTCGTCTCGACCCGGATGAGATTCTTCTCGGTCAGAAGATTCGTCTCGTCCTCGCGGGAGTATTGTCCGCTTCCATGCTCGCGGATCTTCGCCTCGGATCCAACGGAGTCCGAAAGCCTTATGGCAGCAGTGCAGCTGTCGAAGTCGGGCAGGTCGCCATAATTTGCCCTGATCTCTGCATAGTTCACAAGATCATTGGACCTGACTGAGGTTGAGAACTTGCGATCTATTCTCACATAACCATATCCTGATACAGCCTCGCAGTTTATGAATTCGATTCCCCTTAGATCGTCTTTGATTCTGGCATATAGCCTTATTATGCCGCTCGTCTTGGCAGACAAGGTCTCGATCTTCCAGGTCAATCTGCTTTTATCGATCGAGCTTGGAGGGGGGTCTGCCCTTAGGAATTCCAGATCGGGCAGAAGATCGTGGATGACTGCCTCGGTAGCGTCCAAGGCCAGCTCATTTCCATAGAGTATTGTATAGTTGACGATCTCTCCTTTGGAGTAGACGTCCTTATCCGCCCACTTCTTGATGTAGAGCGAGTGGACTACGAAGGTCTCCAAGATGCTGAAGTCGCCATCGGTCTCTTCGGAGTCTATCTTGTAGCGGTTATAGATAAAATCGGGGTCAGGGTGCTCTGGGATCGGGGGAAGGGATACTTGGATCTCGATTTTTCCCGAGGCGCCAGGGGAAAAAGAGCCCGATCTCAGCCGCTCGGAATCCCAATAAAGATGAGTTCCCTCCTCGTCAGACCATAAATTGGTCGGCTGCGGGTAAGACCCCCCTGGATCGAAGGCAAGGTGCGGATCGATGATATCGGTTATGGTAACGTTTCTCGTGATGACTCGTCCGCCATTTCCGTAGTCGATCGTGTAGTTGAGAGTGCCTCCGGGCCGGATGATTGGGCTTGATGCGGTCGCGTTTATGTAAAGAGAAGAGGCGTTTCGATCCGCTCGGGTGCTTGCCACGGCAATGGCATCTGCGTCATCCGAGCTGGAGATTTTAGCCAAGCTGACAAGCGTTGTTCCATTCGGGATCGATGGGCTTGTAAGCATCGAGATCCTTATGACTCCGGAGCCACCACTCTTCAGTCCCCCCAGGCTCCAGCGGTTGGTTGTCCCGCGATCCGGATCTGGGTCTGCCGAGACGAAGGATAGGTTCTGATCGTAGTCGACCTCAACGACCGGATCGAGGGCATAGCTTCCGTTATTCAGGTAGGCGATTGTGTAGTTCAGCATCCACCCCGGCCTTATAGGATCTGGATCGTCGCCAAGAGTGATCATGAGGTCCGGCTCGCAAGGAACAAGAACGATTTGGCCTTCAATGGATCGCGAGTAACTCCTCTCGTCTGAATTTTTGCCTGGAGCGCTCGTCCATGTCAAAGTTGCCATGTAGTCCAAGGAGTCGTTTGCCCGGACGTTCTCTTCGATCGTAGCCCTGTACCTGAGCCGGATCTTATTCTCTTTATTCCAGGATCTCTCGACATGCGAAAATCGCCATCCAAGCTCATCTCCATCCTCTATCATCTCAAAAGGCCCCTCCAGCACCTCTAATGAGCCAGGCACGTAGGTAAGACCCTCCGGCAGGCCCTCATGGACATCTACATCGTAGGCATCTGCGGTGCTGATTGGCGAATGATAGATTAAGAGAGTGCAGATTACCTCATCTCCGCGCCAGCCGCTCGAAGGCTCAAACTCTCGGTCGATCGATAGATCGGGCTCGACTACCTTCACCGATCTCGATCGGTAGGAGATAGTGTGAGGCTCTCCTTCCCTGTCCATCCATCTCAGGCTCGCACTTCCGGGCTCGATCGTCACACCGTCCCTGTTGGACGCTATGTTGGCAACGGTTACAGCGAACTGGATCCTCAGGTCTTTGTTCCACGAGTTATCTAGGTCGCCAAAGCTCCAGGTCATAATAGAGACTCGGCTTCCATCGGCTGGACCATCGATTGTCAGAAGGGCATCGTCTGCCGCTCCAGAGATCATAAAGCTATCGGATCTGAAGGCTAAACCTGCCGGAAGGGCATAGGAGACTGCAACGTCGCAGACAACCTTAGAGGGAAGGTCAACCTGCAGGGTATATAGGCTATCCGATGCATTCCGGACATCCATTCCACCCGATCCGATGGAGGTTGCATGCATAAGCGCAAGAAGGATGGCGATGGCAAGAGCTGCAGTCTTTGGAATGCGAGAAAGTCTTAAAGCCTTCTTCGAAGATCCGACTCCATCCAAGAGAACCTTCAGGTAGATATGAGCTGAGCGGCAGATTCTCATGATCGAACATCACTCAAAGGAGAAAGTCACTACTATTCGATAGATATGGCCCTGAGAAAGCGGCTCGTCGCACCACCAAACAGTCTGATTGAAGTATAACGTGTAAAACTCAGGCCCATTGCCCCCCCCTTGTATGATTGCCCCCCCTCTCTCCAGATCGACCTCGCCTACAAAGGCCCCTTGCTGATCATAGGCTTGGATCTTCAAGGGATCTGCAAGCTGCCTGCCACTCTCTCCGATGTACTCGCATTCTACCGGATCGTACTCGGACATATGACCCTGAATCGGCTCACCATCCGAGAAGACCTCCACGCTCCATTCTCCGCCTCCCTTGACCTCAAGCGTTCCAATCTTAGAGCACGTCTCTTCAGGACAGAGAGTGCCAAACTCTATGTTGGCTGTTACATTCTCCACGCCGCTTCTTACGTCCAACGTTATAAGATCCATCACCGGCTCACCAGGTGATGCTCGGATGAAATTGGAGGAGAGAGACTCTGTGGCAACTGGATGGGCTGCAAAAGACAGGATGAGGAACGCGGAGAGGATGGCAACCCAAGGACGAGGGCCGATATTGACGCCGATTAGATGGCCGCCAATGCTCTGGGCGGCCTTATCCTCAATGTATATCACCCATACATAATGTCGATGCATATCGATTACTATATAGCGCAGGCAAAGCTCCGCCTATACCTCGATCATCATCTCCTCGCTTGCCAAGAAAATGCCATCCTCCGTCATTGCAGATACGTTCACGCTGTATCTTCCCGGACCAAGCTCCCCATCGGGCCGAAGCGAGAGGTTAAACTGCCTGGAATAGGTTGGAAGCAATGTATTGGAAGCCTCAACCAATTCCGTCGCCAGAACGTTGCCCAAATCATCCTTGAGCGTGGCATTGGCTATCGGGAAATAGTTGGCATTTCCGATGTTATTGAGAATAAATGAGACCTCTATGGCATTTCCAGTGGGCTCAGGACCTGTGATATTGATATCCGCAATCTCACCAGTGATAGAAAGGTTGCAGCTCTTCACGATGAGCTTAATCGGCACATTCACCGCAGAAGCAATCGCTACAGCACCATTGTCGA
Organism: Methanotrichaceae archaeon; assembly: GCA_016927425.1. Lineage (GTDB taxonomy): Archaea > Halobacteriota > Methanosarcinia > Methanotrichales > Methanotrichaceae > JAFGMR01. Next base: position 1,664 of record JAFGMR010000039.1, on the reverse strand, counting down.
CAGGAATAGTCTTGAACTGCACTGCTGCTATAAACGTCCCAGGGCAGGCATCGAATGGGATATCCCCCTCGAGCAAGATCTCCTGTACGACTCCAGGCTCGATATATAATCTCTCCGGAGCCACCCTCAGGAATGGAGCTGCCGAGAAGGGGCTCTGATCCTCGGCAGGATCGATCAGCAGTAGCTCATCTGCGAGTCCCTGTGTCCTTCCCCAGACCTTCGCCTCCATATCGATCGGTTGACCCCCCTTATCCATCAAGACGGTCATCCTATGGATGATATGTTGTCCAGGGTTTACCTCCTGGACGCATATCGCACCTCCGACGTCAAAGCCGGCGGAGGCTGGCGGTACGGAGGTAAGGAAGAGGATACAGCTCATAAAAGCGGCTCTAGCCGCCCAGATGGATATTTGCACTCTCATATTAACATCATCTTCCTGCCATCCTTGACAAATGGATTTGAGATGATCCTTAAGTTTGCTTATACTCGGCCGTAAACGTAATCACACCGGTGTATGTGCCTTCTTCATCGACGTAAGTGCTGTACTGCCCAAAGGTAACCGGTATATCCCTTTGCTGCCCACCTGTCTTGTGATCCCCATCTGGATCATCATAAATCGTCTTCTCGGCCTCTAGAGTTTTTGTCCCTTCCAACGTAGTAGTAAGAGTTAGGGCATCAGAGAGCGCGACTGAGGGGTTGACAGTATCGTCTATTAATATTCCATCATCACGATTCATGCTGGCAGTGACAGTCCAATCCAAGTTCTTATTGGTCTTAACCAGTACATGTCGAACGCTTTCAACTGTGGTCTCTGGCGTGAGAGTCAGCTCGATCGATTCAGGAGCGCTGATCCAGATGTGCTCTCCCATCGAAGCCGAGACTAAAGTCGTACCCTCAGCAGCGCTGCAAGCTCCGGTCAGAGCCAGGATGGCTATACAAAGGACACATGCTAACCTCTCGAACATATTCATCCCCTACATTCCGGGAGAGACATCATTATTGATATGGATGATTGCGGCTATCTCGCTGCACGTTAGCGTATAGATCATCCACATGTGTATATATGTCAAAATTATTAGATTGTAGATCCAACAAGTGAAGCGGCCAATCTCGGTTCCGGAATATGAACGCCCACATCTGGGACTATGGATCGGCCTTTAAAAGGGGGGATGAGAGGACTTGATGGGCATATCCGTCTCAATTGTGATTCTCAGAGTCAGCCGCCATCATCCACTCAGACGAGGGGCGATCCCCTGAGGGTGATTGCGATCCGGTAGTTTCCCTGCTTAGGAAGCTCTTCGGTTAAGACCCTCTGTATGAGAAAGATATCCACCTGTTGCCCTGTTGTACGCGATCCAGTCTGGATTACGCCACCTACCGGAAGCGCAACCTTCCTCTCAGCCGATACCACCAACGGCAGGGCAAGCTTCGAGGAGCTGTATCTCTCGCCATCCCACTCAGTCATGTAGCCAGATGTTTCAGGACTTATGTCCTCAGCAATCAGCAGCCAGTCTGTATTTGCCTTAATTGTGAGCAACCCCGATCTTGTCTCGTTGCCTGCCATGGTTGGAAAGAGCATCCAAGTAGTAGTCTCGTTCGTGTAAATTAATTTGATTGTAGGTTTCACAATAACAGTGATTATGACGTTTGCTGTTGAGTCGGCT
>JAFGMR010000038.1 GCA_016927425.1 Methanotrichaceae archaeon | reverse complement strand
GTGGTGATCGTCCAAAAGCCCTGGTTATAATTATCACGTGGCAGCAAGTTCTGAGCTCAGATCTCTTTCAGATAGTCCATCTTTTACAAGCTCTGGGACGCGAACTCTGGCCGTGAGCTTCGCACGCTCTCGGGCCATTCCGACTCGGTGAGAAGCGTCGCGTTCAGCCCCGACGGGCGGACGCTCGCCTCGGTCAGCGACGATGGCCAGGTCAGGCTCTGGGACGTCGCCCGCTAGCCCGCCGGGGGTTGCGCGGATCGATTCTGCCGCCCGCATCCCCGCAGGCGAAAGCCGCCCGGCGGGGGCGATGGCGGCCGCGGATCACGAGCGCCGAAGGCGCTGAGAAGCATATCGCAAGGTCCTTCCGCAGATCAGATTCAGTTTACCGCTATCGCGCTCTTCGTCCGCATGACACCAGAAGCTGGTCCATCCTCTCGCCGACCAACCAGTCCAGCGCTAGCGTATCCGATTGTGCGGACCGTCGTTATCATCTCCTGACGGCTGTATATCAGTTGATATTCCGAAAGACATATATGCTTTACAATCTTTACAAGATTGACATGCTTGCCACAAAGCGCGTTGCAATAACTGAGTCGGTATGGGCTGATCTATCCGACCTTAGGAGGCCTGGAGAGACCTTCAGCCAGCTCCTCGAAGGGATGATAGAACATGAAAAGAAGGCCCGGCTTATCGATCAATTGAAGAAGATCGCTGATGAGGGCGACTTCGTGGAGCTGCCCCTTTGAGCCGAAAGGTGTTGATCGAAAGATCGGCTCTGAAATACCTAATGGATCTTCCTGAGAAGAGCCGGCGTCTGATCAAGGAGCGATGCCATGCCCTTTCAGAGGATCCGTATCCAGGTTATTGCGGGGATAAGGAGCTGTTGCATCTCGACTACAAGCTCTATCGATTGCATATCGGAAGATCATTCACCGTCTTCTATCAAATTTGCGAGAAGGATAAGCAGGTCAAGATCATCAAGATAACGACGATCGAGAAGGCGCATAAGCTCTACAACCGTTTTGAGGAGTGAGGCCGAGAAATGATCGATGTCGATTCATGGAATCTGGTGGCCACAAAGCCAACACTGACCTGAAAAGGAAGAGAAAGTATGATCGAGATAGTATTTCGCGTACCAGATGATGCTCTGCTGGCCCTGAAGCTAAATCTGGAAGAGCTGGAGAAGGAGATGCGGATGGCGGCAGCAGTCAAGCTCTTCGAGATGGGAAGGCTGTCCTCCAGCGCTGCAGCGCGGCTTGCGGGCGTTCCCCGCACGGTCTTCTTATCGAGGCTGGCTGACTACGGCATCGATACGTTCGATCTTACAATCGCAGAGCTGAAGAGAGAGGCCAGCCTTGCCTGAACTCGTCTGCAGTTCTGCATCAGATAGATCAGCTCCATATACTGCCAGCCTTGGCTGAAAAGATACTCGTACCTCCTGCAGTTCATGAGGAGCTGGCAGAAGGCCTGGCGCAAGGAATCAACCTTCCCGAGATCTCCAATCTTCCCTGGATAAGGATCAGATCTCCTGCCGCAGCTTTTGCAGGACTCGATGATATGCCTGAGGTATAGATCATCGTCGTTCATAGGGGCCTCGCCTCTCTATGGATCCTTTCATGGAGGTGAGGGGAAAGTCCACCCTCGGTTATAACGTCTACCTTGACTCCCAGGAGGTCTTCTAGGTCCTGCCAGAGCCCTACCAGGTCGAGCAGGCTTCGTCCTGGCTCCATCTCAACCAAGAGATCGAGGTCGCTTCCCTCCTTGAAATCTCCTCTGGCCACCGATCCAAAGATCCTGACGTTCTTTGCGCCATGCGAACTGGCAAGGCTGAGGATCTCGGAGCGCCTCTTGGCCAGCATCTCAATGGATATCGCGGTCATCACTCCAAGCCCATATGCATTCTGCTGCTCTTTATCTTTTCTCCCCAGATGGTCGCATCATGGCTTCGTCGCCAGGCGCATTGGACAGTGCGATTTTACTCCGGACGGCTGCGGAGGATCCCGGCGAGGGCTGACCTTCTATGTAAATGTGTTCTTGAAGTCCACCTGCTGCCAGTTGGAGGCCTGATCAGGTCCTGATGGATCGATCTTCCGGTAATAGATCGTCTGAATTTCCCGACATCTTCCAAGCACGCATGCCTCCACGCGGATGGTCCCCTCGCTTCCTTCAACGACCGCATTGGCACTCACCTCGACGTTCTCCTCCCCAGAGTATCGAGCCATATTGCGCCAGTTCATCTCGGCATAGGCCTCGGCCATCTGCTGAAGGGTTGCGTCCTCGCTATCCTGGCCCTCTCCTGCTGAGATCTGCTCCACAGGCACCCTCACCTGGACCTCTATCACCGCCCGGTTGTTCTCCTCCGACTCCTCCAAGACCTTCCCAAATGGCTCCTCCAGACTTTCAGGATCTACTGAGATCACGATCGAGTCACCGTTTTCGATTTGGTCCGGAAGAGTCGCCTCGATGTCGAAGACCTTCTCCTGACCCGGACCGAGGGTTCCATTGCTATCCACCTTCGCTAGCAACGAGGGCTCTTCATCGGCTGGGCCAGTCTCCTGATAGTAGATTGCAATCGTGAATGGCAGAGCTGTCGCAAGTCCATCATTGCTCACCTTGATCTCGAACCTCGTGTTGTGGCCGGGAAGGAGCTTATCAGCCAACATTCCGCCCTGGAGTACCTGGACCAGGGGGATTGTAAGGTCGGGCAGAGGCGGGAGGAGTGTCGTGATTGTGTAGGCTGCCGCGTTGTTCTCCTCATCGAGCTCAGGAATCGTTCCCAGCGGCTGGTCGGGAGAGGAGTCCACCCAGACCTCGATCGTTCCGCCCACCTCGATCTCGCTGGAGAGCTCTACGTCCAAGGAGAAGAGCTGTCCCGAAGCGTCGCTGCTGGAGAGCGGTCCGCCTGAATCCTGGGCGAGGAGGACAAGATCATCGGGACCGCCCTCGGGCGGGCGGTAGAACGCCCTCGATACATACGGATCGTTCAAGTCGAGGTTGCCGATATTGCGCACCCTGAAGGCGATTTCTGCCTCCTCGCCGGGCATCGTCTGGGAGACCTCGAGCTGATCGATCGCAAGATCAGATGCTTGCACCCTCTCAAGTGTGAAGGATATCTCATCGCTCCTCAGATAGGGTTTGCCTTCGTCGTCGAATACCTCGAGCGTCATCGAGTACCGTTTGCGCTGAGAAAGCCCCGAGATATCTTGATGGGTCATATCTCGATCGTGAATCTCGAAGGCTCGGGATTGGCCGGTATCGGTCCTGTTCAGAACCAATCTGTACTTCGAGAACTCCGGGAGGTCGGAAAGATCGATCCATTCTGCGCGGATCGATGTCGGTCCGGATCTCTCGAAGCCGAGATCGAGACGCTCGCCGTAAGTCGGCATTGAGAAATCGCCTGAGATGAGAACGGGCTTGCTCCTATCGACGGGATGAGCCAAGAAGACGTAGTGATAAAGCGCTCCTGGATTGAGGTTGCAGACAATGGCTTTCGCCCCTTCTTCGGGCACCTGATCTCCAACATCGGTCGTATGGAAGGCCATCTTCGATGTGTCACCGATATCGATTGGGGACTCGGCATCCACGAAGATCGAGTAGGCCGAGAATCCAATGGGATTCTGATTCTCCCAGCTGAAAAGAACAGATGTTGAGTTGACCGGCTCAGCTGTGACATCCAGGTTGTGGGGAACTACCTTCACCCAGGGGCAGGGAGATTGATCCGAGCAGACCTGGTCGCGGCTCTTGCCTGCGCAGTCCGAGACTCGAAGGCTGAATATGTATGTCTCAAGGGGCTCCCCATTGAATGGTATGCTGATCGTGCCCTGGTCAAATGGGGCAACCGACCGATGCAGCTGCCAGTCGCCTTCCGCCCCCTCCTTGACCAGTATGTCGAGCCGCTCGACACCGGGCGTTATCCCCGAGACTGTCACATCGAACACCTCAAAAGCCGTGAACTGAGCTGGGAAGGGCTCGAGCTTTGCAATGGCCAGATCGAGGGATATGCCGTCTGAAGCCTGAAACGCCTCCTTTGGAGCGCCGGAGGAGGAATCAATCCAGCTTATCCTCTCTCCTGCATCGTCGAAGAAGGCTACGCTCACCGATTGATGGGTTGAGCTCATCTCAAGCGTATGGGCGACAGTATCCGAGATCGGCTGGGATTCGACCGACTGATAGTTCTCGTTCTGGTTCCTGACTTTTAGGGCTGTCGCCTGTGGCGGGGGATTCTCAATTTCAATGGAGACATCGGGAAAGCCTGTGCAATCGTCTCCCTCGTTGATTATAATGATGGGGGGCGGAGAATCCGGAAGCGATTCCTGGGGCGGCTGGCTTATTGACTCTGGCACGATTCGAAAGGCAGGGGCACCACTGCCCTCGTTTGCGAAGCTGATGAATGAGTCGTGGAAAGTGGTCTCGGTGAAGAATAGAAGAGAGCTGCTCTCCTCTTCCCACTCGTTGTTCTCGATGCGGATGACGTCGTCAGGATAGAGGTATCCGGTCCATAGATCCCGCCACTCGTAGTCTTCGGAATTGTCGATCGTGATCTCTGCCATCGTCTCGCCATTGACCTTGATCCTGATTGCGCCATCCTCATCTGGATGTGATCGGCAATAGGCCTTGATGGTGCAGTTTCCTTCCATCTGGGTTGAGAACTCAATATAATCCGTGTCCCTATGATGTGCCAGATTGATGTTGTCGAAGTTGTTTGCAGCATCCCCGATCTCGAAGTCCATCCCCCTCCATGTGGCCTCCCAGTTATCCACCACATTGCTCCCGCCAAGCGTCGCCCAGCCAATCTCCTTGAACTGAGCGGCAACGCTGGGCTCGCCTTCCCTCCTCAATATGAACTGCACATCCGTTGCTGGAAAGGGAAGAACTGTGATCTCATCGAGCTCCTCCATGTTGGCGAGTGGTATCGTCTTCCAGATGAACTTCGTCTCCTCATCTGGCATGGTGCTTTTCTCAAGCTCGATAATGTGCGAATCCTCCTCGTCGTTCGCATAGCGAGCATGGCATTCAAGATATGTCGTGGGTGCGAGGGACCTGTAGTGGATATTTGCTGCAAAAGCTGTGGACGGCGGATCGTCTAGCGAGATGCTGTCGCCATCGTCGAAGAACTGCCCCCAGGCGAAGGCCTCAATTCCGCTGCTTGCCGTATAGCGAAACATCTGATAGTCTCCGACATACGAATCAGCCCCCCGGATTGTGCAGTCGGCAAGCCGGATATTCTCGGCAGAGGCTGGATCTGCAGACCAAATAGAAAGAAGTATGATAAACCAGACTAAGTTACAGGCAACTTTCATCCCCTTTGACATCCCAAACAGGCCCCCCAAGGCATTTTGGATCTGCGACATTTTAGGCGCCATTACGGCCAAGGCGTTTTGTCCATTAACTAGGCCTCGGCTGTGGAATTGCGTTCTGCTTATCGATCCGTTAGCATAAGAAACTTTGGACCGGCTTCGTCCCACTGATCCAGGGATCGACCTTTCATCGATCGGCTTGGCGGAGCTAGGCAACATATCGAGGCGCTCCAAGGCCTTGTCACTACCGGGGCAGAAGCTTCGACGGCTTGCGGCTGGGACTGGGTGGCGCTGCCGGGGGAGGGGACGCCTGGAAGCCCAGTCGGGTTGGGTAGCCGCTTCCCAGCGCCCGGGACCGCAGGCTTTCGGCCTATGGGCGGGCGTTCTGACGCGGTTTCGACAGTCGCCTTCCCGCCCGACGGCGGCCGAACGCTAGCCTCGAAACGCAAGGGTGGCACAATCCAGATCAGGGACGCGGCCCGATAGCCAGGCCCGCCGCCAAGAGGTGCATCGGCTGGCTATGCGCTTCAGGATTCGATATTGATTTATATGACGCATAGCCAAATGCTTTGGTTGGAAGAAGGATAGAGGCTTGGAAGGGAAGGATGATCGTAAGAGCTGTCTACCAGAATGAGGTCCTACGCCCCTTTGAGAAACTGGACCTGGAAGAAGGCGAAGAGGTCGATATCGAGGTTAAAAGGAAGGGCATCTTCGGCCACCTGAAATGCTGGAAGGTGAACTCTCAGGCATTAAAGGATGAGCTTAGGTAGATCGATGCCTAGGCTATTTGCAGACACCTACGCCCTGATAGGAACATGCTCAATACGTTGAGGTAAATTACCCTTTTGGC
>JAFGMR010000037.1 GCA_016927425.1 Methanotrichaceae archaeon | reverse complement strand
TTCAGGTCATGGGAGAGACGGTCAATGACTTTAGCACCCCAGCCCTGGCGCTCCTGGCGATCCAGAATAACCTTCCCAATATCCCAATATAGGAGCACCATGGCTGAATTGGCGGCCAGGGTGACACGCAGCCGCTCTGAACGAATCCGGTTTTTCAGTTCACCAAGTACAGCAGCATAATCAGCAGGCATCTCAGTTTTTCCCGCTGGCACCGGAAAAGAGGCATCTTCACGGCTGCGCCCCCTCGACTTCCTTTTGCTTTCAGTGCCGGACACATCCGGGCAGTCCTTGCTCATATCCCCAGCTCCTCGAAGTTCTTCTTGATCGTTGCCGCAAGTCGCACCGCCTCGGCGTTGAGGTCTTCGAGCTCCATGTGGATCTCCGCCAGGGCTTCCTCGAAGTCGAAGTCCTCGTCCTCCACCTCTGGGGCAGCGACGCCGACGTAGCGGCCGGGGGTCAGGCTCAAGTAGCTTTCCGTCCCTATCCGCTCTGGATGCTGGGCCCTTCTATGCTACCACGGCTTCGTAGTAAGGCGATGGCACTGTGGGGTATGCCCTGAACACATGGCGGAATATGTCTTCTGCCTTTTGGGCTACATCATCTTCCATATAAATATCCGCCGGAAGCCAGGTCTTATCGCTCCAGAGGAAATCCCAAATGGTAACGCGCACAGCATCCCGGGTCGTTTCTTTGTCGCGCCATTGATCGACCTGGAGCTTCTCCTCCTTCAGCGTGTTCAGCAAGTCAAACGGCGGCGGCGCACCCCGCAGCAAGCTGCGGGGTATCACGTTCTAAGATCAATATGCATTGGCCACATGTCTAAATATATCCCCTAAAACATGGGAGTTAAGGCTCAAATAGTGTCCAATGGACTTTGCCATTTGCCCGGTTCAGCCAGCTGCGGAGCTGGTTGGTGATATCAGAGAAAGAGCAGAAGGAGCTTCCGAGGAAGAAATCGCGTTTTATTGTTTTGGGATCCATCCAAGCTTTCTTTCGATGATGGCTTCAGCATTCTCGGTTAAGATTATACGTTGCGCCTTGTGCCTCCCACTCTTCGCAATGACCCGAGGGTCGCTGATCTTCCGCGCTTCGGCCCTTATTCGGTAGCCATGTATAGAGTCGCCTTCATCATAACCTTCCATCAAAGCACCTCCAGGCGCCCTTCTCTCTTAAGCTCGTCTACGATCTGGCAAATCAATTTGTAATCAAGCTCCAGGTCCTCTTCAATCTCAGAAGGATAAGCTTCACCCCGTTTCTGGAAATATCCCATGACCTCTTTTTTGGCGGTATCATAGTCAACATCACGATATTTGATGGTTTTAATAGCCGCCAACTTGTCCCTGATGGCATCCCTCACGAAGTCGGAGGTATTCAGATAGACACCTGAAGCGACCAATTGCTTTATCTGCTCTAATTCCACGGCGGGGACCTTTGAGCCCACTACATGCCCCTCAGACCTAAATGCTTCCAGCATAACGGTTCAAAATAGTTAAACAAATTAAAAAAACATTTCGGTGAGCTAGGGCGATTTAGAGTCCCGAAACCTTTGACCTTAAATACCCATCAAGAGGGCATGGGAAAGAGGAATAAGGTTGTAAAGCTCACAGATAAGAAGGTCGGATATATCATTCGGGATGTGAGCCGAGAGTCGTCTCTGCCAAGCTCATACCCCCACCACCCTGAGAATCTCCCCAGCGGCCACCGCCAGCAGAGCCGCCTCTGCGTTGAGGTCTTCCGGCGCAGTATGAATCTCGAGCCGGGCCAGGCAGCGACTCATCTCGCGCCCTCCAGCAGTTTCGCGATCTCATCCGGCGATGGCAGTTGTCCTTCGAGCTCCTTGGGGTGGCGCTTAACCATGCGATAGGTCGAAACGCCGATGGGCTTGCTGGCATCGTGCAGGGCATACTCGACGACCGTTCTGTTCTTCTCCTTGCAGAGGAGGATGCCGATGGATGGGTTCTCACCAGCTTCTCGCACCTGTCGATCAAGTGCAGTCAGATAAAACTGCATCTTTCCAACGAACTCCGGCTGAAACTCGCCGATCTTAAGCTCGATTGCGAGAAGGCATTTGAGGCGGCGGTGGTAGAGCAAAAGATCGATGAATTACTCCATATCGTCTACGGCAAGACGGAACTGGCTGCCGACAAACGCAAACAAGCCGCCCATAATGCGAAGGAAGGCCTCGATCCGAGCGATAAGCGCGCGCTCCAGCTCGCGTTTGGAATGCTCTTCATTCATCTCAAGAAAGTCGAAGGTATATTCGTCTTTTACGGCAAGCTTCGCCTGTGCGCGCAGATCAGGAGTCAGAGCCTTGTCGAAGTTGGTCTGGCCAAGAAGTGTCTTTTCGTAGCTCTGGTTCTCTATCTGATGGATCAAGACGTTTTTGGAACAGCCGAACTTTCGGGTCATGCGGATGTAAAATTCGCGCTCCAGAGGGTCTTTGCAGCGCGCCATCACAATCAGGTTTTTGCTCCAGCTAATTTCTCCAACAAGTTGCGTTCCAAAAGGACCCGTTTGAATATCAATACTGCCATCGTCCAAGAACTCAGCGAGATGAACTTTTCTCCAGCTCATTTCCCCACCCCCACAAGCATCTCCCCAGCGGCAACCGCCAGCAGAGCCGCCTCTGCGTTGAGGTCGCATATCTTGATGTGAATACCGGGCCGGAACCAAACGCCGTTCATGCCTCATCCTCCCTTTGCGCCAACTCGGCTTCGATCTCCTCCACAGTGGGCAGACTGCCCTTCAATTCCTCGGGCAGGGATTTTACAAGCAGGGTTTTCCATTCCGCCACGCCGATGGGCTTTTGAAAGCCGCGCAGGGCGTACTCCACCACCATTCGATCCTTGCTCTTGCAGAGCAAAAGCCCAATGGTTGATTTGTCTTCAGGATGGCGCAAAAGATCGTCCACGGCCGAAAGATACAGGTTCATCTGACCGACGAAGCCGGGATCGAAGGGCACGGCCTTGAGTTCCACTACGACAAAGCGGCGCAGCCTGAGATGATAGAACAATAGGTCGAGGTAAAAATCGCGATTCCCGACTTCAAGCAGGACCTGCCTGCCGACGAACGCGAATCCCGCGCCCAGTTCTAGCAGGAAGCGCTGGATGTGGTCCACGAGCGCCACTTCGATCTCCCGTTCCTTCCGCGGATCGGCAGTGCCGAGAAAATCGAACAGATAAGGGTCTTTGAACACCTGCGCCGCCATATCCGAATCGGCAGGAGGAAGTACCATGTCAAAGTTATTTATCGCGTTTCCTTGCCGCTTGTGAAGGTTCGTTTCAATCTGCATGACGAGAATGTCCCGACTCCAGCCATTTTCAAGAGTATTGCGAGCATACCACAGGCGCGTTTGAGGATCTTTTAGCTTGTCGAGCAAGGCAAGATTGCTGCGCCATGGTATTTGTGCAACGGTGCGTTGCACAATCTCTCGTTTGGGCCACGCTTCAGCGAATGAACGCATGTATTTCCATAGGTCATCGGTTAAGAGAATTATGTAAATATATGATGCGGCATATTTTGCAATTTGAAATTCATAGTAGTAGGGGTGTTTTGAGAAAAACGCCTTCGCTTGACCTAGTTTCCATATCGAGGACCAAGGTCGTGATCAAGTCTGTAAACCAAATCCAATCAGCTGCGGCCTTAACCGAAGACCAATGCATGTATTTCAGGTTGCGCGGGGAAAATACGCTCATGTCGGGAAAGGCGAGCTTCAGGTCATGGGAGAGACGGTCAATGACTTTAGCACCCCAGCCCTGGCGCTCCTGGCGATCCAGAATAACCTTTCCAATATCCCAATATAGGAGCACCATGGCTGAATTGGCAACCAGTGTGACACGCAGCCGCTCTGACCGAATCCGGTTTTTCAGTTCATCCAGTACAGCGGCATAATCAGCAGGCATCTCACTTTTTCCCGCTGGCACCGGAAAAGAGGCATCTTCACGGCTGCGCCCCCTCGACTTCCTTTTGCTTTCAGTCCAAGACACATCCGGGCCGCCCTTGCTCATATCCCCAGCTCCTCGAAGTTCTTCTTGATCGTCGCAGCAAGTCGCACCGCCTCGGCGTTGAGGTCTTCGAGCTCCACGTGGATCTCGCGCAGGGCTTCCTCGAAGTCGAAGTTTTCGTCCTCCTCTTCTGGGGCGACGCCGACGTACCGGCCTGGGGTCAGGCTCCAGTCGTTGGCGGCGATCTCGGAGCGGTCCGCCAGCTTTACCAGCCCCTCGACATCGCAGAGCTCGGCCTCCGGGAAACGCTCGGTGAGCCAGTGCGCCTGCTTCCAGAAGTAGCGGACCTGCTTGAGCTGTTCCACCGCTCTCTGGCGGGCCTCGTCGGCCCCCTTGCGGGCGCGGGTGATCTCCCTTCTTGACCAGGGGTCGCTCGACTTGGCGTTTCGCTCGTTCTCTCGATTCTCGATCAGGCGGCTCGCCAGCTTGTAGAGCAGGTCGGCCTGCTTGACGAGGGATCGGCTCGATTCGGCCAGGGGGGCGAGGCGGCCAACGGCCTTCTTCAGTTCGCCATTTGTGGTCTTCTGCTCTTTCCACGCCTCTTTCTCTTCTGCGAGGGACTGCTGGAATGTCTCAACGGTAGCCTTTAAAGCAGCCAGGGTTTCGGCCAGCTCCTTTTGCACCTCGGCACGGGAGCTGTCTTCGGAGAGCGTGATTTGGGAGGTATGTAGGATTGAGGCGATGGAATCGATCGCAGCCTGATAGTCGAGCAGCGGTTGGATAGAATCGCCGTTCTCATCATCGGTGCCAAAGCATGACGCAGCCTCGATGAGCGTACGCCTGCAGTAGCCTGAGACGAGGTCGAGGTAGCGATCGATCTCGCCGCGATAGAGCCAGACGATGGCGACAAGGTTTCTCTGTTGCTCAGGGGAGAAGTCGTATATCTTGCGCGTGACCTTTCGGTAGACGTTGCGCGCGTCGATCATCAACACTTTGTCACGGTGGGCCTCGGGCTTGTTCCGGTTCAGGAACCACAGCTCGCAGGGCACGGTGCGGGTGTAGAAGAAGTTGGAGCGGATGGAGATCATCAGGTCGACGTCGCCCGTCTCGACCAGCTTACGACGAACCTTTGCCTCGCCGCCTCCGGCGCTTGATGCCTGAGACGACATGACGAAGCCTGCCCTCCCTTGCTCGCTTAAGTAGCTGTAGAAGTAGCTGATCCAGACGTAGTTGCCGTTTGAGACCTTCTCCTTCTTGTTGACGCCGGGCAGACCGAAAGGCAGGCGCGGGTCGCTCTTGACCTTGTCGGCGTCTATCTCGTCCACGTTGAAGGGCGGATTGGCCATAACATAGTCGGCCTTGCCGACCAGTTCGTGCGGGTCTTCGTAGTAGGTGATCGCTTTCAAGATGTCGCCTTCCAGGCCGTGGACGGCCAGGTTCATCTTGGCCAGGCGGATGGTGGTGGCGTTCTTCTCCAGGCCTCGGAAGGTGAGCTGATCGGTTGGGCTCTGGCCGTGCTCCTCGACGATGTGGGCGCTCTGGACGAACATGCCGCCCGAGCCGCAGGCCGGATCCAGCACCGTGCCGCGCTCGGGGTCGAGCACATGTGCGATCAACGAGACAAGCGATACGGGCGTGAAGAATTCGCCGGCGTCATGGGCCTTCTGGTCGGCGAACCGGGTGAGGAAGTACTCATAGATGCGGCCGAAGACGTCGCCCGAGACCTTCTTCAGCTCATCTGGGTTGAGCGTGCGAAGCAGCTGGGCTAGGACCTGGTTGTCCAGTTCCTGGTATTCGCTCTTCGGCAAAACACCTCGCAGGTTTTCGTAGTCGACCTCGATGGATTCCATCGCCTCGATGATGGCCCTCGCGCGGTCCTCGCTGTCGGGCCGGGAGACGAGGTAGTCGAACTGCGCCTCCGGTTGCAGGTAGATGGCGCTTTGCTGGGAGAAGTCCTCTTTGGTAAGCGGCCTAGCCTTGCCGTCACGGGTGGGAAGGCCGGCCTCGATCCTGTCCTTCACCGCCAGGTAGCGGCTGTAGGCGTACCGGAGAAAGATCAAGCCCATGACGGGGAGGAAGTACTCGTTGCTCGCGTAGTTGGAGTTTGCGCGCAGCGTGTCAGCCGCGTTCCATAGGCGTTTTTCGATGGCTTCGATGTGTTCCATTTGTGGCATGCTCGCAACCGTTCGTCTCTATTAACGGGCCTGAAGGGGCAGCTTGTAACCGCTTGTGCTGCAAGGCGCCGCCAGACGAGATCCTCCTGCGGGATTGGGCGGAGGTCATGGGATATTAAGGCTCGCGGGGGCGCACTCTGCGCCATGATCTCCGCTGCTGGTTCAGCCTGGGAGGAGGGCTACTATCTCGTCACCATAGACCGCTCGCAATTCGGCGATCCGCTAGGCCTGCCCATGTGGCGGGGCCTCGCATGCCCCGCAGCCTGCGGCGGGTGCCGCGCCGCCGTCGTTTGACTATCGTCCGTCAGCGCTCATTCGTTCTCGCCTGCGACATGCTGGAGATAGCGGCGCTCCCGCCTGAGGACGCCCACCTTTCCCACTCGTGAGAGGCCGCCTGGAAACTTCTTGTCGTCGAGCTCGAGCGTGTACGGGCCGGAGTACCCAGTCTCCTCGATCGCCTTTATGACCGGATCGATCGTGCCCAGGCTTGGCGGCATATGCTGCACGCCGTCTGCCGTCGCGCTCGCGTGAACGTTCGTCAGGTATTCGCCGAGCAGATCCACGAAGGCAAGGGCGCGCTCGAGCGGCGGCGTTGCATGCGAGATGTCGAGCGTAAGCCCGAGATCGTAGGCCTCCAAGTAATGGGTCATCTCCTCTGGAGAAGAGCAGATGTTCCAGGGCTCAGGTGGGAGGTTCTCAAGGGAGAGCGTAATCCCCGCCGCCCGCTCCAGGCATGCCTCCAGATACTCTCGAAACTTCCTCCTATCCTCATCGCGCACCTCCCTCCTCGCAGTGCGGTTGCCAGGATGGATGGTGAGGATATCGGCGCCGAGCGTTCGGGCCATCTCTATAGCGTCGAGCGACTCCTCGATGGTTGCCCGATGCACCCGATCGTTGTAGGAGGAGGGATTCATATCCATCACAGGGGCGTGCATGGTGAGGCGAAGCGGGGCCAATGCCTCCTTCATCTCCTGCAGGCGCTCAAGGCTTTTGCTCTCCCAATACCATGGAGTCTCCGCCCAGAGCTCCATCTCCTCGATCCCGGCCAATTGGAGCACGTCGACCATCTCCTGGGGCGCAAGGTCCCACAAGAACATGGAGGAGACCGAAACCCTCAATTCAGATACCTCCTTCCAAGGAGGCTTACGACGTCGTAGGGGATGTTGTGCGTCTCTATCCGGAGATACCTCTCGACAGCTGCCGCCTCCTCACTGTAGGCCTCGGCTATCGGCTCGGAGTGGGCGAGCCCTTCGGATGTTAGCATATACTCGTAACGCTGGCTCCAGCGACCTGCCTTGTGATAATGGCGAAGGTCTTGATAGATCATGCCCATGGCAACGAGGATCTGGATGTCCTCGAAGAGCCTTTCGCTATATGGAAAGCCGTACTCGTCATGGAAGCTGTAGTCGTAGAGGCCGGAGAGGCCGCTTGCGTCCCCAACCCCGATCTCCTTAAGGCGGGATATTGTGCGGTATATCCATGTGATGTTCCTGATCCGGGGAACGAGGATGCGCTCCCCATAGCTCTGGGAGAGTTGGCGGTGCAGCGAATAGAAGAGCAGCATCAGGCCTTCTATGGGTTGGTAGCTCTCCTCCCTGACAAAGGAGAGAAGCCTCTTTGCCAGGGCCTCCACAGAGGGGAGGTCTACCTCCAGGGGCTCATCGCCGAAGAAGGATAAGGTAAGCTGCCTTGTCAGGGCCTTGACCAGCCCTGCTGCCAGGGCCGATTCGTCATATAAGAATCCCTCCGTCGTCCTCGTGCCTCGGGGAACGCCGCTTCCAATGGAGATCTGAGCGAGGGCAGGGTACATCTTATCGAGGCCTGTCTGGAAGAGGCGCGACATATGCCCGTTTCTCGATATGGTCGCCAAGGCCATCCTAAGACCTGGTGGGAGCGTGCGATGGTCGAACCTGGCTGCAAGCGGATAGACCCGCCCATCCCTCAGCCTTTCGAGGAGGGCATGGACCTTTGCGTCGCCTCGATCCAGAAGGAGTCTCTGCAGATCGGAATCGTTGTAGCGTGTGAAGAAGTGGGCCACCAGCCGGCGAGCCTCCGATCGATCGAGGCCGCCCAGGACCGACTCCAAGGCAAGGAGAAGCATGGCCCTTCCTGACTGCACCCTTGGATGATGGACGAGGGCGTTGTAGTGATGGGCGCGGGCAATCAGCATGGACTCTGCGGCTGTGAGGGACAGGTCAAAGCGGTAGTCGCCATCCCCCGCGAGGACGGGACGGCCGCCCTGAAGGGTCAGGGCCTGGATTATCTGATCGACGTCAACTAGGCCCAGGCCAACTCCGGCATGGTGCGAGTCGCGCAGGAGAAAGTCCATGCGATCTGCGTCCAGGTCTCCGGAGACGATCCACCCCAAGGGGGGGCGGCCCTGGACGATTCCTGCGATCTCTCGAAAGAAGACGTCAGGGGGGCCAAATGCCCCCTCCACGAGGGCCAATGCCTCTTCGCCGAATGGATGGGTGGCCAATATATGCGCTGTGAACTGTTCGTGGCCGCTTGCTGGGACCCCGTCGAGCAATGGTTGGAGGTCGACGTTTCTCGATAGCACCGCTTCGACTGCATGCGAGTAAGCGGAGTGGCCTATGTCGTGGAGAAGGCCGGAAAGTCGCGCCCGGATCAGGTCGCCTTCGTCGAGCCCCAGGTGCGAAGACAGTCGGCCTGCCATGTGCATCGTGCCCACGCTATGCTCGAAGCGTGTATGCATGGCCCCTGGATAGGCAAGGTCCACAAGCCCCAGCTGCTGGATTCCTCGCAATCGCTGAACCGGGGCGCTCTCTATTAAGGCCCACTCCAGACGACTTGGAACGATCGCGCCATGGACCGGGTCGTGGATGGGCCTCCTTCTATTCATCCCCCTCAGCGGGAGGCAAGCTTGAGTATGGCTGCGGCGAGGTCCCCACCTGCCTCAACGAGGGCAAAGCGGGCATCCTCCGGACTTGCCCCGGTCTGCGCGGAGACGAGCTCCACGTCCCCCTCCGGTATCACAAGGCGAGGTCGCTCCTGAGCCTCCCCCGAGACCTGGTAGGTGCGGTTCCCCTGGGCCTCCATCACCGCAACGGAGGCGTTGGAGAGGACGATATCCCTGTCAGCTGTGCGGATTATCACCTCCTCGACGCCATCTATCTCCTCGACGTTAATCCCCATGCTCCTCAGCATTCCCTTCATCTTCTTGGGGTTCATGCCCCTGCCACCCAGTCCTGGAATCATGATATTCTCCTCTTCGAGGGCTGTGATTGGGCATCATAGGTAAAGGTATCCTTCCTAAGCATGCATCATCACCTCAAGGCCCCTTCAAGGTTCATCGGGGATGGGGGGGGGACGAAGGCGGCCGTTTTCCCTTACACAGAAGGGGGCTCTTGAAGGCGTATGGCGGTGCGATATGCGGCCAGGATGAAGCCGTATAACGCGGGGCCGATTATCACGCCTATCATCCCAACGACGAATATGGGGGCGGTATAGGCGAGGATCGTGATCACCGGATGGATCGATGCGCCCTTCATCGCCAGGTGGGGCCGAAGGATGTTCTCCGGTATGACCATCAGGAAGATGAAGCCGAAGATCGGCAGAACAATCCCCCGCAGGAGGTCGCCGGAGAGCAGATAGTAAAGGGACATAGGCACGAAGACGATCGGCGGCCCGAGCATCGGCAGCAGCGTGAGGATGGCAACTATCGCCCCCCAAAGAAGGGAGTAGGGGATATCGAGTATGATGAAACCCAAGGCGGCCAAAACCCCGCTAAGCATCGATGTTATGAAATAGACATGGAATAGGCTGTTATAGATCATGTCGAGCTCCCGGAGGAAGATGGCTACGGTTCCCTTCTCCGGCAGATGGTGAAAGGCCAGCCCAAGTATGGAACGCCCGTCCATTAGCAGATAATAGGTGAGGAAGACTGCAAGCAGGATCTGGGCCATGCGGATTGGAAGCCCAGCCAAGAAATCCGATAGGGTCGCCTCCACCATCGAGAGGGCATAACGCAACATGGAGATCATGCTCGACTCGGAGATGGATCCAATCCTCTCCAGATAGGGGGCGATCTGGGAAGGAAGATATGCCACGGCCAGGCCCTGAATTGTCTCTGGATAAGAGGAGATGTCGATCTCCATCAGATTCTCCAGCTCCAACAGATGGGAGACCTGCGCGGAGAGCATGTCCAGTACACCGAATATCACAATCAGTAAGGCTAGGAAGACCACCACGACAGAGATTGCCGATGAAAGGGACTTTCTGCCTGTGATTCGAAGAAGCCTGCCGTAGATCGGATCGAGCATATAGGCGAAGAATATGCTCAAGACAACGGTTGTGATGAACTCCTTGCTGAGATAAATGGCAAGGGCTACCACCAGAAGGACCAATCCCGCTGCTGCCAAATGGAACTGCCGCCGGGAGTCCATATGAGATTGGTGGGCGCGAGAGAGATATAGCTTTCCATCATGCCGAATATCCGTCGCATGTGGCGAACCGTCAGAGGAGGATTCGGCTTCGCTTCGCCGGAGATCTGCGCCGCGGATTCTCAGCCTTGGGCGATCTCTCGGGGAAGATCGTGAAGGGACGTTTTCCTTGAGGAGATCTTATTGCATCCATGGGGATGAAGTTCTACAAGAAGTTTGCCAGCCGCAGCCCGTTACATTTAAATTCGTTAATTGTCGAAAGATCGTCGAACGCCGTAATTGGAGTACGGCAAATATCCTGGGAAGATGAATGATTCATCTTCCCCAGGCCCACCTCAGCAGATGGGGGGATTATCTGCCCAAAGGATCGCGCCAATCAGGGCACGGCCTTGTGCCAATGGAGGCTTTCTCCTACCTCTTCTCAATGGATGATCGGGGCCAAACAGGCAAGGGGCTCATAGGCCGATGACTTCTAACCTTAACTCCCAAACCATAGGGAATATAGACATTACATCTTGCGGCTTTTGCCCCAGGCCCTCCTCGCAAATTATCGATATCCACAATAACTTTTAAATAGGTGAATAAACCTCACTATAGAATATGGAAGATTGGGCAAGGGAATGGTTAGAGGGCGAACGTGCCAAAGGCGTGAAATGCCTAGAGATCAAGGTGCAGCGTTCGAACCATTACGTCTACCATTCGACGACGCATTTGGATAAAGTTCTCAAGAAGCCGGTCAAGACCTCGAAGTACCTCGGAAAGCTTAGTAAAGA
>JAFGMR010000036.1 GCA_016927425.1 Methanotrichaceae archaeon | reverse complement strand
GCGATATCATACATCGAGGAGGCCATCAAGATACGCCGAGAACTGGGGATGATGGCAGATGTAGCCATGTCCCTCAACAACGCCTCCCTTCGTTACAGCGACCTTGCGGGACTTGAGACGAGCCGGGAGGGACGGCAGAGGCTTCTCGAAATGGCGATAGCATACATCGAGGAGGCCATCACAATATATCGAGGCCTGGGGCTGATGGCAAACGTGGCAACGTCCCTCAACAACGCCTCCCTTCGTTACAGCGACCTTGCGGGACTTGAGACGAGCCGGGAGGGACGGCAGAGGCTTCTCGAAAAGGCGATAGCATACATCGAGGAGGCCATCAAGATACGCCGAGACCTGGGGATGATGGCAAACGTGGCAACGTCCCTCGGCGCAGCCAATCGCTGCTACATGGCGATGGCCATGGAGCTCGAAGTCCCAGAGAGGGCAGCACTCGTCAACCAGGCCCTGGAGTACATCGAAGAGGCAGTCCCCATCTTCCGGGAGCTCGGACCTGTGCAGTACCAAGCCCAGGCGCTGAGGGTGGCTGTCGTCACCCACTTCCAGTCAGGCCTCCCCGATCCCGCCCGCCTGGATGCGCTGCTCGCCGAGGGCACGGCGCTGGCCGATGCGATGGGCGATGCGGAGGCGGCGGAGCTCTATCGGCAGGTGCGGGCCATCCTGGAGGGAGCCGGCCCATGAGCCCGACCGCGGGCGGCATCGCCCCCTGGGCCGGCGCATCCTTCGAGCTTCGCCTCGGCGCCGAGTTCTGTGTCTACATGCTCGCAGGCGACGAGGCTGGTCTCTCGCCCGGCGCAGTATCGCAGGTCCAGCCCCAGGCGCCCAAGGCGATCGACGACATGGTCGTGCGCTTCGGCTCGGGCAACATCTGGGCGGTCCAGGCGAAGGCAGGCTCATTGAGCCTCTCTTGGGAGGGCGAATTCGGCAAGGCCTTGCGACAGCTCTTCAGAGGCGTAGCTTCTGGCCAGATCGACCCTGAGGACACAAGAGACAGGGCCATCCTCGCCGTGGAGGACACTGCATCAGGCACGGTCAAGGCCTTCGGCCGCTGGCTCGACAAAGCCCAGAAGCAGGTTAGCTGGGCAGATCTGGAGGAGGCCTCCACCAGCAAGCAGGAGATGGAGTTTCTCAAGGGAATCAAGGCCCTCCTGGAAGCGCCGGACGAAAAGCTCCTGCCTTTCCTCAAGGCCCTTCATATCAGGCAGGCCCCCGGGTTCGACCAGATGGCTGATAACCTCCGGGCCATGCTCGTAAGATCCTGCGGCGTTCCGGCCTCGCAGGCAGAGTCCGCCCTCGACATAATCCTCGCCCAGGTGGCCCATGCGGCGCCCCTCCGCGGCCAGATCCAGCCCAAGGACCTCATCGACGCCCTCGGGGCGATCCCCGCGCTTTGGCCATCGAGCGAGTTTGCCTTTCGCATCCTCGACCGGCCGAGGGAGGAGGATATCGACAGAAACCCGGTCCGGCCCGCCTATGTCGAGCGGCCGGAGCTCGCCCTCGCCGATCCCGAGAAAGGGGTCCTCGTGGTCGGGAAGAAGGGCGGAGGAAAGACGAGAGCGCTTGCACGCCTCGCGGGCGGCGATATGCCGGCGCTCGTGGTCTATGGCGATATCAGGGAGGGGCAGGTCGAGATGCTCCTTGCCGCCGCCCGAAGGCTCGATCGATTGGGATCATATCAACTGATCTGGGACGACGTCCAGAAGAGCCCAAAGGCTTTCTCGATTGCCTTGGAGAGGCTTGCTAGGAGGGGGGATAAGGCAAGGGTGCTTGCCTCATGCCGGCGGGAGAACCTGCGCCAGGTACAGGAGGTAGTATCCGAGGATCTACTGGGGCGGCTTGCGCCAATCGATCTGCTGGACCTTCAGCTCCCCCAGGCCTATGTGATGGCCGGATCGGTGGCCCTGGCGCTCGGCCTCAATATGGACGGCGCCGCGCAGGAGGCCCTCGCCCGCCACATCGTGGCTGGTGACGGCGGCCCGCTATTCGCTCTCGCTTCCGCCGCCCTCATCAAGGGGAGGCTGGGCGGGGTAGATCGAGTAAGGGCTGGGGATGTAAGCGGCCTGCCCCCCGACCTTGTGGATGTCTGGAAGAGGCTCTACGCTGGGCTTGAGGATCGCTCGCATATGCAGAGCCTGCTTCGCACTCTGCGGCTGCTGCAGAAGATCGGATGCCCTGCTGAGGAGAAGCTCGTCCAGATGATCTATAAGGAGATGATGGAGCGTGGCCGCGAGGATCTCCGCAAGGCCATCGAGGCGCTTGAAGGCCTTTGGATCCGCCGGCAGGAAAGCACCATCCACAGCCATGCGGTCTCGCTGGAGGCAGTCCCATGGGAGGAGGATATGCTGCATGAGCTGGAGGATCTGGCCCGTGGCGATGGCGACGACCTGGGCCTTGGCCTCCTGAGGGGATCGATCTCCAGCTACATTCAGAAGAAAGTGCCTACGACAACCGAGAAACGGGTGAGAAAAGACCTCCTGCAAAGGGCAGCTGAGCTTGGAGAGCTGGCCATCAAGAGCTTCAGGCTTCAAGGGCATGAGGCCCATCTGGGGACAGCCCTATCCAACACATCCAATGCGCTGAGCGAACTTGCCGGACTCGAGACCAGCCGCGAGGGCCGCCAGAAGCTGCTTCAAAAAGCGATCGATTACGATGAAGAGGCCATCGAAATTTGCAGAGGAATGGGACTGATAGCGATTGTATCTATGTCTCTCAACAACGCCTCCAATCGTTGCAGCGACCTCGCTGGACTTGAGACTAATCGAGACAGAAAAGAGAAACTTATGCAAAAGGCGATCATCTACATCGAAGAGGCCATCAATATTCGTCGATCCCTAGGCCTGATGGCAGATGTGGCTGATTCCCTAAATAACGCCTCTATTCGCTACAGCGAACTCGCTGGATTCGAGACGAGTCAGGAAGGACGATGGAAGCTTCTAAAAAAAGCGGTCGAGCATATCGAAGAATCGATCAAGATTCACCGTGACCTGGGACTGATGGCAAATGTGGCAACGTCCCTTAGCAATGCCTCTAATCGTTACAGCGAACTCGCTGGATTCGAGACGAGTCAGGAGAAACGATTGAGATTTTTAAAACAAGGAACTATCTACATCGAAGAGGCCATTAGCATTCGTCGTGACTTGGGACTGATGGCAAATGTGGCAATATCCCTCAGCAACGCCTCTAATCGTTACAGTGAACTCGCTGGATTCGAGACGAGCCAGGAAGGACGATGGAGACTTCTAAAAGAGGCGATCGAGTATCTCGAAGAATCGATCAAGATTCACCGTGACCAGGGACTGATGGCAGATGTTGCGGCTTCCCTCAACAGCGCTTCCAATCGTTACAGTGAACTCGCTGGATTCGAGACGAGCCAGGAAGGACGATGGAGACTTCTAAAAGAGGCGATCAGCTCTATCGAGGAGGCCATCAAGATACGCCGAGGACTGGGATTGAAGGGCGACCTGGCTATCTCATTGGGCAACGCCACCCGCAGCTACATGGCGATGGCAGAGGAGCTCGATGGCCCGGAGAGAGCAGCCTTCGTGGACCAGGCCCTAGAGTACATCGAGGAGGCGCTCCCCCTCTTCCGGGAGCTCGGACCAGTGCAGTACCACGCCCTCTCCCTGAGGGATGCAATCGTAACCCACCTCGCAGCCAGCGTCCCCGATCGCGCCCGCCTGGAAGCGCTGCTCGCCGAGGGCGAGGCGCTGGCCGATGCGATGGGCAACGCCGAGGCGGAGGTGCTCTATCGGCAGGTGCGGGCCATCCTGGAGGGATAAGGCTGCAGCGCGAGACCGAGCCACGCGATGATCGCTGCATGGAGATGAGAGAGAAATGATCATAAACCAGATAGATCTGAAGAACTGGAAGAACTTCCGGGAGGCGAGCGTTCCCCTGAGCCTAAGGTCCTTCATCATGGGGCCAACCGGAATCGGCAAGGCAAACCTCCTTGATGCAATGCGCTTTCTCGCCGACATCGCCCGGCCGGGAGGCGGCCTCGCTTGCGCGCTTTCCGCTCGCGGAGGGCTCGATAAGATCAAGTTCGCAGCAGCAAAGAAGAAGGATCTCGTCGAGATCGAGGTTCAGCTTGCCGATTCGCCATTGTCGGGAACGTATCTCCGCTACGCAATAGGCCTTGGGATGGATAAGCAAGGCGAACCCATCATCGCCTACGAGAGGATTCGAAGGAGCGGAGAGCTGATCCTGAACCGGCCGGATAAAAGGGATGCCGAAGATCCCTTGCGCCTTGCAAATACCGTGCTTGAGGAGAAGAGTTCAAACGAGCATATCGCCGAGATCGCCGGGTTCCTAGGATCGATCCGCTATCTCGACTTCGATCCGATGCTCTTTCGCTATCCCCATCCGTTCCCACCGGCTGACATACCAGGAGACCCATACGGCCGAAAGATCCTGGAGCGCATGAAAGAAGTGCCCGATTCCGAGAGGAAGAAGAAGGTGAAGATCATCGAGGACATGCTGAAGCTCGCAGTACCGCAGCTGAGAAAGCTCGTCTTCGTTCTCGATGAGGCGGGATCTCCCCACCTGGAGGGAACAGTCGATATCGGAAGGCCAAGGGCTGTTCACAGGGAAGACAAGCTGTCAAACGGCACTCTGAAGGGCTTTGCAATACTCTGGTCGGCAATGGAAGAGGGATCGGTCTTACTTTTAGAGAAGCCTGAGGCCTATCTCAATCCCGAGGCGATCCATCGCATCTGCATCTACCTTTACATCTCGTTGATTAGAGGAGATAAGCAGTTCATCATAAGCACCGATGGCGCGGAGTTTCTCAAAGACGATATAGGCAGGGTGGCTGCAAAGGATGTCACAATCCTCGTTCCGGGAAGGGAGAAGGAAGGGACGATGGCCTTTCCTGCAACCTCGTTTCCAGAGATCGTAGAGGAGATGGAGGAAAGGGGATGGACCGCCGATGATGTTATTCCCTCCTACTCCAACATCCTTACGCCCGAGCATGCGGGAATCGAGTACGAAGAAGATTTCTGATCTCGACCCGGGCAGGTGCGAAGGGGATTAGGAGCCAGGAGAAAGAGGGGCCGGAGGAGGGAGAAGAAGGAATGTCGAGACAAATGGACCGCCGGACTGCCCTGGCAGCTTTTCCATCCGCCAATCGATGCTTCAGCAGTCCATGGTCCTGCAATCGATGCGCGAAAACGCTCGATTGGCCGCGCCTCGCCGGCTCAAAGGGACGCCGGATCCTGCCCCTCATGAGTCGGGTAGCGCTTGCGCTCCTATTTCTCCTGGCCGCGGCCAATCCCTGCGCCGGGCTTGTCACCGTCCCGGTAGACGTCCCAACCATCCAGGAGGCGATCGATGGTGCCTGCCCCTGCTCCACGATCGAGGTTGAAAGCGGCGTCTACAGGGAGAACGTCGTCGTTGACCGGCCGGTCATCCTAAAGGGCGTCGATTCCGGAGGCGGCAACCCCATAATCGATGCAGGCGGCTGGGTGAGTGGGATCTCGATTATAAGCGACGGCGTAACCGTCTCTGGATTCATCATCACAAACTCCAACCTTGGATCCGGAATCGAGGTGAAGAGTAGCTGTAATACGATCTACAACAACACGATAACAAAAAATGCCCTAAACGGCATGAAGTTCGTGGGCAATCTCTCGGAGAACATTGTATTATGGAACACGATTGGCGAGAACGGCTTCTCTGGAATCGTCTTCAAGGATGAGGCGCAAAAGAGCACTATCGCCGGAAACAATATAGAGGGAAACGGATTTTCCGGCCTCAACTTCGCCGGAAGGGCGGATGAGAACCTCGTCTTGATGAACGAGGTGATCGATAACGGCTTTGTCGGAATCCAGTTCCAGGAGTTCGCCGAGGAGAATATCGTCTCGGCAAACTACGTCGAGGGAAACGCATTTGGCGGAATCGATGTAAGTGGGGGCTCCCAGGGAAACCTGATCTCTGACAACTGCATAATGAAGAACACGTTTACCGGACTCTCCCTCTCTAATGGGACCTCCGGAAACCTCATGGTCGCAAACTGCCTCCTCTTCAACCTGGAGCACGACGCATACGACCTCGGGATTGAGAACTGCTGGGACGACGGCACTATTGGTAACTACTACAGCTCCTGCGATTGCGTGGACGAGAACCGAGACGGCATCTGCGACGATCCATTCCCGATCGATGGCGGATCGGCGATGGATCACTATCCTCTTGCAGCTCCTGGCGCCACGTATATCCCCTGGGAGGATCTCGTAATCCTAGGGGATCCGCGCTTTGGTGATGCTTGATCGAGTGAATATAAGAGGAAAGCAGATGGTTCTATTGGATCCCATTATTCTCCATATATCAGATGAAGACGACGGATATTGGGTCACAAATGACAAATTCCATCTGCGCTTGACTGCTGCGATGAAGACTGTGTTATCGAGAAGATACCTTGAACTTCTGATGGGCAAGTTGGTCGCTCTCCTCCTCTATTTCCCTTTCGAGCTTATCAAGATCGACAGACTTCGCTTTTACTATTGCGTCTTCCAGCAGCGCTCGGAAGTTGATCTTTTTGAGTATGATCGTACCCACTCCAATATCCTCAGCAACGAACTCATCGCCCTATTTCAGCTTCATCCTATGGCGGAGATTGCTAGGCAGCTGTACCCTTCCTCTACCATCTACTTTAGCGAGCGGCAAATTAAACCCATTACCCATTTAGCCCATATACCCCATATATATTTATGGCTTGTGATTCCCTTAAGCAAGCCTTGTTAGGAAGAATACCCCCATTCTGCCTATCTCCCCCCAGCAAGGGCCAGCCGAAGGCCCCTCACCGAAAAGGTAGATATCCGATGGGCATATTCTGCCCCTGGATGCGCAACTTCAACGTCATTCTCGAGGGCGCTTGGCTCGTCCGAGATGTGAAATCCGCCGACGATGCGATAGGCGTCGCGATATCCGAGGCAGGAAAGCGGCTGAACCAGAAGAAGCTGGAGTTCGTCGAGGTGGAGGTGGGCGAGAGCACCTGCCCTCACTGCAACGAGCCTTTGGACGGGGTCTTCCTCGTCGCTGGAACGGCCCTTGTCGGGCTGATATTCGAGATCAAGATCTTCAATGCCGAGAGCGAGGAACATGCAGCGCGGATAGCAAAGTCGATGATAGGCCGGGCGCTCGGGGCAATCCCCCTCAGGCTGCTAGATATATCCGACATGGATTGAGGCGGCAGGGAGGCCCCTTCACTTGCAGCTCGCATTTGATCGGCCCCAGTCGATCTCCTTTTCGCGTATCGCCCGGACGCTCTCTCTCGCGTCAACTGAGACTAGCTCCTCCGCCACCCATGAAGGCAGGTACTGCTTTACGCCGCCGGGTCCCAGGCTGTTGAACCTGGAATCGCAGAAGAGGATTACCCCCTTCTCCGACTCGGCCCTTATCACCCGCCCCGCCGCCTGGAGCCCTTTGTTTATCGCAGGAAGCGTGTATGCTATGAGGAGGCCCTTCTCCTTTCCGTACTTTTTGGAGTAGTAGTCGTTGATCTCCCTCTGGATCTCATCGAAGACGCCTAGCGGAAGCCCAATGACTGCAACGCCGTATAGAGCCTCCCCCTTGTAGTCGATTCCCTCAGCAAGCTTTCCCCCGCATACCCCCATCAATACCCCCCCGGATAGGCAGCCCTGGCGAAAGAACTGGTCGAGGACCATTGGCACATCCTCTGCCGCACGCGGCTCGGAGAAGAGCCTTTTATTGGCCTTCCTGGCGTAGGCGAGGGCGAATTCCCTGTAGCTGTTCATCATGGCGTAAGAAGTGAAGAAGAGGGCGACGTTTCCAGGAACGCCCATGACGACCGCCCCTATGTGGCTTGTGATCTCCCTTCGGTTGTCCGCATCCTCTCGAGAGCCGAGGCGAGTCGTTGCCCGCTTTGCAACCATTAGGAGGCGGTTCTCCCTCGGGAAGGGATTAGGAAGGCTGAGCTTTGTTGCCCGGCCCTCCTCGCCCAGACAGTAGAGCTCGTAGGCCTCGAGCGGCGATAGAGTTCCGCTCAGCATCACCGTTGCGTTCACGTTGTCCGTTATGCGGCGAATCACTGGTGCGGGATCGATCCGCGTCACCTCGAGACGGGTCCAGCGCCGATCACCGGATGAGATGCTCGAAACCTTCGCCTGATAGGACCTGTCCTCCTCCGCCTGCTCGATCTCCATCAGGAAGAGGAGCACCTGGGCGAGGTTTGGCTGGATCTCGCCCTGGAGGTTCTCTGAATCGCCCTCGGCAAGCCTCATCTCTGCGACTGCTAGGGATACCTCGGAGATGTTGGACAGGGCCCCCTCGATGTCATCGATTCCATCGTAGAGAAATCCCCTGAACATATCGGTGTCGAGAAGCGCTTCGCCTTCGGGCATGCGAGACTCCCTGGATAGTATGAAGCGCTTGAGCCTGGGCAAGAGGAGGCGGATCGCCTTGATCCCTTCGCGACGCCACATGGAGCTGGCCTCCGCGAGCGTTGCTTGCCCGAGCGCCTTCTCGAACTTGCCGACCTCGGTCTCGGCGAGATCTATCATGCGAATGGTAAGAGCCCTGGTGTTCATCCCGCGCACAGCATCTCCGAGGTTATGCGCCTCGTCGACGAAGACCGTCACCTTCTCAGAATCGAGCTCCAGCCACTGGAAGATGATCTCCTGGAAGTCGGGGCTGAAGAGATGGGAGTAGTTCATTATGATCAGGTCGCTCGTCTTCGCATAGAGCGCCATCACCTCGTAGGGGCATAGCCCCTCGCATATATCGAGAAGGTCTTCTGGCGCATTGATCTTCTTCTTCAGCCGCTCGACTGCATCCAGGGCAAGCGTCGAGCGGCGAAAGAAGATCTTTCCGTTGAGGTCGAACGCCTCCCTGCTTCGAAGATAGCAGGGGCAGAACGTGCGATTGCCCGGCATCTCCTCCGGGATCGAGTCCCTCTCGGCGATGTATACGCTCTCGCCCCCCTTTCTAAGCTTCGTCGTCATGTAGTTCTTGGACCACTCCTTCAGCCGAGAGCATGCGGAGTAGACACTCTCGCCCCCGAACTCATCGGCGAAGGGGCAGACCTTGGCCTTTCCAACCATGTAGGAGACCTCGGGGCGGTGATGGGTGCTCCCCCAGATCCTCCCAAGCTCTTCCAGGTAGATGTCGATCTGGCTTATGGTGCGAACTGCAACCACGATCTTGCCTGGGGCTGCCGCGAGCGCGGCCGATATGCAGCTAGTCTTGCCGCAGCCTGTAGGAGCATCCAGCATGAGTATTCCATGATCCCCTCGTCGAACGGTATCGTATACGGCATCGAGCATCCTGTCCTGGTAGGGCCTGAGGGACGGATAGGGGAAGTAATCCATGTACACGGGAGGGAGGTCTCCCTCGTTGGTGATAAAACCTACCTCTGAAGATGGGGGGTGTAGAGAGAGGAAAAGGTTCAATATCTTCAAAGCCCAAGTGGATGATGGGAGTCAGCATGAACAGCTTATATGTCAATCTAGCCATGGCTGCAATTCTTCTTTTTGCCCATCCAGCCGCTGCATGGCCCAACCACACAGACGCCCCCAATATGGAATGGGGAGATGATCTGCTCCAATCTGTCACTGAAAAGCTTCCCTCAGCCGACGCCGCAGATGCCTTCACGCCATCAATCGCGCGCGCGGATGGATCGAGCGAAGCAGACGATGGCCCAGCAGCTCTTGAGGGAGGGATCCATCTTGCGCCAGAAACGCTCGGATTCTGCGCTGCCCTATGCGATCAAGCCCTCTGCGAGAACATGACGCTCTGCGAGCTCTGCAACTGGCTATCGAGCAACAACTCGTCGATCAATGCATCAAAGCTCGATGGATCAATTGCCCTCCTCTGCCGAGAGCTATTGAACGAATCCACCTTAAATGAAGGCGAGGACGGTGGAATCTATTGCGACGGATCTTGCGACCTTGGCCAATATCCGCTAAAGGCGTTCTGCAACGAGTCTTTCTGCATCGAGGCCCTCGCAAATGCCTCCCTGATGGAATCTTCCCTTGACGATGGTGCTCTGGATGGAGCTAAAAATGGAACGCTTGACGGAACACTAGACGGAGACGCCTTTTCCGCCCTTGTCGGCGCCTCGCAGGAAGACGACCAGGGCCTTGGAGTCGAGCTCGATGGAGGCTTTCAGGGATACTGGGGGATGACCGCAAGCAAGAAGGGCTTTGGCAAAAGTGGCATCAACTCGCATACCATGCTTCAGGGAAGCTTCGATCTGGAAAAGAGCGTCTACTTCCATGAGTGATCGGTGAGGTCGTAGTCCTGCCGGAGGTATTGATATACCATAGGGTGAATTGACCAATCTATGATTCATAAGGGGAAGAGGACCAAGGGCGGAAGCATGCCCACGGAGCTCCAGGAGAAGGTAGACCAGCTGCTCGAGGAGTTCGTCCTCGAAGTGGACAGGATATCGGAAGAGCGCCACTTGCAAAAGGGCATCGCAAGGGCGAGCCTGCCTTGCAGCTTAGTGATTGTCATGGACGGCGAGAACGTCTTCGTCCTCTCCCAGCTCCGGGCGGAGAACCTCTCCTCCACATACATCTACGCTCCCGAGACCCATCTCCTCCATGATAAGGCCCTGAGCTCGGCCAGATGGGAATTTGGATTCGATGACCCCTTCGTCCTCCAATTCGAAAGGGGCCTCCTGGACCAAGAGTGCGATGATCGCAGAGCCGATCTTGCGGCCAAGGCCACAAGCTTCGTCGACTCCGAGTTCACGCGTTTCATGTGGCTCTTGAGCTTCCTCAAGACAAAGCCAGCCTTCGGCCTGCCACCCTTCGCAATGGACGCGGACCTCGCCTATCTTCTCATCCCGGCAGAGAAAGAGGATCTCCTCAAAGCAGCCGAGGCCGCCCTTCAGGTAAACAAGCTCATCCCAAAGAGATCGGGCGAGATATTGGATAGCGAGAGGTCTATCAAGGAGATGTGGCGCTCGCTCGTTAGGGCGAGAGTGGTGGTCGCTGACGTTGGAGGCCTGCGACCCGATGTAATCTACGCCCTCGGAGTAGCCCACACCCTCGGCAAGGAGACCGTCTTGCTCCGGCCAGAGGAAGGATCGACAGCCGCCGAGCTTCCTCACACGGCCGAGATCGCCTACCGGGCCGACAAAGAAGGCCTCTTGAAGCTTGAGGGCGACCTTGCCTCTGCCCTGAAAGGCATCGTTGAGTCGCTCTCATCTTGAGAAGAGAGCTCAGGCCGCACCCCTGCCTTTTTAAAGGCAGGTTAAGCCGTTTCGATTGTTTTCGAGGAACGCTGCAAGGCCATAAATACGAGACTATGCTGGAGAGACCGGGTCCTATTGGAGGTCATAGATCACGGTCTGATCGGGACCATAACCGGCCGTGCTGCTCGAGGGCGTGCCTTTTGAAGAGCTATTGGCTCATCGATGCCGAGATGACTGGCTGAAAGTGCAGATGAATCCGGCGGAGAACAGGGCGAGTGCATAAGACGTATGCCCCCTACATCAATTGGTGGAGGAGTCACTAGGAGAAGGATGGTTGGATTGGGGTTCCTATTGACCTCTTGGGCCCTGTTTTGTCATGTGGGGAAGCCCTATAGAGTTATATACGACCTGCAGTAATACCGGAAACCCTGCTCAGTTGACAGCTCATGCTTCAGGCGATTCCAGGAGGGTAACAGAGGTTGAAAAAGATACGGTTGGCGGTTGCCGGGGTAGGGAACTGCGCTAGCTCACTGATTCAGGGGATTGAGTACTACAAGAAAGTGGACAAGGGCGACTGCATTGGCCTGATGCATTACGAGATCGGAGGCTATAAACCAGGGGATATCGATGTGGTGGCGGCCTTCGACATCGATGCGCGAAAGGTGGGGCATGACGTCTCCGAAGCCCTCTTTGCTCCGCCAAACTGCACAAAGGAGATCTATCCAAACGTCCCTAAGAAGGGCGTCATCGTGAGCATGGGGCCGGTTCTCGACGGCGTGGCCCCGCATATGAAGAACTATCCCGCCGATAAGACCTTCATGACGGCTCAAGAGGAGCCCTGCGATGTGAAGAGGGAGCTAGAGGATTCCGGGGCCGATATCCTCATCAACTATATGCCCGTCGGCTCTGAGTTGGCCACCAGGTTCTACGCTCAAGCCGCGCTGGATGCAGGAGTTGCTTTTATTAACTGCATGCCGGTCTTCATAGCCTCCGATCCGGCCTGGGCTGCCCGCTTCCAGGAGAGGGGGGTGCCGATCGTAGGAGACGACATCAAGTCCCAGATCGGGGCTACAATCGTCCATCGAACTCTCGCCAAGCTCTTTAAGGATAGGGGCTGCCAGATCGATCGCACATATCAGCTCAACACGGGCGGCAACACCGATTTCCTGAACATGCTAAGCCACGACCGCCTGAAGTCGAAGAGGATATCCAAGACAGAAGCCGTACAGTCGGTCCTCGACATCCCCATGCAGGACGACGATATCCATATCGGTCCTAGCGATTATGTGGCCTGGCAGAAGGACAACAAGATCTGCTTTCTGCGATTGGAAGGAAGGATATTCGGAGACATTCCCATCAACCTGGAGCTACGCCTCTCTGTCGAGGACTCGCCAAATAGCGGAGGCTGCAGCATAGACGCAATCCGAGTATGCAAGCTAGCCCTGGAGAGGAAGGTAGGAGGCCCCCTCCTCGAGATATCAGCCTACACCATGAAGCACCCCCCAGAACAGTACTCGGACGAGATGGCTAGAAAGCTCCTGGAGCAGTTCATCCAAGGCGAGATATACGAGAGGGAGGTTACAGGACCAGCCCATCCTCAGATGATCCCTGTCAGATGAGGGAAGCCCCCCCTCAACCCCCCTTCCTTGGCTCCAAGGAACTGCATGATGCCACCTCTAAATAGGGGAATCTTTAAAGCCTCGAGGACCTAGTTGGCATTATGCACATGCCAGTTCCAATAAGCAGGGAGAGATTGGGACTCTCGCTGCTCATCCTCATCCTTATCATAAATCCCGCATGGGCGGGATGTGCCACCGGCGGCGGGTTCGAGTGGCTGAGCGGGATGGAGGTCGGATCCGATACGCAGACGCCTGTGGGTTTCGACCGCCCAAACATGAACGTGCCTACGACCGTGCCTCAGGCCAACATGGATATGCCGACTGCCGTCCCCAAGGCCAACATGGATACGCCAAGCGCCGGGTCCCAGGCTAGCCCCAATAATACATCAAACGCCTCGACCGATACGAGCATTGCTGCGACGCCCGTGGCTAAGGATCCCCCAAGCATTGCTGGAAGATGGACCCTAAACCTCTCCGATACATCGGTCAGGGAGTTAGAGCTGATGCTCTACTCAGCAGGGAGCGTGGTCTACGGGAAGGGCAACCTCAGCCAGGAGGGCCTTGTCGTTCCTGTAACGACCCGGGGAACGCTTTCCGAGGAGACGTTGAGCATAGACGTCATCTCAGCCGTCGACGGCGTGCTCTATACGGAAGAGAACCTGTACAGGCTCGCGCTTCAGGTTGGAAACGGCACAATGAGCGGCACCTATCAAAGCTATCGAGTCACAGGGCCCGAGGGCCAGGGAGAAGCAACCGCCATACGGATGGCCTGATGGAAGCCGCCCTCCCCTGACGAAGGGATAAGAGCCCGATGGAGAGGCGAGGCGCATTGGAAACGCCTTTCCCCTTTTTTTAGCTGGCCGCGAGTTTTTATGCAGATGGCTCCATGGATCTCCCACGACGATAATCCAAGAGAGCACTAGCGATGATAAGGCTCGTTATGCATTATCTTGAAAGCCCTGTATATCTGCTCCATGAGGAAGAGCCGTGCCATCTGATGTGGAAGCGTCATCTTCGAAAGGGAGAGGACGAGGGAAGCTCTCTTCAGCACGGCGGGGGAGAGGCCAAGCGGCCCTCCTATCACCCAGCTGATATCCGCCTCGCCTGCCAGAATGCGCGCCTCGATCCAACGGGAGAGCTCCAAGGAGTCGAGCGCACGGCCCTCTCGCTCCAGCGCCACGATCGGCTCTCGACCCGTCCGGCTTAGGATCTCCGACCCTTCCCGATCCTTGATCTTCGCCTCCTGAGCCGGGCTTGCGCTCGTTGGTATGGGCTCTCCCCCCACCTCGGCAATATCTAGGCGGGTGAAAGGAGCAAGCCGCCGTGAGTAGTCCATTACGCCCTCCTGCCAGTGGCGCTCCTTCAGCCTGCCTACAGCAACGATCCTCGTGATCATGGGATTACTTCGGCTTACGACCCTCCTGCGAGCTCCTCTATGATCTCCTCCACCTCTTCATAGCCCTCTTGGTAGAACTCCTCTTCGTCCGGCGCAAGCTCCTTCAAGAGGCGCAGGAACTCCCCTGCGTGGACCTTCTCCTCGTCGGCTATATCCAAAAGGACGGCCTTTGCCAGGGGATCATCGATCGACTCGGCAAGCTGTACATAGAGCTGGACCGCCTCATACTCGGCCGCTACCAGAAATCTAATGGCTCTGACGAGCTCCCCCTTTGATAGGAAGCGGTCCTTAATCATTCCGGAGAAAGGGTTAGCAAACTCAGGCATTTTCTATCTCCTCCAAGGAATCGTTTAGATCATCATTACGATCCCTTATAACCATATAACCGGATGAATTATATAACTTGCGCCGCGATGCTCGTCGGCAATGGCAAGGATCACAGATGATTGCAGGGGGGCTCGAAAGCTTCATCTTGCAAGAAGCGTCTCGAATTTTTGGTGCATCTCAAGACCGAGGTGATGGCATCTCACCAACGAGGGATATCGAGTCATCGAGGGATATCGAGTGCTTGAAGAAGCTAGCCCCAATGGGGTTTTGCGAGGACGAGCATCGAATTGAGAGAACGCGAAGTATGGTCCCATATCGAGTCTCCAAGGTCGCCGCCGAGATGTTGAAGATGCTCGATTGAGGGAGGGCCTCTCGAGAGGGAGATCGTGCCCGATGGGTAATCACGCTGACTGAGGGGGAATCCAATTGTTAAAACGCGAATATGCACAGGCCAAGCAGATATCCCCGGATGATCCGGATCGTCTCGATATGGAGGGGACTGTGATCTCGGGGCTTGGGGAGGGACAGTACTACATCAACCTGCCCGGCTATCGAGATCAGTTCGAGGAGGCGGTCCAAATGGTACCCTTTCCAGGCACCCTCAACCTGCGGCTCACCCGAGAGAGCATGCCGCTTCGCGAGAGGCTAAACGAGATGCCGGCAATCCATATCCGCAGCTTCTCCGACGATATGCGCAGATATGGAGGGGGAAGATGCCATCCCGTAACGATCGGAGATATTAGGGCTGCAATCGTCATCCCAGATAGATCCCATTACCCCGAGGACCTGATAGAGCTAATCGCTCCCATCAATCTGAGGGAGGCCTTGGCCTTGAAAGACGGAGATCTCCTGACAATACGGGTGATGCCCCCTCCGGCGGATAGCTCATGAGAGAAGGACCGGACCATCTCCCAGAGCACGAGCGGCGCTAGGCGACTGGCGGCAACGGGAAGGAGGAAAGGTGTGCGACCCCCTGATGCCAGTCAAGACGATTATGATAAACACTCGGAACTCTCGGGAGGGAAAGGCCGACCTCGTGATCGCGGCAAGGGCGGCAGTCCACAAAGAGGGCAAGGACTGGTCGACAATAAGTCCGGAACGGCGCTTGCCAAGGCCGAAGCCTTCCGATATTGGATGGGAAATGGCCCAGTCTTCACGGAGGGTCGAAAGATCATAAAAGCCTATCATCGCCGGTGAGGAACTGTGAGAGGATGATGTGCTAACACATCATCTCTTGTGATCAAAATTCATCTCCCTTGCAACCTCCTCCCTGATCTCCAGGTCCTCCTGGACCGCCTTCAAAATAGCAAGGCGAAACGCTGTTCCTGCAATAATACCCCTCAGGAGGGCAGGCCGGCCTTCCTCGCCAACTGCTGAGAATATCCTTCTCAGATACCTCTGAAGAGTGGTTCCGGGGATTTCCCTGTACTGATCGAGCTCGTAGACGGCGCTCTCGATCTCCTCTTGTGCGAAGCCGATATCCAGAAGCAAGGCCTCAAGGTCGAGACCCCCTTCCCGCGATTCCTTTCCATCCATTTCGTTTCCCTCCAGGATAGACTTCAGTATGGCATAGTATCCGTTAGCTGCAAGCGCCTGCGCTTACGGCTGCCTCGCCTGAAATCGAACGAATCTCGATCGAAGAGGCGAAGTGTATCTTATCGAACGCTTCTCCTGCGAAAATTACCTGAATTAGGCTATCAAGAGCACCTTTAGAATGATCCAACTCTGCTGAATAATCGAATTGCGCTGCTCGATCGAATGGTTGCGATACGATGGCGAACACGTTCATGATCCATTTGTGCTCATGCATAAAGGACAAAAAACGATATCTAACGATGCTTTATTCTTCACTATTATGGGACAGACTTCGTGTCTTTCAGATAAATCAAGGCCCAGTGAGAGGAGACTCGCGAGGGGATGCGACATGGACGAAGTAGGAGACGAGGCCATGATCGAGCTCGATGGGACCCGAAAAAATTACCCTGGAAAAATAATAAGGGGAAGAGGTCCCCTCATCCTAGCCTATTCAGGCTTATTCGCCCGGATTATGAGGACGGGGCGGTCTCCCATCCTTGCAACGTCATAGGCCGTGCTTCCGATTATCAGCTGCTCGAGCCACCCCATGCCGTGTGAGCTCAAAGCGATTAGGGAGACGTCCTCCTTGGCAGCAACCTCCAATATCTCCTCAGCAGGGCTTCCAACGTCGACATGAACATGGCACGTTATGCCGGACTTCTCCAGATCCTCCCTCATGGCGTTGAGCTTCGAAGCTGCCTCCTGATAACTGGCATCTATCTCCTCCTTGCTCTCGCCCTGGGAGACGACATGGAGCAGCTCGATATCACTAACGCCTTCCAAGCCCTTCATGAAGGATACGGCCTGGTCTGATGGCACTGAGAAGTCGGTGGGACAGAGGACCTTGCTGAACGTTCTGTGACAGAACTTCTCAAAGACGGGACCATCAGCACTGTCTAGTACCTTATACCGCATGATCAAGAGATGCGTCTTTCCAAAACGCACCATGCTCTTTGCGACGTTGCCCAGGATCACGCTCTCGACTAGGCCCTTGCCCCGAGCACCCATGACGATCAGGGAGACCTTCTCGGCCTCGGCAACGCTCTCGATCAGCCTGGAGATGTTTCCTTCGAGGACAGGCTGAACCTTTACCACTGCTTTAAGCCCAGCCTCTTCCAAATACTTCCTCTGCACCTCGATCTTCTCCTTGGCCTCCTCGAGCCTCGCA
Organism: Methanotrichaceae archaeon; assembly: GCA_016927425.1. Taxonomy (GTDB): domain Archaea; phylum Halobacteriota; class Methanosarcinia; order Methanotrichales; family Methanotrichaceae; genus JAFGMR01. Next base: position 1,879 of record JAFGMR010000036.1, on the reverse strand, counting down.
CCGGGATCCCATACCCTGGCCAATGGATCGGCAGGACCGACCACATGCAACAGGACGACTTCCTTCAAACCGGGCAACTCGCCGACACACTCGAGGACCTTTTGCGAGTACTTGGAGAAATCCGTAGGAACCAGAATTTTTTCGAACATAACCCTCCGCAACTATTGCTAGACCTCAACATTCCTTATATTTCAATTTACCGATACGCTATTTGACATATAACCGCTCGTCGAAGCATTCGCCTAATCCATCCTCAGGATCCCTCTTCGAACCTCAACATGTGGAGCTCGAACTCGCTATCGAAGACCCTCCTGGCCGAGAGCCCAACAAGCTCTAGGATCACCACCTCGACGACAAGATATGTAGTAGCGATCTCCCTCAGGCATCCGGTGAGGGCCTCCCTTCCCCGTCCGACCGAGACATGCATATGTATGCGGGGCCCATCCTCCGAAGGATATACCGTGCCCAAGCCGAGCACCTCCCACCCCCCCTTAGCCGTCTCGAAGTGAGGAACTGGCGGGATTACAGGGGACTCGGGACCCGTCACTATAAGGCCCTCCCCAACTGCTCCCAATACATGGATCATCGCCGAGGCGATCCCCTTCTCCCTCACAAGGCCCTTTACGGCCGAGAGGAGATCCTCGCCGTCGTCGACCCTCATCACGAAGACCCGCCCCAAACTGCACTCAGAGACTTGCATGATACCCTTGCCTGACCGCCCTATTCGAGCATGTCGCCCCCATACCTGCCGCCATCCCTCATAGACCTGACGCCCTCCCCGCCGGGATCAGCCGGTCCAGGACACATCTCCTCCATCTGGGAGTCAACGGAAGGCCGCACCTGCCCTCCAGGAGGTAGCGCTGATCCCTGTGGGCCAAGAGATAGGATCTCATCTCCTCGGCAGATGCCATTTGGAGCTCGGCCTTTTTAGCCCCTATCCTGAGCGAATTCCCATCCAGATGGAGATCCGATATCTCAAGCCTCAGAAGGCTCTCGAGGTCGAGCCCTGCCTCCCGAAGCAATATGAGCGCTATTCTGTCCCGATCCGATACAACTCCCCCAAAGAGCCGCTCCCACGACGACTCATCGAGCGAAGCGATCCCGGTATCTTCTGCCTTCTCCCTCATCAATAGGGCCAGGTCGTCCGCACGGTCTCGCCAAGCTGTTGAGCCCTCACCCAGGGATCGTCAGAGAGGAAGAAGGGCGAGAGCGACTCGCTGTTGTTCGAGGTGTTGTTCGAGTAGAGAGGCGGATCCCGTGGGACGATCCCCATCCAATCGCTTCCGTTTATCACAACCATCCCATCATGCACGCTCTCGACCAGCTGGCCATCGACAAGCTCCTTGCCCTTTGGCATCCCTCCCCAGCCCCATAGGTCGCCCGAAGGGGGCATGCTCGCGTTCTCTGCCGCGGGCAGCGCCTCAAGCCAGGACCTGCCGAAGTCCCCGCCCACCGACTGGATCAAGGAGCTGCAGAAGGCTCCGCCGATCAGGATGAAGACGACCAGAAATACCTCTGCCATATATCCACTCTTGCCGAACATATGCCATCCTCGACCATATTTGGCTCGCCGATCTGAAGAATATTTCGCCTCGCCAGATGGGGCAGTGGGTGCGGGCAATTGAACGAATGTGCAAGAATCGATAGCCTGCAAGCAATTCTTGCGAAGATCCTCGCAAGATCGATCGATACCGATTTTCAGTAACTCGCACCCACGGCCTGCTTTATCGGATTCGCGTTCATTAGCGTGAATTAGTGGTTTTTTATAACCAACCGCAAATGAACACGAATAAACGCTAATTGCCTTATCGGATTCGCGTTCATTAGCGTGAATTAGTGGTTTTTTATAACCAACCGCGAATGAACACGAAACAACGCT
>JAFGMR010000035.1 GCA_016927425.1 Methanotrichaceae archaeon | reverse complement strand
CGCTAACAGGCGCCACATAGGGCAAAATCGCGCGTGAAACGGGTCTGCATAGCGAAAATGCCTCCAAAAGGGAGGTCACTTGGTAATGTTATTCGAACAGTTGACGAGGCGCGTGAAAATCGAGTTTTTTTCGATATGCGGCAAGGCCGCAAAGGCTTTACTCTTACCATGGCCTCCGGGTCGTGGCCCCATTGAAACCACCATGTTTCCACTCGCAATGTGGATTCCATAGTTTCCCTTACCATGGCCTCCGGGTCGTGGCCCCATTGAAACCGCTTCATTACCCACCATCAAACTTAGTCCAGTTATCTTACCATGGCCTCCGGGTCGTGGCCCCATTGAAACCCATCATGGCGATTAGAAGACATATGATGATGGTCTCTTACCATGGCCTCCGGGTCGTGGCCCCATTGAAACCGCGATCAATGCGATGGGACCAAGCGCAGCCGCAGCCATCTTACCATGGCCTCCGGGTCGTGGCCCCATTGAAACAAAATTGTTCGGATAATTAATGACGACCGATGGGTTCGTACCATGGCCTCCGGGTCGTGGCCCCATTGAAACAGATTTCCTGCGAACGGTGTGGGCAGCCTTTCGAAGCTTACCATGGCCTCCGGGTCGTGGCCCCATTGAAACACCGAAAGGTGCCTCGTGAATTCGGGTATCATGTCGAACTTACCATGACCTCCGGGTCGTGGCCCCATTGGAACTGCACATGAGCATTAGCAGTCATGACACTGTTGGAATTTCCATAATCCATCTACAGCTCGTGATCTCAAGAAAAATCACCGCGGGGGATTCTCAGGGAAGATCGGTATTAGATGATGCCGTAATCTAAGACGGATCTAAATTCAAACCCATAACTGATCCACGACCCTTTCACCTGTGGTTCAGCCTATTCTGCAGCAAGTTTGAACGATGGCTATTTTAACTATGGTTCACTATAGTAAACACATGAGGACGTCAACTAAAGAATCCATTCAGCCTGTCTCGGTGTCAATAGGAGCAAAGATCGCGCCTGCTGAAGCTAGGCAGATTCTGGAGCTGATCGAGGCGGGCGTGTACCTCAACGAGTCTGATTTTGTGCGGGATGCTATCAGGCACAGGCTATCTGAAATTAAAGTCATCAAATGTAGGGATGTTGATTACGAGACAGCGAAAAAAGAGGTTCTAGGTTACTACAAGAGCCAAAAAGAAGCATATCCTGACGAGGCTGCTGAAGACCTTGAGCTTGATTTTGATCTTGTGATGAAAGCTACGGAAGAACTACGAATGGAAGGTAGGTTGGTGGAAGCATAGCAGACTGCCACGAGATTGGAGATGCTCTACACGGCTCGAAGATCTATGCCGAAGCTCGGAAGGTTGACGGCCCGAGGGTGATTGTTAAAACTGGAAGGCATAGGGCACAGAGCATAACGCTAATCGAGAACGCCAAGGCTGTAATCGTCAAGAAGTTGAAGTATGCCGATGGTGATGAAGATCGATAGTTGACAGATTACCGCACCTACTTCAAAATTTGATCTAATACTCTCGGCCTGGCCGGAATATGCCATTTCGAGGGTCACGGCCCGTCCCCTCTGCAGCCATATCAACTCTTGGAGGCCATCTGCCACTCGGAGACGACCCGGAGTGCAACTGCATTCTCCAATGGTATGGATTGGACATCCTTGATGTCGCCTGCAAGGTTCTGATACCGGCAGATGCCCTGGTTCTTCCTAAGATAGTCGTTTAGCCCGGTTAGCTTGAAGCAGACAGCATAGTGCATGAAGGGGTCTCCGTTCGTCCATTTCTCAAGTCTCTCCCGGGCCTCTATATCCGGGCTGAAGTCGAGTTGCTGACCATGGACCGCCTGCCTTGCGACCTGCTGCCCCCAGGCGCGCATGTCTCCAGCATCTGCCAGCCAGACGTAGCGGATGATAACGTGAGGCTTGTCATCCATGAAGAAGAAGACGCTCATCCTCTTCGGCCGGGTGTTCACCCATTCGTCGCGGATCTCTCCGTACCAGACGAAGCCGGCAACGAGGAGGGTACCTACGGCCAGATACGTCTGCCAGCGGCCGATATAGTCGGCCCAGCTTGTGGGAGCGGCAACCGGCAAGGCAGCAGTCGCATTCAGAAGCTGCCACGGAAAGCTAAGCTCTTCCCAGGCATGCGTTTTGATGATTAGCGCAGCCATGACTATGATAAAAAACGCGATCTCGATCCAATGGTTTCGGAAGAGATATTCCCATGTCCTCCACCAGCGCCCCTGCCAATTAAGAGGCCTTAAGTCCGGCTCGATGTCATGAGGCCCGGCCCCTGCCCTTCGACTCCCGCATTCAGTGCCGTCAAACTGCAATGCTGATGGCTTTGAGGTTGGGCCATATGACCACTTGCTAGAATCCTCGTAATCCATGCCATAAGACTGCTCTTCCGGCGGGGCTTCTCCCTCATCCGATCCGCCCATGATGCGTCACTGTTGCAGCAAGCTGTACAAATAGACTTCTCTTAGAGCCTTGGGAGATGGCAGACCGCAACGTTAAGTAGGGCGCGGCCAAGTGCGACGCTCTCGGACGGTGGATCGGATCTCCAGAGCACGAGCATCTCCGGCTGCCCGATCTCGCCGGCTTTCCAGCGCCGGTGGCGGTCGAGGCCGCTCCACGCGCCACCATCGACGGGCGGTGCCATTGGACAGCTTCGTCAGGCGAAGAGGGATCGATGGAGGCAAGCGGGGCTATGGGCCATTCGGGTTTCGAATCCTCTTTCGCATGAAAAAAAATCGCAAGATATCGTCCTTCATCCCTTGTACATGAGCCCACAGGGATCGTGAACGTGTCAACCGCGAATGAACGCGAATCCATTGAGCGGCTGGAGATTTTTCAAGGGATATCAAGAGGTCTCCTCAAAGAGAAAGGTCTAATACGACTGGCTGCCTATCCTCCAGAAGATGAAGCGCAAGGTCACGATCACCGGCCCAAAGGTACATGACGTTGGTTTCAGGCCTTGGCTTGCTGAGATGGCCATGAAGCTCTCTCAAGGGTTTCGAGGTGAAGAACGCTCAAGGGGATATGCAGGCCGTAGTTGCCCTGGTGGAGAGGGATGAGGGCAGTGTTATGCATTTCTGTGACCTGGCATCCAGACAATGGCCGCCCCTTGCTGATGTGGAGAGCGTTGGGTAGGAAGATTACGAAGCGGATCTCATGCCAATATGACAAGCTGCCACCATAAACACCTCTGAGCAGATCAACAAGGCCATCCCACCCCTCATCGGGGCCGTGGACAATTTGGAGCGTATCTGCGACCTGCTGGGCCGGACGAGCTCAAAGATGGATAAGGTATTCGAGAAAGCAGGGCGGCGCCACCGAGCAGATCCAAGTTCTTCGGGGAAGAGATGATGAACAGAGGCGATGCTCGCATGGCCAGAATTGAGACGGATATAAGGCAGATCAAGCATAAAATGGGATTGCGATAATCGCTTGAAAACAATCCTTTCCATTGCAGCATAATGTTACAACAAGGCTGGAAAGCTCCTCCCATCGAGGAGCAAAGCGGTCTTGCACATCAGGAGGCATCGAGTCTGAAAGACGATATCCCAACTGTTGCGCGCTATGCCCTGGCAGGCGGATGCGGCGCAAGCCTCACCTCGGCGCTTGCCTTTGCGGAATCCGCACACCAGGCGCTAGTCCGCCTCTCCGACGGCAGCAGCGTCTTTACGGGATGCGATAGCTTGGGCCGCCCGCTTGAAGGCCACGGCCACGCCTACATCCTCTGCGAGGCAGACGATGCCCTCGGCGAGGCAGGCGAGATTGCGCATGTCACCATATTCGCCCGCGCGGGCTTTGGGGAGCGGGAGCAAGAGGCGCTTCGAGGCCTTCGGGAGGTCTGGGGGCCGGACGGGCGCGGGGTCTTCGTTCGCCTGCTCGGCTTGGGCCGGCCTGAGGACAACGGTTGCCTGGAGCAAGGGAAGGGAAGATCTCCCCTTCTCGCAAGGTCGAGAACCTGGATCTCGCATACTCCTTTTATCTCGACGAGGCATGCCAAGGTTACGCGGGCGGGAGCAAAAAAGCTCGATTCACGCGGGCGGTGGATCGGAAGCCCGGAGCATGAGCTTTGGCGACTTCTCGATCTATCCGGCTTTCCGGAGCCGGAAACGGTCGAGGACGTCTCCTGCGCCAGGATCGGGGGGAAGGATGTGCCATGGGGAAGCTTCGTTGTCCGGAGGGAGGGCGGCGGTGGGAGGCGGGGCAGCGGATCATGCGGGTTTAGGCTTGTCTTCTCAGAGGCGGTAGAGGGGCCGATCGCTCTTGGGTACGCGGCCCACTACGGGATGGGCGCGTTTCGGGCGGAAGGATGAGGCCGGGCGGCTCGATATAAGTTTCATCGAGGAAATAATCCGCACAAGACGAGAAGGCTAGGGGCTACAGGGGAGGGCTGCTCAGTGGATGTGGAGGTTTGCATAGATCGTCTTCTTTCGGCCCATCGAGCCTATCACTCGAACTCCATTCTCTCGAAATCCTCTTTCATCCGGCACTTCTGCATCTCTTCATCCTCGAAGAGCTGTTGCGCCTCCTTCTCCTGCTTTTTAAAAGCATTAAGGCGGTCCATTAGAAGCTCGTAGTTTACCTGATGCCCATCAAACTCAGGCCCGTCCACGCAGGCCAGCTTCGTCTCTCCTCCTACCTCCACCCTGCAGCTGCCGCACATGCCGGTGCCATCGATCATGATTGGACTCAAGCTGACGAGGGTCTTGATCTTCAAAGGATTTGATAAGTATAGAGAAAAGCCCGATCCACTCATGAAGGGGGGAGACTGCCCCTCTTGGAAGCGAAAACCCCAATATTCCCCAAGCTCCGCTAAAAAAGGATTTTCGCAAGGTCGTTACGGACCGCTCTTTTGCACGCCCCTCAGAAGAGGGCAGCGAGCAGGTAGAGCGGGACCAGGAAGCAGACCACGAAACCTGCTACCACCAATGCTATAGCCATTCCATTGCCTTCCATGAATCTCCTCACCTCATCCCAATAGTTAGTATCTGCCCCCATGAGAGGTGAAGTGATATTAATCACTGTCGGGACGGAGGGTGGCAAATCCACAATGCTGAGAAAATTTATAGAATTGGGCACGGTAATCGTTAACCTTAAATCATAAGGAGAAGATATCAGGGCAAGAAATTTTAAACGACTATCCGAGAGACTGATGAGAAAGATATTTTATAAATAAGTATAAATGGTAAAGGGATGCATAAGTTATGGAAAATGAAGCGAAATGGACCTTTATGGTCTATATGGCCGGCGACAACAACCTTTCCGAAGCCGGAGATGGCGATCTGGAAGAGATGAGACAAGTAGGATCGACCTCGGACGTAAACGTTCTTGTGGAATTCGATAATGCGGGGAATTTGGGCACAAGAAGATATCGCATTCAGAGCCAAGGCCGCAACGAATTGGTGGAAGAGCTGGATGAAACGGACTGCGGAGATCCCAAGGTGCTTGATAATTTCATATCTTGGGCCGTCGAAAGATATCCAGCAGAGCGCTACGCTCTGATCCTATGGAACCATGGGGGCGGCTGGGAGCCCTCCGAGATGGACAGGATCGCACGCCTCATGAATGCCAGAAGCTATAACGTCCGCGAGGCGGGCACCCTCTCGGGATCTCAGATGAAAAAGACCCTTTTCAGCACCTCAATAAAGAGGATTCTGGCGGAAGACACCCCCAATATGCGAGCCATATGCTCGGATGACGGTTCGGGCCACTCTCTGGATACGATAGAGCTGGGCAACGTCTTGTCCCGCATGAGCGATATGATCGGCAAGCCCATCGACATTCTGGGAATGGACGCCTGTCTCATGAGCAACCTGGAAGTGGCCTATCAGGCAGCCCCTTACGTGAAATACATCGTGGCATCGGAAGAATCAGAGCCCGGGGAAGGATGGCCCTATCAAATGCTCTTGAATGTCCTCGTAAGAAAGCCTGAGATTAAGACGGAGGAGTTCTCTGCCGAGATCGTCAAGGCCTACATCGATTACTACGAACAAGCCAACGAGTATGGAGTGACACAGTCTGCCTTCGATCTATCCAAGATAGAAGATCCCTCAAGGGCCGTAAATGAACTCGCAGGAGCCCTGATGGATCGCATGCCCGATGCCGGAATTGATATTTGGAATGCCCAGAAAAGATCCATGAAGTTCTTCTACAGCACTCTGTGGGATCTGAACCATTTCTCGGGCGAGCTTATCAGGCTTTCATCCAGCCAAGAGGTGAAGGATGCAGCTAGAAACCTGCAGAAAGCCTTTAAGGCCGGACCCGATAACTTCGTGATAGCCGAGTCGCATCTTGGGACCAGCTACAACCAGTGCTGCGGAGCTTCCATATATCTGATACCGCCTCCCCATGACATTTCGAAGTACTATGGAGATCTTGAATTTGCAAAGAGCTTCCCCAACTGGCCGGCGATGCTGCATCAGTATCACGAGACTCCATATATCGTTCCTTGACAGCCGGTCTTATTTTCCATAGATGGATGCAAGACCAGGCTGTATATTTTCCGATTCCTCGTTGTTTGGAGCGAACCCCCATCTACAGACAATATGTTAAGCAATGCGAGCCGATATGGGGATCGCATGACGAAGACAGGGCGGAAATACGACCGAACGATAAGGATATCGATCATAGCCGAGCTTCATGGAAGAAAGCCGCTGGCAAGCATCGCACCAAAGCACTCGCTATTAAGTGAGCCATCGATTCCAGTCGAGCCTGATATGAGCAGCCACCGGTTCAGACAGCAAGCCACCGATTCAAACGACCCGGGGGCATGGCACCCATGCCAGTAGAGATTCACGACCGGACGGGGAACGCGGAATAAAATTATGGAAATATACTACCCCTTCGACAATACATTTAATTAGAAGGGAATTAAGTAATGGTCGTGCGATCGATCCAGAAGACTGGAACCAAAGGCCACGGAGGCAAGCTTGACCGAAGCGGGACCACCGGGGCCAGATATCTTCTCCTGAGGCCTGCCGGCTACCCTCTCAAGAGCCTATTTCAGGAGTATCCTGTGGTATCGGAGCCGCGCCTCTTCGAGCGCTACGCTCGGGAGCAATGGTACGGGGAGGTCGTAAGGCCCGGATGCTACCTCTTCGATCGAAGGCTCTACCCAGACTTTGCCTTCAAGGTGATCAAAGCATATCCTCGCGTCTCGATGGTTGGGTCAAGGACCTCGATCGAGGTCGAGAGCAGATCGAATACCACGAAGGACATCAGCCAGGTATCCCTTGACGATGTAGTGGGCCAAGATCTGGCGAAGAGGAAGGTTAAGATAATACAGCGGTTCCTCGCCCAGCCGGAGCATTTCGGGCGATGGGCTCCGAGAAACGTCCTCTTCTACGGATCCTCGGGGACAGGAAAGACCATGATGGCCCGAGCCCTCTCCGGAGAGGCGAACGTGCCCCTTCTCCCAGTCAAGGCAACGGAGCTGATAGGCGAGTTCGTGGGCGAGGGAGCGCGCCAGATCCACAGCCTCTACGAGAAGGCCCAGCAGATGGCCCCTTGCATAATCTTCATAGATGAGCTGGATGCAATCGCGCTTGACAGGCGATATCAGGACCTGCGAGGCGACGTCTCTGAGATCGTCAACTCCCTGCTGACCGAGATGGACGGGATTCATCAGCGAAAGGGGATCTGCACGATCGCCGCCACCAACAAGATCGAGTTCCTGGATAGCTCCATCAGGTCACGATTCGAAGAGGAGATCGAGTTCAAGCTGCCCGATATTGGGGAGAGGGAGAGGATATTGGAGATGAGCGCCGAAACCCTCCCCGTGGAGATGGAAGGGGTGGATTTGAAGGCGATTGCAAGGATCACCGAGGGCCTCTCGGGAAGGGACATGGTCGAGAAGGTGCTCAAGGTCTCACTGCACCAGGCGATAATAGAGGAGTGCTGCATAACGCAGAGCCTTCTCGATGAGGCAGTGCGCCGATGCAAGAGGGAGGTAAAGGAAGCGCCAAAGGAGATGTTCAGCTGACCCTCTGGCGCATATATTTTCGTATTTATAGCGAGGATTAGCCCCTGGTGGTTTCCATGTGGCAGCAGATTCTGGATAAATTCAGGCGATACCCCGCCCAGGAGAAGGTGATCCGGCTCATACTGGCCCGGGGCTTTCAGATCAACGATCGCGGCCGGGTGGTCTCGGGAGAGATCGAGATCCCTCACGCCCAGATAGCCAAGGAGCTCGACGTCGACAGAAGGGTTGTGGACACGACCGCAACAGCCGTGAGGGAGGACGAGCAGCTCTGGAAGGTATTTCGAAACGTGCGGTCGATGACGTTTTTAGGCGAGGTAGCTCCGGCAATCGGCCTTGGCGTCATCGAGATCACGCCAGTCGATGCCACCCAGACCGGCCTATTAGGCGAGGTCGCAGGAGCGGTTGCAAGATACGGCCTCTCAATCAGGCAGGCTGTATCGGACGACCCCTACTTCGTTGAGAATCCAAAGCTTACGATCATCACCGAGGGCAAGATCCCCGGCGACCTGGTGAGGCTGCTCATGGAGGTCGATGGCGTGCGCCGGGTCACTGTATACTGACGAAGCGCTCTCGACTGGACTAGCATCCATCCTCCTTGATGATTTGAACATTGAGCTTGACGTCTTCAGCGGCCGCCCAAACCCCGTCTGGAATCTGACGGATGAAGAGGCCGGGCAGCTCCTCGATATGCTCGGAGGGCTCGCAGAGGTCGAGGGGGAAAAAGCCCCCCGAAGGAAGCCTGGAGTATCGCGGATTCATCGTGAGGAATACCCCGCCCGGCGCCTCCTTCGAGGAAATATCCGTATCCTAGTGCATCGTTGTCGCATCCAGGGCCAATCGCACTTCTCTCCGTTTCGACGAGGATCGCAAGCTCGAGCTCTGGTTGCTCGATACGGGAGAGGGAGAGATCGACGAAGAACTCTATCGATATATCCGCGATGAGATCGAAGGATTGGATCGGGCCAAAAGATAGCCTCAGAAGGACGTCATATCTTCGAAAAGCGGTTCACTATCGTGCGTCCCCCATCCTCTATGAGGACGAATCCAAGGCCCTCGATATATCTTCGAGATCGGCCATTCCCGTGTATCAGGACCTCTCCAATGTCGGATGGCTCGTCAATATCACATCCGCTTCGATAGGAGGCATATATGCCCATGCTTAGCCCCAGCCGCTCTGCCTCCTCCCGATGATGGATGAAGCTGCTGCCCCGATAGCAGGTATGGAAGAGGGGAGTTCTTATCAGTATCATGTTGGTCCCACCGCCCCGACCAGGCGAGAGGACGACGTCGCCCTCTGTCGCCATCATGCCCCTGATATCGTCTCCATCGATCAGGGCAAGGTCTGCCATCACGACCATCAGGTCCGGCCGGCAATCCTGCCCGTTCAACCCATCTATCACCCAGTTCAAGGCATCGTTAAGATCAAGGGACGAGACCAGGGTTCGATGATCATCCCTTTCAAGGACCGGAAGGGCCGACCTTGAGAGTACCGTTATGCTGCCGAGGCCCAAGGTCGCCTCCATGACGTCTTCGAGCATTGCAAGAGCAAAAGAGTTCCTCTCATCTGGTGTGAGGACTGGTGCAAGCCTGCTCTTGGCTCCTTGAAGCTTGAAGGGAATTACGATCTCAATCGGCGTAGGCACGGATACCTGGATATGGAGATTCTATAAAATAGTTACGTAAAGCTGCGATATCTTCCCGAAAGCTACCTCATCTAAGCTGGCGCCTTATGACGTCCTTCTCCACAGGCATAAAGATGCGTCCTCCGGACCTCGGATAGGATAGGCCTCGAAGAACCACCGCAGGGGTTCCGTCGCCGCCTTCCCCCATCATCATATTGGCGATTCCCGCTATCTCGTCGACTATCGACTCCAGGGTAATCTCAAGTGCCTTGCCAAACAGGTCGACCTCGCCCCTCCAATCACGAAGGGCGGCAATCCCTGCCCAGCCGATGGCAAGGCCTGCAACCCCACAGCGAAAGGGCCTTCCACAAGTATCTGTGATGATCACGGCGCAGTCGGTCGATAGATCAGAACGCAGCCGCTCTGCGCTTCTCTCTGGATCTTCGGGGAGCAGGAGTATCTCGCCTCTGCCGACGTTCGATTGGTCTATTCCAGCGTTTACGCAGATATGTCCAAACCTGGTTGCCACAAGGAGGAAGGGGTCAGTGATAAGGACCTCCTCCGACTCATCGAGCACCGCCTGGACGAACCGAGGGTCCTTTCCTAGCCTCTCTGCAATGGCGGCGGCCTTCTCAGAGGGCCGATAGAGATCTAGATTGCGGAACCTGCCCTCGGACTTGGCAACGATTGTGCTTGCGACACAGAGCACGTCCCCATCCTGAAGATCCGTGCATGACTCGATCATGGGAGCTAATGAGTCGCCCTCCTCGATCCTCGGGAGGCCCCGTATCAGATTGCCGATGAGCGTTGGCATGACAGATCTTGCGGACCAGCAATCAGATAGATACCCTGCTATAATAGTCGCGAGCCATGATGAGGATGTTGAGGAGGTAGGAGTAGTTCACGGCAATGAGCGAGAGCCCCTTTTCGCTCCTCTCCTCCCAGGGCAAAGCCGCATAGCTCAAGGCGAAGTCCATCCAGAAGTCGACTGGTTGGAACTCCACGCGATACTTGTGGTCCTCGGTGAATGTGAGACTGATATTCTCCATAGGATCATGCCTTATCGAATCTAGCGGATCAGACCTTTCCCAATCGCTCCACTATCTCGGCAAAGGCCAGTGTTCCGCTTATCTTCTTGATCTTGGCCTTGACCATATCCCCCTTCGTCGTGCTGGGGATGAATATGAGATACTTGTCCACCTTGGCGATGCCATCGCCCTTGCTCCCAACAGACTCGACACGGAACTCGTAAATCTGGCCTTCCTCGATCACATCTTTGGCTATGATCGTCTTGGCCTTCCGCTTCCGGACCGGTCGATGGGCCCCGCATGCGTCGCACGTGAGGGTTAACACTCGATCGTTCTTGATCAGATGCGTATCCGGAAGCCTGCATTCCGAGCAGAGGACGTACTCCTCGAAGTAAGCCTCTATCTGCCTGGCCAGAGCATCATCGGTAAATTTGCCCTGGAAGACGCCCCGATGGCCCTCGATCTTCCCCGCCGTGCCGAGCTCCTGGAGAAGGTACTTCATGAGGTGATCAGGATCGCGGTTCAACGTGTCCGCAATGCCTGCGAAGTTGTCCAGCACTGTGGCCTTGCCCTCATAGAATACCTTAGGGGCAGGTATCACGAATCTTTCATGGGTGCCCTTGCCAGCGGGCATCTTCTTTAGGGCCCGATCGAGGCCCTCTAGGTAGTCATCCAAGCCAGTCACCGATCACTTAATTAATTCCATGCCAGAGTCCATCACAATCCTGACCGGGGTGGGTAGCTTGTGGCCTGCCCTGATCAGGGCGGTCTTGGCCTCGACCAGATGCTGTGGATTGATGGCGAGGGAGAATAACCTCTGGCCCGTCTCCATCTGAGCCGCCGTGCCCACTGCTTTTCCGAATGCATGGCGCATTCCGCTTGAGACACGGTCCGCCCCTGCGCCGGTGGCCTGCTTGTTCTCCCTGATCACGTGATGCGGGTAGACCCTCAGCTTCAGGTAGAAGTTGGTCCTTCCCACCATCTTCAGCAGATAACGGTTGGCAGCAACCCTCGCCGCCTCGAGTGCGGTATGTCTGATCTGTACGGGCTCCTTCACAACCAAGGAGATCTTGACGGGGAAGTCCTCTTGCAAGTTCCCCATGTCGTAGTGGACGACCTTGCTTCCTGGAACGCCCCCCATATACTTTCTCCTGGTATATGGGCGCTCGATCCTCCTGTACATGCTTGCTGGTTTTCGCGCCAAACGAATTTCCTCCAGATAATCTTGATCTTGCCCCCTTCTCCCGTCTAGTTTATAAGGCTTGGGGAAGGGGGGGCGCAAGCATTCGATTAGGTAGTAGCGGGCGTTGAGGCCGAGATCTCCCCCGCAATGGAGCGGCGGATCACCGACTCCAGTTCCTCCTCGCCGGATGTATTTGCAAGTGCCCACATCAATTTTACGAGGGCAACCTCGGCGAGCATATCTCCACCCTCAAGGGCTCCCGCTGCAAGCATATCGCGGCCGGTATCGTATACGCGGTCGCAGATCCTGCCTCGCATGCACTGGGATGTCACGACGACAGGGATTCCAGAATCGACCGCCCGCCTGATGGACTCAATCCAGCTAGACGCCACATGGCCAAGGCCCGTTCCCTCGATCACCATTCCCTTGTAGCCTTCATCCACATAGTAATCGAGGATCTTCGAGGAGGCGCCTGGGAAGAACTTGACTAGGGCGCAGCGGGGCTCGATCTCCTCATGGAGGGCAAGCTCTACTTCGCCGCGACGCCTATATGCGCCAAATGTCTCTATCTCCCGTCTTAGGTAGTCCACCCTCCCTATAGGGGGCTGGTTGATGCTCTTGAAAGCATCCCTGCGAGATGTATGCATCTTGCGCACGCGAGTTCCGCGATGGATTGAGCAGTAGTCGTCGCTCATCCCCTCGTGCATCACAACCGATACCTCGGCGATATCGCTTACGGCAACCGTGGCTGCGGAGATCGCGTTCATGGAGCTGTCGCTGCTCGGCCGGTCAGAGCTCCTCTGAGAGCCGACGAGGACAACTGGGACCGGTGTCTCGAGCATGAAGGAGAGGGCTGCTGCGGTGTAGGTCATAGTGTCGGTCCCGTGGGTTACGATCACGCCCTCGGACCCTGAACGGATCTCACGGGCCACTGCCCGGGCAAGCTCCGACCAGTACCCTGCCATCATGTTCTCGCTGAGGATCGAGTAGATTACAAATGCCTTGTAGTTTGCGATCTCCTCGAGGTCAGGGATCGCCGATATGATCTCCCCTGCGGTAAACTGGCTGGTGACCGCTCCTGTGCGGTAGTCCACCTTGCTTGCAATGGTTCCGCCGGTCGAGAGGATAGAGACCTGGGGCAAGCCCTCCCTCCACGAGAGCTGCTTCTGTGGCAGGACCGTCTCGCGTCCCTTAGCGATCAGCTGGATATTGCAACCCGGCCGCCGCAAGGCCACGTTGTAGCCGTTGTCCAGCTTGATCACAACATTGTCGCTTCGCGTAGGCATGAGGATTCCCTCATAGCTCACCCCGTCTCGGGAGACGGAGACTCGATCCCCCAGGTCCATCTTTGATCACCGCGGCAGAAGTTGGCTGGCCCGCCTAAATATGTTGCCGTCGCAACTTTTGCCTCGCCCTGCCGATCTCATGCACAAGGGATGGTGAATCTCATGGACGAGGAAAGATGCAACTCCTGACAATGGGGTCGTGATTCTGAAATAGGTTGGAGTTTTTATAACCCGCCTACAGCTCGCGATCCCATGTAAAATTTCTTGGTTTCTCGTTGTTTTATGTGGGTGAACGTATCTCACCCAATTTCAACCGCGAATGAACGCGAATGAACGCTAATATTTACCTTAATACCCATGCATTTGAGGTACATATAAGTTTAGATATAGCGCTTCCATCGGAGTGTAAGCGTTTGGAAATTGACAATACGTCCAAGTAGAAGGATGATATCTACCCGCACAATTCAGCGAAGAGCCAGATCATCACCGACAATAGCGATGGTGTAATATGTGGCCGATGGAAAGGGAGCAAGGAAAATGAGAGGTCCATTGGATGATATACTTCGTTACAGGCAATAAGGGCAAGTTCGTGGAGGCGAGAGCGATCATCGACGATCTGGAGCAGAGGAATATCGGCTACACCGAAGTTCAGGCAGATAGCCTCGAAGAGGTTGCAACCTTCGGAATAGCCGAGGTCATGCGAAAGCTCGCGTCACCAGCGATCATCGAGGATGCCGGGCTCTTCATAGATCACCTGCAGGGCTTTCCAGGCGTCTACTCGGCCTACGTCTTCGATACAATAGGAAACCAGGGCATACTCAAGCTCATGGCCGGTGTGGAGAACAGAAGGGCGGTCTTTCGCTCGGTCGTGTGCTACGGCGAGCCCGGGATGGAGCCCCGATTCTTCCGCGGGGAGATGGAAGGCAGGATCGGCTATGCGCCACGGGGAGAGGGCGGATTTGGCTACGACCCCATCTTCGAGGTGGAGGAGAGAACGCTAGGCGAGATGAGCCTCGAAGAGAAGAACCGCATCTCCCACCGTGCCCGGTCGATGATGGCTCTCAAAGAGTGGCTGGACCTAGGCCGGCCCTAGGGCAGGCACTGAAAGCAGGTACTAGGCCCCCCCCTCATCTGCAGCCTTCCCGGGACTGGAGGGCGCAGCGGGGCAACATCCGGCTGTTTATGCTCCTTATGTGAGGTGCTTGGACCGCGGATACGTAGACCTTCCTCTCCCCGACGACGACCACGTGGTCCGTGGGCTTGGGCTGGCTTATCCTCACCGGCAGGAGGATCGGCCCCTCGCAAGTCGTTGCTATGCGCAAGTCGGAGGAGCGGGCGCTGATGTACTCGACCATATCGGGCTCTACCCCTATGATCACTTGTTTTGCGGGCATCCGTCCGCAATCGTTGGGACGGATACATAAAAGATTGCACAAGGGTCGCATGTAGCAGGGACACGCCTGCAAACGGCAGGGATATGCTTTTATGGGATGCATCCTCGCCTGGCTTGGCGTTTCTATGGCAAAGAAGAGAAGAGGAGGCAAGAGAGGGATCTCCCAGGCAAGGAAGCTCTCCCTGGAAAGGATTGTGCGGCTCTTCGAGCTTGCGGAAGAGGAGCACATCCTCCATCCCGAGAGGAGCAACCGCTATGTGCAGATGGCCCGGCGCATATCTACCCGGGTTCGCATCAGGATCCCGAGCCACCTAAAGAGGCTCTTTTGCAAGCATTGCGGGTGCTATCTCTCCCCTTCCAAGGCCAGGACGAGGCTTCGAGAGGGGCGCCTAACCGTCACCTGCCTGGGCTGCGGCCTGCAGATGAGGTACCCCTACCGCTGAGACGGCAGCCGCTCAAGCGGGCGGCATCCTTTCAATTCAGGAACTCTCGACGAGCTCATCGAAGCCGACGCATCCGAGTATCGCCTCTCCCTCGTCTCCAACGAGATCCTTCTCGCTGGAGATGATCTCCTGAATTAGGGGAACTACGGGGAGGTCGCCATCCCAGTTACGCATCAGTATCTCATCAGATCCCGTCGCCTCCCTGACCTTCTCTGCGACGAGGGCGCAGAGGAATATATCGTCCACATATCCCTTTGGGCCGTGGATCTCCTCGGGGATGACATCCTTTGGCATGATGAAGTATGCGATTGCTGCGATCACGAGCTTCCACATGCTTCGCGGAAGGGCGGGATCGCCAAGTAGCCGGCTCATGAGGCGGTAGAGGGCGGGAGCCTGGCCGATCAGGCGGCTGTGTTCCCCCTGGTATCCCTCGATATCCTTCTCCAGCAGTTTGTCGAAACGTTCCATAGAGATCTTCTCGCTCCTCCGGAGGGCGGCATGAGATATATCATCTGCGGAAGGATGGGGCGTGATTCTGAAATAGGGTGGAGTATCCAAGAGTTGATCAAGGACTGTAACCAATTGGAGAGAGACCATGGGCCTGGGTGAATTTTCAGCTAAAGGGAAAGCGCTTGTACTTCTTATCCTTTCGATCTGCACAGCATCGAATCTTTCATCAGCAGAGGATTTCTTGGACGATCCGTATCCCGCCCGGGTAGCAGATATCATTGCTGGAGATCGGCTTTTGGTCGAGGACGGGAACGGATCCCGCGAGGTTCTGACTCTGGCAGGCGTAGCTTTCGTCGGAGGAGGCGATGAAGGGAATACGGTCCTCGACTCCGCGATGCACTGGTTGCTGGCAGGCGTGGCTTTCGTCGGAGGAGACGATGAAGGGGAGGGCGGATATGATAATGAAAGCGTGGAGGCGACGGCGTTTGCATCATCGTGGCTCAAAGGAGAGACCGTCTGGATTAAGCGGGCGGGCAGCGAGGACCCCCCAGCGGCGGTCGTCCATCTCTCGAATCCCGACGGCTCATTGAACGAGACGCTCTGCTTCAACAGGATGCTGCTCGATGCCGGGTATGCGCAGCCCCTCCGCGATTCCGGCTTCGATCCCTATCGCACTCCTCCTACGTACTCGGTGATCTATGGCGAGATCGTCTCTCGCGCGCTTGACGCCCCCCCTGTGGAGGCGGTTGAGGATCTCGCCGATTATCTGATCGATCCAGACATGACGGATCGCGAGAGGGCCTATGCCATATACAGGTGGATTGCTGCCAATATCGAGTACGACACAGAAGGGCTCATCTCCGGAAGCTACAGCGATCTCAGCGCAGAAGGCCTTCTTCGAAGCAGGCGGTCTGTCTGCTCTGGCTACACAAACCTCTTCGAGGCGCTGGCAAACGTTTCCGGCCTTGAGGCAAGAACGATCGACGGCTACTCCAAAGGCTGGGGCTACGAGGTCGGCGAGCCTGTGGGCGATGCAAACCACGCCTGGAACGCTGTTCGAATCAACGGAGACTGGCAGCTGATCGATTCCACATGGGGGGCGGGCTACGTCGACGATTCGGGGTCGTATGTGCCCGACT